>NZ_JADYXG010000035.1:0-22010 GCF_015864415.1 Pseudoalteromonas sp. SCQQ13 | reverse complement strand
GTCTTCGTTTCGCTATCCGTGAAGGTGGTCGTACTGTAGGCGCTGGCGTTGTTGCAAACATCGTAGCGTAATAATTAACGTTTAAGTTAATTGTTAGAAAAAGGTCACTTAGGTGGCCTTTTTTAATGCCTGTAATAAAGTGCAGGTTGCAGGTATTAGGTATTAGGTTTTAGATATTAGGTACGAGGCTTTAGGTTTAAGGTAGAGCAGAGCGGTGTTAACTTTATCGTCGTAGCGTGGGTTTGAGGCTTACGAACCTCGAGGATAAAGCATGAGGGTGGCGTTGTTGGCTTAGATTTATGCAAGTTGAGGATAGAAACACGCGGCCATTGGCCGCGTTATATATTGAAGTTAGTGTTAGTTATGTTTTTCTAACCTGATACCTGATACCTGATACCTGATACCTAGAGCCTAATGCTTTTTCGCATACGCTTCGGCTTGTTTCCAAACGCGTAGTGTATTGCCGCTTAAAATCTTTTTAATGTCGGTATCACTGTAGCCCCTGTCCATTAAACCTTGTACTAGGTTAGGATAGCTAGATACGTCTTTTAAGCCAATTGGCAGCGAATCGCCAACACCATCATAATCAGAACCAATACCTACATAATCAATACCAATTAGCGCAACTACGTGATCAATATGATCAAGCACCTGCTCGAGGCTGGCAAATGGGTAGGGGTTTTTAGCGCGATATGCAGCATCAAAATCATTACTTAATTTGGTGCCTTCTTTTTTTGCAGACTCTTTTGTACTTTTTAGCTGCTTGCCCCAACTACCTGCTTTAGCGGTAACAAAGCTTGAGCCAAAGTTAATTTGAATAACCCCGCCATTTTTTTTCAGCGCCAGTAGCATGTCGTCATTCATATTACGCTCAAAACCGGGTGTGTATTTGCGTAGCGATGAATGCGAAGCTATAACGGGTGTTTTAGAGAGTTCTATTACCTGATAAAACGCATCATCAGAAATGTGCGAAACGTCGATTAACATGCCAATGTTGTTCATTTCAGTAACTAGCTTTTTACCAAAAGGGCTTAAGCCTTTCCATTTACGGCGAATGTCGTATGACGAGTCAGAAATATGGTTGCTTTGCGAATGAGCAAGGGTAATATAACGCACACCACGGTCGAAAAAGTGTTGTAGATTTTTCATATCACCTTCAATAGGTGAGCCATTTTCCATGCCCATAGCAATCGAAAGCTTACCTTGCTTAAACTGCTCTTCTATATCGACAGTTGAGCTGGCAATTGCAAATTTGTCGGGTGCACGTTGTGCGATTGCTTCCATACTATCAATAAGTAAATTAGCAAGTTGATAGCTTTTACCTTTGCCTTCAAATTCTAAGTGAGCAGGAATGTAAATCGACATAAATGGGGCATTTAAACCGCCTTGTATAGCGCGAGGGTAGTCAAAGTCACCATCGTCGGTGGCTTTGGTAACGTCGGCCCATTTGTCGTGTAGACGGTAAGGTACATCAATATGGGTATCAATTAAAATTGTGTCTTTTGCCAGCTTAATTGCTTTATCTGATGCGGTTATTGTTGTTGCATTAGCTTGGCTACTTAATGCTAGTGATATGGCTACCACTAGAGTGCTGAGTTTTATCATTTTATGGCTCTTTGGGTAAAAAGCCATTGTGTACTTTCAATACAAAAGTTACAAGTGCTACAAAGTTAACTGTATCTAATCAAACGATTGTGCCTGATGCTCTTCACTTTGCAGCGCTTTAAATTCGCCTTTGGAAATGATAGTTACCGACTCATGTAGTTCTGAAAAAAACACCATAGCTTCACCACTTTTAAGCTGCAGCTTTACTTGGTTTACTTTCGATTCAATACTGGCTTCTACTTCGCCATAATCAGTGCCTTCGCGCAGTACATAGCTTTCTATTAGGTTGTATAAGGTGTCTTTATCAAGTTGCTCGTAAGGAATGATCATACTGACTCTTTGTTGGTTTTATTTAATACATATTGGCCAAAATAACTTGGCACCGCTTGCTCTAACCAAAATACCGGCTTAAATGGATTTTTACCGCTAATAAAGCCCACATGCCCGCCTTTTTCAGAGATGCGCAGCGTAACATGCTCACTCACATCTTGCCTACTTGGTACGGCCTTTATAGAGAGCATAGGATCGTCTTTGGCATGAATAATTAATGTTGGCACCGCTATATGTTTTAAATACGGCATAGCACTGGCTTGGCGGTAATAATCATGTGCATTTTCAAAGCCGTGTAAAGGCGCGGTAAGTTGATTATCAAACTCTAACAAGTCGTCAATTTCCATTAATTGATCGGTAGTTATCGATATTTGCTGCTTAATTTGTGGCAATTTACGCTGCATTGATTTTTTCATGCGATCGAGTAAATACTTTTGATAAATTTTACCTAAACTTTTTCGAATAACATCCGATGATGCCGATAAATCATAAGGTGCAGATACCAGTGCTGCTGCACTTAGCGGGCATTGTTGCTGTTGCTCGCCTAAATACTTAGCTAATACATTACCACCTAGCGAAAAGCCTACCGCAACTAAAGGTCGGTTTGGATATAGCTGCTTTAAGTGGTTTATAAAAAAGCTTAAGTCGGCGGTATCACCACTGTGATAAGCACGTGGTAAGCGATTTACTTCGGTGGAGCAGTTTCTAAAATGCATAAGCACCACTGCAAAACCTTGCTTTTTTAAGGCTTTCATCATGCCTTTGGCATAAAAGCTATTTATATTGCCTTCAAGTCCATGTAGTACCACAGCAAGAGGAGCCGTTTCGTTATGCGGTAGCGACCAAGCAAGCTCGATAAAGTCACCATCGGGAGTATCAAGTTGCTCCAATTGGTAGCGAGTATGATGAAATGGGCGGAAAAAACGCGGCATTATGGTCTGAACGTGACGATTGGTCATCCACCATGCGGGTTTGAACTTATGGATCATGTTTGTACTACACACTTTGCAATAAACGAGGCGCTAGTGTAGCAAATTTTTCGGCTAGGAAAATAAAAAGCGCCTAATCAGTAAACTGATAGGCGCTTTGTGCGTCGTGCTTAATTTTGGTCAGGAATTTCTGCTTCTTGTACTTTCTTAATAAAGTAGTATACAAAGAAAAGGCACAAGCTAATAACGATCCCCAGAAAACCAAACGATAAGAACAGTACTGGGTCGGTAAAAAAATCTCTGAAGAATACGTCCATAACTTGCCTCCTAATGTCTATGGGTTAATCATAAGCTGGGTTTAGGAATACAGTTATGATCAAGATCAAGTTATTTACCTAAGTGAAATAATGAGCGATATGAAGTTGATTTGGATCATGTTTTGAGAAGAAGGTATTAGGTTTAACAGATGGGTAAAGGGAGCAGGTGAAAACAGCTTTGACCACTGAGAATATAAGGATTAAAGAGGTTTTAATTTTTCCCTATAAAAGCGCAGCGCCTTTTAACCTGTTTGTGAATAAGTCACTTAAAGATCTTTTGCACAAAGAGAAAAGAATGAGCAGTAAAAGAGGGTAGGACTCATAAGTATTGAAATATGCGCGAGCTGTTTTTTCTGGCGCTTTGTACCTAAAAGCTGGCCTTTAAATATAATTCAATATTATTTGGCTCGGTACACTCTACCAATTCACATTCATTTACTGCATTTATTAGCATTTGCTGTTGCTGCTTTTCAAGCTTGAGCTCAGCGCTAAGCAGCTCTTTGCGTATGTTTGCATAGTCAGTAATAGCTTGTTGGTGTACTTTTAAATAACTGCGTGCTGCGCGTAGTTGCTGCATCACGTTATTATCGAGCTCATTAACAACTTGTGTTAATACTCCAAGCTGCTGACTATTTACAACTAAGTTTAGTGAATCTAAATACAAGAGTAATAAACACAAATTAACGTTTTTACCTTGCTGGTTTTGTAACTCCAGCAAGGTTTGTTGTTGCACTGGCTTGGCGTACAAAGTGCAGGAAAATTGCCAAAAATGGTCGCTATTGAGCAAGTTCATCGGCGAACGCCTGCTCTTTTTGTTCCATTTCGTCTAGCGCCATAAGGAGCGCTTCTTCAATGTCGTTAAGCGTAGGTGTAAGTGTGGCTTGCTTGGCTAGTAACTCTTTTAGCTTGGCTTTATTGTCATCAGAATATAGCTCGTTATCACCTAATGCTACTTCAACCTCATTGAGCTCTGCAGCGTATTTGTCGAGTTGCTTTTCGAGCTTTTCAATTTGCTTTTTAAGCGGTTGCGTGGCTTTTCTAAATTCGGCCTCAAGGCGTTTTTGCTCTTTACGGTTAATACCTGAATTAGCTTTTACTTCGTCACTTTGCTCTGTTTTAGTCGCTTCTTTATTGGCGTTAAGCAGCCATTGGTAATACGCATCTAAGTCGTAACCAAATTGAGTTACTTTGCCGTCATCTACTAAGTAAAATTCATCGGCGGTGTTTTTAAGCATATGGCGGTCGTGCGATACAGTAACCATAGCGCCCTCAAAGCCTTGCAGTGCCATAACAAGTGCATGGCGCATTTCTAAATCAAGGTGGTTGGTTGGCTCATCGAGTAGTAATAAATTTGGCTTTTGATATACCAGCATGGCAAGTACTAAACGTGCTTTCTCGCCCCCCGAAAAGGGTGCTACTGGCTCAAGCGCTTTATCACCAATAAAGGCAAATCCGCCTAAAAAATCACGCAGTGATTGCTCAGTAGCCTTTGGGTTTAGTCGTTGTATATGTGTTATTGCATTGGCTTTTAAATCAAGAGATTCAAGTTGATGCTGCGCAAAATAACCAATATTTAGCCCATGGTGCTGAATAACTTCGCCAGCTTGAGGCTCTAAATCACCCGAAAGCAGTTTAATTAGCGTTGATTTACCCGCGCCATTTCGGCCAAGTAAAGCAATGCGGCTGCCTGGTACTAAGTTTAATTCTATATTATTTAAAATGGTGATATCACCATATCCCGCTTTGGCTTTATCTATTGTCATTAGTGGGTTTGGTAATGCTTTTGGCTCGGCAAACTCAAAGTTAAATGGCGAGTCGGCATGTGCTGGAGCTAATTTTTCCATACGCTCAAGTGCTTTCACGCGGCTTTGTGCTTGCTTAGCTTTACTGGCTTTTGCTTTAAAGCGAGTTATAAACTGTTCTAGATGAGCAATTTGCTCTTGTTGCTTATCAAACATGGCTTGCTGCTGTAGCATGCGCTCGGCTTTTTGACGCTCAAACTGCGAGTAGTTGCCTTTGTACACGTTGATAAGTTGTTTATCTATATGCCAAATTTGATCAACTACGGCATCTAAAAACTCACGGTCATGCGATATCAGCACTAAAGTGCCAGTATAAGCACGTAAAAAACGTTCAAGCCAATATACTGCGTCTAAATCAAGGTGGTTAGTGGGCTCATCAAGTAATAACAGGTCGGCATCGCGAATAAGCGCTTGGGCTAAATTTAAGCGCATACGCCAGCCACCCGAAAATGAACTTACCGGGTTTTCTATTGAGTTATTAGCAAAGCCTAAACCATGTAATAGCTCACCAGCGGTTGATTCAATGCTGTAGCCTTTAATGTTTTCAAGCTGAATATGTATTTTAGCTTGTGCGTCGCCATCGTTAGCTTGCTCGGCTTCACGCAGTGCAATACGCATGGCGTAATACTGCGGATGACCTTGTAGTACATAGTCTATTGCGCTTATTTCCAGTGCGGGAGTTTCTTGTTTTACTGACGCTATAGACCAGTCTTTAGGTATAGTAAAGTTACCGCCATCGAGCTGTAGCTCTGCTTTGAGGAGGCTAAATAGGGTTGATTTACCACAACCATTAGCGCCTACTAGGCCTACTTTATGCTCTGGAAATAACGTAGCAGATGCATTTTTTAATAAAGCTTTACCGCCACGAAGAAGTTCTATTTCTGAGATTTGGATCATAAATGCGTTACTTTACTGTGCCCTAATTAAATTGCCAATATGATAACACGGATCGTATTGGGCATATCAACCGTATCAACGCATCACGTAATACGATAAAATAACATTAGGTCAAACTGTGGGAAAAATCTCGTGAAACAAAAGAAGCGATTTATAGCTGGGGCAACATGTCCTGAATGTAAAGCCATGGATAGGTTAATGCTTTACAAAGAGCATGATGTAGAAAAAGTAGAATGTGTAGAGTGCGGCCATAAAATGGCACAGCCAGAACAGGCTGTGCAGGCGTCAACACGCCAGTTTGAACAAATTATAGGCGTGTTTAAACCAGGAGATTAAATCCTTTGCTGCATAGCTGCATATTAATAATGCGGCGGCGGTGGCTCAGGTTCGTTTGACATCATCGATGATGATGACTGCGATTCTTTAATTTTTTCAGCCAGTAGCTCTGTTTGGCGTTTCATTTTTGCCAACAGCTGCTGGTGAACTTTTATTTCGTCATTTAAAATATCAATTGTTTCGTCTTGAAAAGCCACTTTGGCCTCAAGTTCCATTAAGCGATGTTCAATTGTGTTCATTATTCTCTCGTATAATAAATCGCTCTGCGATACCGCTGGAGCTTTCGGTTAATAACGACCTGCCGTTATCTGTAAATGTTACATCGAGCACCACGGCCGATTTAGGCTTACTGCCTTCACGTGGTGTCACTTGCCAAGTTTGAATTTTTTCACCGCTCGATATTTGCCATAAATCAATGCGTTTATTAGGCGACCCAGTTGCTAGCAAATCACCTTGATCGTTAAAGCGTACCGCCGTAAAAATTTTCTGACGCGCAATATACTTCAGTTTACTTACAAGATCACCTGTAGTCAGCTTCCATACATTTGCTTGTGCCATACTGTCGGCCGTAAATGCATAGCGACCTTGTGGGTCAAGCGTAACTTGAGTAACACGAGTAGGGTGGTTAAAGCGATGAATCACTTGCCCTGTACGCGTATCCCAAAAGTAAGCAACGTAATCGTTTGAACCACTTAAAGCATAGCGCCCGTTAGGGGCAAGATCGACCGTGTTTACTTTTTCTTGGTGGCCTAAAAACTCAATACGGCGGCCAGTTTCAAGGTTAATAAACACCACTACGCCATCGCTGCGCCCGTATAGTACGCCACGGCCTTGGTTGCTTATAGCAATATCGCGAATACTGGATTTTTGTATTTTGTAGTAACCTTTATTTTCGCCGGTGGCAATATCCCATACCGCAAAGGTGGTTTTTTCGGCGGTAACAGCCACACTGTTGTCAAAAGCGATAGCAACGGCATAAACCAGGCTATCTTGGGCTTGTTGCTGAAACCATTGGTATTTAAGTGCTTGCTGTTGATTATCCCACAGCGCGACCCCATGGTTAATGGAGGAGACTAAGCTGTATTTACCATCATGCGATAGCGCCGATGAAAACGCGCCTTGTGCAGCATGTTCATAACTGGCAACAGCTTGTTGTTTTTCATCACTACAGGCGATGGCCGATAAACAGCAAAACACGATAAAAAAAGTACGAAATAACGGCATATTACAAGTATTTCCTCTTAACTCTTAGTGATTGAGAGGTTAGACTAGGTCTCGTTGAAGGCCTAGGTTGTTTGTCTAATCACTGGATATGTTTTTAGTTTAGCTAACAACGTAAATTTTAGTTATTAAACAAGCAGCCTATCATGTAGGTCGTTAATCTTTAACTAGTAATAATACAATAAATGGCAACTGCAAAGTGTGTCGGAGATTTAAAATGAAAAAGACGATTAAATTGTCATTGATTGCAGCGTCAGTTTTAGCGCTTACAGCATGTAATCAAGAAGCAAAAAAAGAGCAAGCTGAAGTTAAACTAGACACTGTAGCGCAGCAACAAGCATACGGTATTGGCGCATCGGTAGGTAACTTTTTAAATAAAGACTTAGCCGATAAAAAAGAAATTGGTATTGAACTAGACCAAGCGCTGTTAATTCGTGGTTTTGAAGATGCACTTGCTGGTAATGCAAAGATTGACGAAGAAAAAATTCGCGAAGTATTAACTGAGTTAGATACATCAGTGCGTACTAAGCAAGAAGCACAAGCAAAAGTAGAGTCTGAAAAAAGCAAAGAAGCGGGTGTAAAATACCTAGCTGATAACGCTAAAAAAGAAGGCGTTACTGTTACTGAGTCTGGCTTACAGTACGAAGTGATTACTCAAGGTGATGGCGAAAAACCAGCTGCAACTGATGTAGTTAAAGTACATTATAAAGGCACACTTTTAGATGGCACTGAATTTGATAGCTCATATTCACGTAACGAGCCAACAACTTTCCCTCTTAACCGTGTAATTACTGGTTGGACTGAAGGTTTACAACTTATGCCTGTTGGTTCTAAATATAAATTTACAATTCCTTCTGAGCTAGCTTATGGCGACCGTGATTTAGGTAAAATTCCTGCTAATTCAACACTTGTATTTGAAGTGGAATTATTAGAAATTCAAAGCGATGCAGATGCTGCAGCAGCAGAGTAAATAAGATATAAGCTAAAAATAATTTAGCCTACATATACAAAAAGGGACTTTAAGTCCCTTTTTTAATGCGTATAAATAACGGTGCGCTTGTTAATCCGTATGATTAGCAAATAAGTTATCAATAAGCTCATCTTCTAGCGCAAAGCGCGCTTCAAGTGCTTCACCAAGAACAGATAAGTCATTGTCAAAGCCTACTAGTAAATCTTCTTTATCAACTTCAGCGTATTTATCGTTAAAATCTAGCGCAATGTCGGTGGTATCTGTTATTTTTGGGTAAATAGCATTTGCTAGCAATTGGCTTTCTGGGCCTTTACTTTCACAAGCCTTAGCAATGTCATCGTATATTTCAAAGTGACCGGCAGATAAGTAATCCATTAAAATTTGGCAAAACGTTTCAATTTGTTGTGGTTCAGGCAGGGCATGATCTTTTTTATCAGAAGGTGAAAACCCAGCTAGCTTACAATAAAGCACAATGAGGCGTTGTCGCTCGTTTAGCCATTTATCAATTACAGTATGGCTACCCCCCCACTTTTGTTGAGCATTTTCTACACGCGTCAGCATAATCGTTCTCCTAAGCTGGGTTGGTTTTTTAGTTAAAAGTAAAAATTGTTTATACCTCAAGATATAGTTAATTGATGTGTATATCAACTAGTAAAATAGATGATCTAGAAGCAGTTTATTTTATTTGTAGGGAATTGATAATTTATTGCAGGCAAGAAAAAACCACCTGTTACGGTGGCTTAATTTTTTTCTATGGCTTGTTGTAACAAGCTTTCTTATTTTTATTAGAAGATTTTTGTTATTGTTATTTTAAAACTTTTATTTTTATTGTTTTAAGATTTTTATTATTGTTTTTGTTAACGCGGGATAAACAATACCAAGGATTTAAGTATGTTGCAAACATATTAATGAAAAGTTTTAAATGTTGCTACTGTTTGCTTGTTTAATAGTCAAAAACAGTTAAAAACTCAAAACATCTTGATCTACCTCCTGTTGCTGTCAATTTAATCGCTTAGCGATAGAGAGGGAATGAATATGGTGGTACAATCTTGCTCAATTTCTATAAGCATTAGGATTATTTTACGCTATGAGCGAATTAAAAAACGACCGTTATTTACGTGCACTTGCAAAACAACCTGTTGATGTAACTCCAGTATGGATGATGCGTCAAGCAGGACGCTATTTACCAGAATACCGTGCTACACGTGCACAAGCGGGCGATTTTATGAGCCTGTGTAGAAATGCTGAGCTTGCTTGCGAAGTAACACTACAACCATTACGCCGCTACCCGTTAGATGCCGCTATTTTATTTAGTGATATTTTAACCATTCCAGATGCTATGGGCTTAGGTCTGTACTTTGAAACGGGTGAAGGTCCAAAGTTTGAGCGTCCAATTTCATCGCTTGCCGATGTTAAAAAAATTCCTAAGCTAGATCCAAACGACGATCTTGGTTATGTAATGAATGCGGTTAGTACTATTCGTCGTGAACTAAAAGGCGAAGTACCATTAATTGGTTTTTCGGGGTCACCGTGGACGTTAGCGACTTATATGGTTGAAGGCGGCAGCAGCAAAGTATTTGGCAAAATTAAAAAAATGGCATTTGCAGAGCCGCAAACGCTACATTTATTACTCGATAAACTAGCTGATTCGGTTATCGATTACTTAAATGCGCAAATTAAAGCCGGTGCACAATCGTTAATGGTGTTTGACTCATGGGGCGGTGTATTAAGCCCGCGCGACTACAATGAGTTTTCATTGCAGTACATGCACAAAATTGTTGATGGTTTAATTCGTGAATACGATGGCCGTAGAGTACCAGTTACTTTGTTTACTAAAAATGGTGGCCAATGGATTGAAGCAATTGCAGCAACTGGTTGTGATGCTATCGGCCTTGATTGGACCATTAATATTAGCGATGCTAAGCGCCGTGTAGGCGACAAAGTAGCATTACAAGGTAATATGGACCCGTCAATGCTGCACGGTACGCCAGAGCGTATTCGTCAAGAAGTAGCGACTATTTTAGAAGACTTTGGCACAGGTAATGGCCACGTATTTAACCTTGGCCATGGTATTACACCAGATGTAGACCCTGAAAATGCAGGTGTGTTTATTAATGCCGTGCATGAGTTCAGTGCTAAATACCATAAGTAATAAATACCAAATAAAGTACTGAGTGTTTAGTGTGTTATTTTTCATAAATAAGTCTTAAATGTGTAAACACATTTAAGGACAAAACAGCTAAACAACAAAAAGCCCGCTTACTATTTTTAGTAAGCGGGCTTTTTAATAAGGCGTGTTTGGCACTTATGTGTCGTTATTGCCTATTTATCAAATAACCGCATTACATAGGTTATTCTTAGCTTAAAAGCTTTATTTAAATAAGCGATTTAATCCATTTAACGCTGCAACTCGGTAGGCTTCAGCCATAGTTGGGTAGTTAAAAGTGGTATTTACAAAGTATTCAATATTATTGCCGCCATTTTTTTGCTCCATTATGGCTTGGCCAATGTGGACAATTTCTGAGGCGCGCTCACCAAAGCAATGTACACCCAGTACTTCTTTGGTTTCTGTATGAAATAATATTTTTAAAGTACCCACTTCAGTACCCGCAATTTGCGCACGCGCAAGGTGTTTAAATTGCGCACGACCTACTTCATACGGAACTTTAGCAGCAGTAAGTTGCTGCTCGGTTTTACCTACTGAGCTCATTTCAGGAATAGTATAAATACCCGCTGGAATATCAATAATCAGTTTTTCATCACAGTTGCCACAAGAAATTGCATCAGCTGCAATACGGCCTTGGTCAAATGCGGCACTCGCTAGGCTTGGGTAACCAATCACATCGCCTACAGCGTATACGTTGTCAATTTCGGTTTGATAGGTTTCGTTTACTTTTAACTGACCACGGCTATCAGGTTTTAAGCCAATTGCTTCAAGGTTAAGCTTGTCGGTATTACCGGTGCGGCCATTAGCAAACAAAATACAGTCAGCTTTTACGCGTTTACCCGATTTTAAATGCATAATTACACAGTCATCACGGGTTTCAATATGATCAAACTCTTCGTTATGACGAATTACAATACCGCTATTCCAAAAGTGATAACTCAGCGCGTCAGATATTTCTGTGTCCATAAAGGCAAGTAGGCGGTCGCGAGTGTTAACTAAATCAACTTTGGCACCTAAGCCTTTAAAAATAGAGGCATACTCACAACCAATTACACCCGCACCATAAATAAGTACGCGATGTGGATCGTGGGTTAACCCTAAAATAGTATCGCTGTCGTAAATACGAGAATGGGTAAAGTCTACTTCTGGCGGACGGTATGGGCGCGAACCTGTAGCAATAACAATAGTCTTGGCCGTTAAACGCTCAGTTGAACCATCTTGGCGAGTTACTTCAACTGTATGTTTATCAATAAAACGCGCGTCGCCTTGAAACATTTGAATACGGTTACGGTCGTAAAAACTGCTACGTAAATTAGACTGCTTAGAAATAACTGAGCTGGCATGGCGTAAAATGTCAGGAAAAGTGAGTCGAGCAAGTCGATCACCGGTATTAAATAAAGGGTTTGTTTTATATTCTATATAACGGCTAACCGAGTGACGTAGGGCTTTAGAGGGAATGGTTCCCCAATGTACACAGCCCCCACCTACGGCTTCGTGGCGTTCAATAACAGCCACTTTTTTGTTATTTTTTGAAAGGTTCATAGCGGTACCTTCACCGCCAGGACCCGTGCCAATAATTACTGCATCATATTGGTATGTCACGGGTGTTTTTTTCTTTTCTGGTTGTTTGGCCACAGCCACTCCTATATTAACTAAAAGAGGCTTTTAATAACCTCGCATTAAGTGCTAGCCATGCCTGCTTTTGGTTTTCCCAGGCGGCTTCCAGCTCATGGTATTGTGCCATTAATGCTGAACGTTCACACTGCTTTGCCATGTTATTTTTTTTAACTTCTAACACTTGTTTTTGTAGTGAACAATAATTTTGCAGTTTTTTCAGCAGTAAATCATATTCTTGTTGTAATAATGTAAGCTTATCTTGTGCTAAAGGCAATTTTGCAAGACGAACTTGTGTTTTGCTCATTAAAGTTTCGGCCTTGGCTTTTTCAATGCGTTCAACCGGTGTGCGCTTTAGTTTACTGGCTAAACCAAGGGCAGCTAACGAGCGAATAACCCATTTAGTGGGGTCATAATGAAACCACCTAATGCCGTTACGGTAATCACTGGCAAAAATATGATGAAAGTTATGATACCCCTCGCCATATGTAAATAGGGCTAAAAAGCCGTTGTCGCGGGCGGTATTTTTTTCGGTGTACGGACGAGAGCCCCAAATATGGGCTACCGAATTAATAAAAAAGGTAAAGTGCTGACTAAGTACTAAGCGCAGTAAACCGGCAAGTAATAACATGCCCCATACATCGCCAACTAGTAATCCTAGCGTAAGAGGTAGGCCTACATTCATTAAAAGAGCTAACTTTAAATAATGTTTGTGTTGCCACATTACAATTTTATTGCGTTGTAAATCGCGACAGTTACTGTAATCGCCGTAGCTATCAGCTTGATAGTCACGTAACATCCAGCCAATATGGCTATACCAAAAACCATTGGTTGCGGCATAAGGGTCTTTTATTGGGTCGTCAACTTGGCCGTGATGCACACGGTGGTCGCTGCTCCAATGTAGTGCACTGTTTTGCAGTGCAAATGCACCGCCTAAGGCAAACACAAACTCAACCGCCGGATGGGCGTTATAGGTTTTATGCGCCCACAATCTGTGGTAACCGGCAGTAATTGATAAGCCTGCATAAAACATGCAGCCGACAAAGGCAATCCAGTGGGCACTAGAAAATCCGTAGTTAATACCATACCAAGGCACAAGCGTTATCGCGGCCAAAAAAGTAAGGCTAAAAAATAGGACGTTGGTCCAAATAAGTGGTGGTTTGTTCATAATTCTCTATCTCAGCGTACAACTGTAAGCTAAAATAATATTTCAAACTCTTGGCGTCAAGTATTAGACTGAGTAATTAAACTATTTTAATCAAAATTTGCTATAAATTCATTCAGGGAGCTGTTGATGTCGGGTGTTAGAGCGCAACAGAAACAAAAAACACGACAAGCGTTAATTGAGGCGGCATTCAATCAGTTGAGTGCCGATCATAGCTTTTCAAACTTAAGTTTACGCGAAGTTGCGCGTGAAGCCGGTATTGCACCAACTTCTTTCTATCGACATTTTAAAGATATGAACGAACTGGGTTTAACCATGGTTGATGAAGCGGGTTTAACCCTGCGTCAACTTATGCGCCAAGCGCGCCGACGCATTGCCAGCGGTGGTAGCGTAATAAATACCTCGGTGGTGACCTTTATGGAGTTTATTGACAACTCGAGTAATCAATTTAGGTTATTACTGCGCGAACGATCTGGTACTTCAAAAGCGTTTAGAGCGGCGGTAGCACGCGAAGTTAAGCACTTTATTTTAGAGTTGGCGCACTACCTAGAAAGCGAAACAAAATGCGATGCCACCCATGCGTATATTCAATCTGAAGCCATGGTAACACTGGTATTTAATGCTGGAGCAGAAGCGCTTGATTTAGAGGGCTTACAACGCGATGAGTTAGTAGAGCGTGTTATTTGGCAATTGCGCTACATTACTCGTGGTGCAACGCATTATGTGCGAGAAACAAATAAAGAGATTTAAACAGAGTAAAAAGTTAATCTAAGCACTGTGCTTTACAGTGCTTAGTAATTTAAGCACTTTGCGGTGCTTTATTGTTAAAAAACCTCACCAAACCTTGCTTTAGCGCATAATTATTTCTGTTTAAAGCGATGTTAAATACAAAAATTAGAATTTTTATGCTTGCACCTTGTGCATGGTAATGTTAAAAATAAGCCTCACTCGACACAAATAAGAAAGCAAGATGCATATTATTCGTTTAATTACACTAAAACTGAACCTCTTACTGCTATGGCAAGTGAGCGGGGATTAGTGTGTTTGCATTGAGCTAAACATAAAAAAACCCCGCACTTGCGGGGTTTTTTTTATCTCGCGGTAGGATAAGTTAACAATAAATAGCATTGGAATGAGAGGCTGTTATGCAAGACCAAGATAAAGTATGGATTTTTGATACCACATTACGTGATGGTGAGCAGGCGCTTAAAGCAAGCCTTACCGAAGATGATAAAATTCAGCTAGCGCACACCATTAGTCGCTTAAATGTAGATGTAATGGAAGTGGGTTTTCCGGTATCGAGCCCAGCAGATTTTCGCTCCGTGCAGCGTATTGCTACCGAGGTTAAAGGGCCAATTATTTGTGGCCTAGCGCGCTCAGTTGCTAAAGACATTGAAGCATGTGGCGAAGCACTTCGTAACGCGCAGCAAAGTCGAATTCATACTTTTATTGCTACCAGTCCTTTGCACCTTGAGCACAAGTTACGCATGAGCTTAGACGATGCCACTGCTATGGCAGTTAAATCAATTAAATTAGCACGTAACTATACCGATGATGTGGAGTTTTCGTGTGAGGACGCCGGACGTACACCGCATTGGGATTTATGCCGCATTGTAGAGCAGGCAATTAAAGCCGGTGCTTCTACTATTAATTTACCCGATACAGTTGGCTTTGTAACGCCGGACGAATACGCAGGCATGATCCGCCATTTAATGAACAATGTGCCAAATATTGATAAAGCACGCTTAAGTGTGCATTGCCATAACGATTTAGGCTTAGCTGTTGCCAACTCTATTGCTGCTGTGCAAGCGGGTGCTCGCCAAATTGAGTGTACTATTAACGGCATTGGTGAACGTGCGGGTAACTGCTCACTTGAAGAAGTGGCAATGATCATGAAAATGCGCAAAGACCACTTAAACGTGTATACCGATATTAAAAGTGAAGAAATTTATCGCGCATCTCGCCAAGTGGCTAAAATTTGTAATATGCCAGTACAGCCTAATAAAGCCATTGTGGGCGAGAACGCCTTTGCACACAGCTCAGGTATACATCAAGACGGCGTATTAAAAGCGCAAAACACCTACGAAATTATGTCGCCAGAAAGTGTAGGAGTACCGAGCAACCAATTAAATATGACTTCACGCTCTGGACGCCATGTTATTGAACATCGCTTAGAAGAATTAGGCTATCAAAAGTCTGATTACGATATGGATAGTCTATACGAAAGTTTTATAGCCTTGGCTGATCAAAAAGGTACTGTATACGATTACGACCTTGAAGCGATGATTTACTTTAATCAAATTAACGACAAAGACGAAAAGTACCAATTAGAATTTGTTAACTCGGTATCTAACTCACAATCGGTAGCCAGCTCTACTATTGGCATGTTGATAGATGGCGAAGCTAAACAAGAAGCAGCAACGGGGAATGGCCCAGTTGAAGCCTCTTTTGCTGCTATTGAGCGCTTAACCGGAATGAGCGTAGAAATGATTGAGTATAACTTAGAAGCCACAGGCCAAGGTGCAAGTTCACTTGGGCAGGTAAACATTATTGCTAAATTTAACGGCCGCCCTTATCACGGTGCGGGCATAGCAGCAGATGTGGTAGAAGCGTCGGTACGCGCTATGGTTCGTGTTTATAATTTAATTTATCGCGCACAAAAAGTGTCTGATTTAAAACAACAAAGGAAAGCAGGATGAGTAAAACAAACTACAGTGTAGCCGTATTAGCGGGTGATGGTATTGGCCCAGAAATAATGGCAGCAGCAGAGCAAGTACTGGATGCAGTGAGCAATAAGTTTGGTTTTACTCTAAACCGCGAACACCATGCAATTGGTGGGGCAGCCATCGATAAGCATGGAAAAGCCTTACCACAAAGTACAGTTACAGCCTGTGAAAATGCCGATGCTATTTTATTTGGTGCTGTTGGTGGTCCAAAGTGGGAACATTTACCGCCCGATGAGCAACCTGAGCGTGGATCACTGTTACCGCTGCGTAAACACTTTGGCTTGTTTTGTAATTTACGCCCAGCGCAATTATTGCCAGCATTAAGCACCGCATCGCCATTACGCGCTGATATTAGCGAGCAAGGCTTTGACATTTTGTGTGTACGTGAGCTAACCGGTGGCATTTATTTTGGTGAAAAAGGGCGCAGCGGCGAAGGCGAAAATGAATCAGCATTCGATACGCAAAGATACTCACGTAAAGAAATAGAACGTATTGCACGTTTTGCCTTTGAAGCCGCAAAACTGCGTAGTAGCCATGTTACTTCGGTTGATAAAGCCAACGTTTTAGCATCAAGCGTACTATGGCGCGAAGTTGTTACCGAAGTAAGTAAAGACTACCCAGAAGTAAAACTTGATTATATTTACGTAGATAACGCAGCAATGCAGCTTGTAAAACAACCAAGCCAGTTTGATGTATTGCTGTGCGATAACTTATTTGGCGATATTTTGTCTGATGAGTGCGCGATGATCACCGGCTCTATGGGGTTATTACCATCGGCTAGTTTGAACCAGTCGGGCTTTGGTTTATACGAGCCTGCCGGTGGCTCAGCCCCCGATATTGCAGGTAAAGGCGTGGCAAATCCGATTGCACAAATTTTAAGTGCCGCACTAATGCTGCGTTACTCATTGGGCCAAGACGAAGCTGCACGCACCATTGAAAAAGCAGTAGCTGAAGCCGTTGCAGCGGGCGTAGGTACGCCAGATATATTTCCAAACGCTGGCTATACCACCAATGATGTTGCTGCAGCGATTGTTGCGCGCATTTAACTAAAAACACATTTTAATGCCGCAGCTCCGTTAGGCTGCGGCTCAAAACAGATTAGGGGATTAGCAAGTGGCCCAAACGTTATACGACAAAATTTGGCAAGCACATACAATTGCCAGCATCAACGAGCAAACCGATTTACTTTATATTGACCGTCATTTAGTACACGAAGTTACATCACCACAAGCCTTTGCTGGTTTGCGTGAAAAAAACCGCACTGTACGCTGCCCAGAAAAAACCTTTGCTACTATGGATCATAATGTATCGACCAAAAGTCGCTCATTGGATGCTGCTAGCGAAGTGTCGAAAAATCAATTAATGGCGCTAGATGCAAACTGTAAAGAGTTTGGCATTGTGCTTTACGATTTAAACTCAATTAACCAAGGCATAGTGCATGTTATGGGGCCAGAGCAGGGTATAACTTTGCCTGGCACTACCATAGTATGTGGTGATAGCCATACGTCGACTCATGGTGCATTTGGTGCGCTTGCTCACGGTATTGGCACCTCAGAGGTTGAACACGTATTAGCAACGCAAACACTGCAACAAAAAAAGGCTAAGTCGTTAAAAATTCAAATAAATGGCCGTTTGCGTCCCACCGTTACTGCAAAAGACTTAATTATGGCGGTTATTGGTAAGTTAGGTACAGCGGGTGGCACGGGCTACGTTGCAGAATTTTGCGGTGAAGGAATTGAAGCGTTGTCGATGGAAGCACGTATGACGTTGTGTAATATGAGTATAGAAATGGGTGCCAAAGCAGGTTTAATTGCTTCTGACCAAATCACTTATGATTACCTAAAAGGTCGCCCATTTGCTCCTAAAGGCGCTGATTTTGACGCAGCTGTTAAGTATTGGGAAACATTAAAAACAGATGATGGTGCGCAGTTTGATCATGTTGTTGAGCTGGAGGCCAGCAGCATTCAGCCACAAATTACTTGGGGCACTAGCCCAGAGCAAGTGATTGGCGTAGACGAGTGTATTCCTGATCCTGATAAAGAACCTGACCTAATTAAAGCTGATGCGATCCGCAGTGCATTAAAGTACATGGGCCTAAAAGCGGGCGAAAAGTTATCAAGTGCAAAAGTAGATACCGTGTTTATTGGCTCGTGCACCAATAGTCGTATTGAAGATTTACGTGCAGCAGCAAAAATAGTCGAAGGCAAAAAAGTAGTTGCCGGTATTGAAGCGTTAATTGTACCGGGTTCTGGTTTAGTTAAAAAACAAGCCGAAGACGAAGGCTTAGCAGATATTTTTAAAGCAGCTGGCTTTGAGTGGCGTGAACCGGGTTGTTCAATGTGTTTAGCAATGAACGACGACCGCTTAGGTGCAGGTAAACGCTGTGCATCCACCTCAAATCGTAACTTTGAAGGACGTCAAGGCCGTGGCGGGCGCACCCATTTGGTTAGCCCTGCAATGGCCGCTGCGGCAGCTATACATGGTCACTTTGTTGATATTAGAGGAGAAGCCTAATGAGCATTTATTTTAGTGGCTTAATGGCCCCATTGGATAAAAACAACGTGGACACGGATCAAATTATTCCAAAGCAGTTTTTAACCTCAACCAGCCGCGAAGGCTTTGATGCCGCATTATTTTATGATTGGCGCTATTTAGAAAATGACGAGCCAAACCCTGATTTTATTTTAAATCGCCCTTGCTACCAAGGCGCGCAAATATTACTAACGCGCGACAACTTTGGTTGTGGGTCATCACGCGAACACGCGCCATGGGCACTAAAGCAATATGGTTTTGAAGTGATTTTGGCTGAAAGCTTTGCCGATATTTTCTTCAATAACTGTGGCAATAATCAAATGTTAGCCATTGCACTGCCTGGCGATACGCTAGAGCAATTATTTGTGTTAAGTGAGCAACATGACGATATTCATATCGACATCGATCTTGAAAATCAAACACTGACTAGCACTAAATTTGCCCCCATTAGTTTTGATATTCGCAAAGACGTAAAAGAGCGTCTATTAAGCGGCCTAGACTTTATTGGCGTAACCGAAACGCTTAACCCACAAATAGACGCGTTTGAGCAGCAACTTGCTGCAGAGCGTCCTTGGCAGTAAGTTGTTAAAATAAATAAAAAGACGTATTTAGCGCAGCATAAGCTGCGCTTTTTTATTTTAGCGGCAACACATTAATTGTTTTATCAATTTGTTCAAAATAAAAATGCAGTAGCTAAACTAGCGGCGGAAATGGCTGCTATTATTAATAAATTTATCCTTTTAAAGGTTTGAAAACGGGTTACTTTCGAGTCATCTATGGTCGCAAAAAAGCCATTTTTAAATGATTCAGCAAGGTTGGCATGTGCTGTTCCATCTAAAGAGTTTTGGGTAAGCTTTTGCCATTCATTTGGGTGTTGCTGAGCAAGGTATTTACATAGGGAAAGGTAATAACGATTTTGTAAAATCAATAATAATATGACTATTATTAAGCCTATATAATTTGTCATTTGGTTCTGCGCTCCATGCTAGTTATTAATTTTACAGTTGGCAGTATTTAATTATTATATTTTTTTTGCAACAATTTATATTTTTTTTGCAACAATTTATATTTTAAAATTATCAGCGAGTTGCAAGTATCATTTGTTGGTTACTCCTGCACTTTGGTGGTTCATCGTGATTACTTCCTTTAAGTGAGTTAAAGGGCTATGGTACTAAAAACTATTATAAGGAATATGTGATGAAATTATTAACTGCAGCCACTTTATTATTGGCTTCATCAACTGTTGTAGCAAGCCCTGCGCCTTTGGTGTCTATTGCTAGCCACGATGCGTTTTTTAGTAATATTGCTGCACATTGCGGTAAAGCTTATGAAGGCAAGGTAAGTGTTGATAACGCCGCGGGACCAAGCTCATTTGCGGGCAAAAAATTAGTAATGCATGTACGTAAATGTACCGACAGTGAGCTGCAAGTGCCATTTCATGTGGGTGATGATGCATCGCGCACTTGGATTATTACTAAAACGGGCAGTGGCTTAAGCTTAAAGCACGACCATCGCCATCAAAATGGTTCTAACGACATCTCAACTATGTATGGCGGGCATACAAATGATGCTGGCTTTGCACAAATGCAGTCGTTTCCTGCCGATCAATATTCAAAAGAATTATTTGTTGCACAAGGGATAGCACAGTCGGTAGGTAATACTTGGCAAATGTATATTTATCCTGAGGTATTTACTTATCGTTTAATTCGTCAAGGCCGCGAATTTAAAGTGGATTTTGATTTAACTAAACCCATCACTCCGCCAGCAGCCCCTTGGGGATACACAGACTAAAATTATTCATCTTCGCACTGTAGTAAAACACTTAATGCTGGTTGGTAAGCTCTAGGGTTAGTAGGCATACTTTCGTACTCTTGCACGCCATCCAGCACTTTAAGCATAAATGTTTTATTAAGGCACAAGCGATTAGCATGGCGTAGTAAAAATACACTCTGATTTGCAAAGTGTTTGTAATCGTCTGACTGGATCTCTATTTTATAGTTATCATCGTCGAGTTTTGTTTGGTAATAATGTACTTTATTATCAAAGTCGTAGAGTTTTTCTGTTTTTGCTTGTTCGGCAAAAGCTGTGCCTACGCTTGAACAAGCTAGCAAAGTACTGCCAATAACTAAGCTAATGTTTAATCCTTGCATAAATAATTCCTTTAATTTGCGAACTTTATACCCATTAATACTATCAGTATTAAGCGCTATTTATTTATATTAAGTTTAACACCCAATAAGGGAAAGTGTGATGTTCAAACAAATAAAACAACTTTTTTCTGTATTCGATGAGCAACAGCCAAGTATGCAAGAGCATGATTTAAAAACAGCGGTTGCTGCATTATTAATTGAGGTAATGCGCGCCGATGCTAAGTTAGATGATGATGAACAACATACTTTAACGACTACCTTAAAACGCTATTTTACATTAAACGATGCAGACGTAAACGAGCTGCTAAATAATGCAAACAGTAGCGTGGATAGCGCGACAGATTATTTTCAGTTTTCAAAACAAATTAACCAACATTGTAGTGCTGCGCAGCGCATTGAAATAATAGAGTTATTATGGCGCTTAGCCTATGCCGATGGTGAGATTGATCCGCAAGAAGAGTACGTAATACGTAAAGTGGCAGGCTTGTTATATGTAACTCATGTAGATTTTATCGCCGCTAAAATTGCGGCGACAAAATAGAGCTTTAGCAGGTTAGCTAAGCTTGCTGGCAACAGTTACTAATTGTTGTGCTAATGCAGACACTTTTTCTGCTGTATTTGGGTTATTAATTTGGCCATTTTCATCGAGTACAGTATGCACAGCCGGTACTGCTAGCTGATCGGCAAGTACTAATGAGCCAACACCACTTAAAATATCACGCACGTGGTTTAAGCCACGTAGACCACCTAATCCACCGGGTGATGCTGCAAATAACGCCGCTACTTTATTGCGAAAAGCAGGTACTGCACCTTGCTCTGTGCGAGAAGCCCAGTCGATTGCATTTTTAAGCGCTGCAGTAATAGAGCCATTGTATTCAGGGCTGGCTAATAAAATACCATCTGCAGCACGTAACTTCTCTTTTAACAGCTGCACATCGGCAGGAGTACCTTGCGCTTCAATATCTTGATTAAAAAGTGGGATATTTAAATCGGCAAGTTTAATTATTTCTACTTCTGCACCACTTTCTAATGCAAAGCGTGCTGCTTCATTGATCAGTTGTTGATTAAAGCTGTCTTTACGTAAACTACCTGCTAAAGCAATAATTTTTGGTGCTGTCATGGTTTATCCTGCTAATGTGTTAGTAAATCACTTAACCAAAGTTCGGGCTAATGTAACCTGAGCTCCGGATAATAAACTTATCTCAAGCAGCTGTTTTCAGCGCTAACTGCGTTGAATTTACTTGCAATA
>NZ_JADYXG010000034.1:0-23746 GCF_015864415.1 Pseudoalteromonas sp. SCQQ13 | reverse complement strand
AGTATTTTGTATCGACCAAACTAACCTGACGTTTTCTTGCGATAGCCATGTGACACCTTGCTTAATTATTGCACTAACCAGAGCTTAGTTAATTACACTGATATTACAAATATTAAGATGGGTGTCTGCATTAAAAATAATGTTCATACGATTGATTAGTAAAGTTGTCTACGCCGCATAAAAATGCACGGCGTACACAGCGCGAAATACAGTGATAGTATTTTGTATCGACCAAACTTACCTGACGTTTTCTTGCGATAGCCATGTGACACCCTGCTTAATTATTGCACTAAAAAGAGCATAGTTAATTACACTGATATTACAAATATTAAGGTGGGTGTCTGCATTAAAAATATTTCAACTGTAAACCTAAATACCAAATTCGGTTAATCACTTACTGATATCTGGCACCTTCTTTTAGTAATAACTACTTTTCCTAATAGCTGCTTTTTTACAAACAAAAAAGGCGCTTTAAAAAGCGCCTTTTAATTATTTTATTACGAATTTTACTCTGCGGCTTGCGCTACATTTGGTAAGTTAATTTTCGCTTGAGCTTTTAATGACTCAATAAACACCATGTAGTTTTTGTTTGCTTGTGCCATGGTAATGTTTTGCTGAATTTGTGGGTCAATATTATCTGCAACTTCAGCGTTCATTACCGATTTAAGCGCAACAATCGCAGCATCACCATTATTTAAATTAACTAGCTCAACGATTGCTGAATCAGTTGGGTGAGCCATTTTAAATGTTTGCGTCACAATAGCTGGCGAAACAGTATAGCTCTGACGCGTTAACTGCGCTTCTTGGCGAACTGTTAAGTTTTGCTCAGCGGCAACGTCATTTAAACTCTTGCCTGCTTGTACTTCTGCAAAGAGTGTACGGGCTTTTTCTTTAGCAAGCGCTGATGTTTTCTCGTTAACTAAGCTGGCTTTAATTTGCTCGCTTACATCGCTTAGTGCTTTAGTGGCAGCTGGCTCATGTTCATTAACACGCACCACAATAACATGCTCATTACCTAACTCAATCAGCTCTGAGTTTACTTTATCTTCAAGTAAATCAACTGATGTTAATGCTGTAATAACTGCAGGGCTGTTTAACGGCTCTGGTAGCTCATTTAGCGCTACAAGTGGAGTAGACTTAATCTCTACACCCGCGGCTTCTGCTGCATCAACTAAGCGGTCTGAAATTTCAAACGCAAGCGCGGCCATTTCTGTTTGCTTTTCGTAAAATGCATCTACTTTTTCAGCTTTTTCTAGTTCTGCACGTAAATCTGCTTTTACATCATCGTAGGCTTTTACTTGCTGCGCCTGTAGGTCGGTTAGTTTAATAATGTGGTAACCAAATTCTGATGCTATAACGTCTGAGTAGTCACCTTTATTTTCGAGCGCAAATGCTGCGTCTTCAAAAACAGGATCCATTACATCACGTTCTATCCACTCTAAATCGCCACCCATTTCGCCACTTACAATATCATCAGACGATGACTCTGCTAGCTCGGCAAAATCAGCACCTTGATTTAATTGCGCTAATAAAGACTCTGCTTTTGCTTTAGCTGCATCATCGTCTTCACTGTTATCAATTAAAATATGCGAAACACGACGCTTTTCAGGCTCAACGTATTGCGCTTTACTTTGTTCGTAATAGGCTTTTACGTCATCTTCAGTTACTGAAGCAACTGTAATGTCTTGCGCTTTTAGCTCTATGTAATTAACCGATAAACGCTCAGGAGATAAAAACTGGCCGCTATTTAATTCATAGTAATCAGCTATTTCTTGCTCACTCACTACAACACTGTCTTGCATTGCTTCTTTATTAACTACTAGGTAGTCAATGCTGCGCGTTTGTTGTTGTAGAGCAATGGCACTCTCAAGTTCATTTTTTAGCGCAAAATCACTTCCCGCAACAGCAGATACAAGCTGGCTGCGTGTCATGTCTTTACGTAAATACTCGCGAAATGAGTCTGGTTGAAAGTTCATTTGACGAATAACTTGCAAGTAACGGTCGTTGTTAAAGCTTTCACCAATTTTAAAATAAGGTAATTCTAAAATGGTTTGTCTTACACTTTCATCGCTTACACGAAGGCCTAACTCTGCCGCTAGTTGAGTTTGCAGTTCTTGTTGTACTAAACGGTCAATTACACCTTGGCGTATTTGCGCCATGTAATTTGGATCGGCTGCAATTTGGGTAAAGTATTCACCAAACTGTTGCTCTAATCGGCCTCGTTCATTTTGAAACGCACGATTAAATTCGGTTTGACTAATTTTAATACCATTTACTTCAGCAACAGGTTGTTCTGTGGTTTGACCTAGGTAACTACCAATTCCTGCTAAAGCAAAAGATAAAATCACGGCGCCTAAAATTACTTTGGCTATAGGTCCTTGCGAACCTTCTCTGATTTTCTCAAGCATTTGTTTATCTCTTTTCTGAGCAAGGTTTTTACCTTGTCATATGTAAAAAAAGCGTATCTTACCAGATACGCTTTTTCACTTGAAGTAACTGGCGGTAAAGTTACTTAATTCATCTTCTGTGGTCATTAAGTATTTTTACACTCGCCACAACTAATGTGTTTAAAACAGTGATTAGTTTACTGCGTCTTTTAGTGCTTTACCTGCTTTAAATGCAGGGATAGTTGCAGCAGCAATTTGAATTGTTTCGCCAGTTTGTGGGTTACGGCCTGAACGTGCAGCACGGTCACGAACTGAAAAAGTACCAAAACCAACAAGTGCAACTGAGTCGCCTTCTTTAAGTGCGCCAGTAACTGATTCGATAAATGAATCTAGTGCACGACCTGCAGCCGCTTTAGAAATGTCAGCATCAGCTGCGATTTGATCGATTAATTGAGATTTATTCACAATATCATCCTCTTTAATTGTTGTTATCAAGAGCGATTGTTTTTTACTAACATCACTGTTTTGAAAATTTAGAGCAAACTATTATGCTCATACGATTATATTTTTCTTAAGCCTAGTAACCATAAGGGCTAGGCTTGAAAACCAGTGCTTAACTTATCATACCGTTTAGATTTGAAAAGCCCCTAAAAGCACTTTTTTAGCGTTTTTTATCGGTTTTTCGGCGTTTCGACTGAAAAACTATCAACTGGGTGCACTAAAGCAAGTTTTAATACTTCATCAATCCATGTAACTGGGTGAATATCGAGGCCAGCCAATACGTTGTCTGGGATCTCTTTTAGGTCACGTTCGTTAATTTTTGGAATAATAACCGTTTTAATACCGCCGCGATGCGCTGCTAATAATTTCTCTTTTAAGCCACCAATTGGTAGTACTTCACCACGCAATGTAATTTCGCCTGTCATGGCAACATCGGCACGTACCGGATTACCAGTTAAGCTCGACACTAAACCAGTTACCATAGCAGCACCTGCACTTGGACCATCTTTAGGCGTTGCGCCTTCTGGTACGTGTACATGAATATCGCGCTTTTCATAAAAATCACTGTTAATACGAAACTCTTCCGCTCGGTTTCGTACTACTGTCATGGCTGCTTGTATCGACTCTTGCATTACATCACCTAATGAGCCGGTATAGCTAAGCTTACCTTTACCTGGTACTGCGGCGCATTCAATAGTTAGCAAGTCGCCGCCCACTTCAGTCCATGCAAGGCCTGTAACTTGGCCAATACGGTCGCCGTCTTCTGCTTTACCGTAATCAAAGCGTTGCACCCCTAAAAAGTCCTCTAGGTTGTGCTCATCGATAGTGACTGTTGTGGTGTCTTTTTCGATTAAAATATTTTTAACCGCTTTACGACATAGTTTAGATATTTCGCGCTCTAAATTACGTACACCCGCTTCACGCGTGTAATAACGAATAATACCGGTAATGGCACTATCGGCTATCTCAATTTCATGCTCTTTTAAGCCATTACGCTTAACTTGCTTGGTAATTAAGTGCTGTTTAGCAATATTTAGTTTTTCATCTTCGGTGTAACCCGACAAACGAATAACTTCCATTCGATCTAGTAACGGCCCTGGAATGTTAAAGCTGTTTGATGTAGCAACAAACATCACATCCGACAAATCGTAGTCAACTTCTAGGTAGTGATCGGCAAAATGACTATTTTGCTCAGGATCTAACACCTCAAGTAATGCAGATGCGGGATCACCACGCATGTCTGATGACATTTTGTCGATTTCATCAAGTAAAAACAATGGGTTTTTAACGCCCACTTTTGTCATATTCTGAATCATTTTACCTGGCATTGAGCCAATGTAAGTACGACGATGGCCACGAATTTCAGCTTCATCACGTACACCGCCAAGCGCCATACGAATATACTTACGGCCGGTAGAGCGTGCAATAGATTGACCTAAAGAGGTTTTACCCACACCAGGCGGCCCTACTAGACACAAAATAGGCCCTTTAAGCTTGTTAGTACGTTGTTGCACCGCTAGGTACTCTAAAATACGTTCTTTAACTTTTTCTAAGCCGTAATGGTCGCTATCAAGTATTTTTTGCGCGCCAGCTAAATCTTTTTTAACTTTTGAGCGTTTTTTCCACGGTACACTAATTAGTGTATCTATGTATGAGCGCACTACACTGGCTTCTGCCGACATTGGCGACATCATTTTTAGCTTACTTAACTCAGCCGTCGCTTTTTCTTTTGCTTCGGTTGGCATGCCCGACTCTTCAATACGCTTTTTCAGCGCTTCAAACTCATCTGGCACATCATCAAGTTCACCGAGCTCTTTTTGAATCGCTTTCATTTGCTCATTGAGGTAATACTCGCGCTGTGATTTTTCCATTTGCTTTTTAACGCGGCTACGTATTTTTTTCTCAACTTGCAGTAAATCTATTTCGCCTTCCATTAGCGCCATTAAGTATTCTAAGCGTTCGGTAACACTTGAGGTTTCTAATACTTTTTGTTTTTCAGGCACTTTTAATGGCATATGAGCTGCCATGGTATCGGCAAGGCGCGCCGGATCGTCAATCCCCGAAACCGAAGTAAGTACTTCTGGTGGGATTTTTTTATTGAGTTTTACATAGCCTTCAAATTGGCTAATTGCGCTGCGAATAAACACATCTTGCTCATGCTCATCTATTGATTCTGATTCAATAAACTGCGCATTAGCTACAAAAAATTCTTCGCTATCAATAAACTCTTCAATTTTTGCGCGCTGCGTACCTTCTACTAAAACTTTTACTGTACCGTCTGGTAACTTTAATAACTGAAGTACAGTGGCAATAGTACCAACACGATAAATATCATCTTGCTCAGGCTCATCTACGGTTGCATCTTTTTGGGCAACCAAGAAAATTTGTTTGTCTTTATCCATTGCCGCTTCAAGGCATTTTATTGATTTTTCACGGCCTACAAAAAGCGGGATCACCATGTGCGGATATACCACTACATCGCGCAGTGCTAATACTGGGATTTCGACTCGATCGGTTCTCTCAAGCGTCATTATATTTCTCTTTGCACTTCATTTATTTTAAAGATTACTCAAGTATATGGGGATAACCTAATTAAAGTTCAACGATTTTCCCGTACTCAATTAAATTAATTATAAAAAAAGGAGCCTTAGGCTCCTTTTTAAATCAAATAGCTTAAAAACTACTCAGATGCTGCTTTATCTTGATTATTATTTTCATAAATCAAAATTGGGTCTGATTCACCTTTAATTACGGTTTCATCTATAACCACTTTGCTTACATTATCCATAGAAGGTAGCTCATACATAGTATCAAGTAATACACCTTCAACGATTGAACGCAAACCACGAGCACCTGTTTTACGCTCCATTGCTTTGTGGGCAATTGCAGCTAAGGCATCATCGCGAAACTCAAGCTCAACATCTTCCATACCAAACAATACTGAAAACTGTTTAGTAATGGCGTTTTTAGGCTCACTTAAAATTTGTATTAGTGCAGCTTCATCAAGTTCAGTTAATGTAGCAACTACCGGTAAACGGCCGATAAACTCAGGGATCAAGCCGTACTTAACTAAATCCTCTGGCTCTACGTCTTTAAATGTATCACTTAAAGAACGGCTCGCTGCAGACTCTTTAACATCAACACCAAAACCAATACCGGTATTTTTATGGCTACGTTGCTCAATCACTTTATCAAGACCTGAGAATGCGCCACCACAAATAAACAAGATTTTAGACGTATCTACTTGTAAAAACTCTTGCTGTGGGTGCTTACGGCCACCTTGTGGTGGAACCGAAGCTATGGTGCCTTCTATCAGTTTAAGTAGTGCTTGTTGCACGCCTTCGCCTGATACATCACGCGTAATTGACGGGTTGTCTGATTTACGAGAAATTTTATCAATTTCATCTATGTAAACAATACCACGTTGTGCTTTTTCTACATCGTAATCGCATTTTTGTAACAGCTTTTGAATGATGTTTTCAACATCTTCACCCACATAACCCGCTTCGGTTAATGTGGTTGCATCGGCCATAGTAAACGGCACATCTAATAAGCGTGCTAACGTTTCTGCTAGTAATGTTTTACCACTACCTGTAGGGCCAATTAATAAGATATTACTTTTACTTAGTTCAATATCTTGCTTAGTCGACTGATTACGTAGGCGTTTGTAATGGTTGTATACCGCTACAGA
Source organism: Pseudoalteromonas sp. SCQQ13 (assembly GCF_015864415.1). NCBI lineage: Bacteria > Pseudomonadati > Pseudomonadota > Gammaproteobacteria > Alteromonadales > Pseudoalteromonadaceae > Pseudoalteromonas > Pseudoalteromonas sp. SCQQ13. The sequence continues at coordinate 17,167 of NZ_JADYXG010000034.1, read as the reverse complement.
CAATACTTTTTTAGCATGGTCTTGGCCAATAACATAGTCGTCTAAGTGTTTACGAATTTCTTTTGGTACAGGTAGTTTGTCAGAGGCATCGTGCTTAGGCGCAATGTCTTTTATTTCTTCTCTGATAATATCGTTACACAACTCTACACATTCATCACAAACATATACTGAAGGGCCTGCAATTAATTTGCGTACTTCATGTTGGCTTTTGCCGCAAAAAGAACAGTATAACAATTTACTACTTTTGTCGCCGTCTGTAGGAGTGTCAGACATTCAGCTACCTCATTTTATACGTTGGCCACCAAATTGGTCGATGGCTATTTCAATACGTTTTAACTATACCAAAATTTAATTTTTTCGCATAGTAACTCAAAGTGGCAAACAGCCTAGCTGTTTGCCAAACGCTTACTTGCTAGCGCGATTTTTAAATACTGAGTCTACAATGCCGTAATCTACAGCTTGATCAGCACTCATAAAGTTATCACGATCAGTGTCTTTAGAAATCACGTCTAATGGTTGGCCTGTATGCTCAGCCATTAAGCGGTTTAGCTTGTCTTTAATAGACAGGATTTCTTTGGCATGTATTTCAAAGTCAGATGCTTGACCTTGGAAACCACCTAATGGTTGGTGGATCATTACGCGCGAGTTCGGTAGACAAAAACGTTTGCCCTTTGCCCCAGCGGTAAGTAAAAAAGCACCCATGCTAGCAGCTTGACCTACACAAATTGTACTTACATCTGGTTTAATGAAGTTCATTGTGTCGTAAATTGCCATACCCGCAGTAACCGAACCACCTGGTGAGTTTATATATAAAAAGATATCTTTATCTGGGTTTTCTGATTCTAAGAACAACATTTGCGCTAAAATCAGGTTTGCCATGTTGTCTTCAACAGGACCCGTTAAAAAGATAATACGCTCTTTTAATAATCTCGAATAAATGTCATACGAGCGCTCGCCTTTAGGTGTTTGTTCAACAACCATAGGGACCAATGCGTTTAGGGGATCTGTAATACCAATATTCATACTTATTTAATTCCTTATGCGCTTATACTTGTCCTTATTAAAGAAAAGCATAGTTATCATTTTTCGCAAATTAAGAACCACAAACTAAAATGGCCCGAGCACACTGCATAAACAGAGTAACACGAGCCATTTAATCGTTAGCGAGCACTTAAGTCAATGACTTATTAAGCACCTTGCTGTGGATTCATGATGTCGTCAAATGCTGTTTCAACGTCAGTCACAGTTGCTTTAGCTAAGATAGCCTCAACAGCTTGCTCTTCCATTGCTACATTACGCATTTGCTGCATAAGTTGATCATTCGCTTTGTAGTATTCTACTACTTCAGTTGGATCTTCGTATGCAGAAGCTACCGTTGCGATTAATGCTTCAACTTTAGCGTCGTCAACTTTAATCTCGTTAGCTTTAATCACTTCACCTAATAAAAGGCCAGTTTTAACACGTGTTACTGCTTGCTCATGGAACAATTCAGCAGGAAGCTCAGGCATGTTTTGCGCATCGCCACCAAAACGTTGAGCAGCTTGCTGACGTAATGCGTCAACTTCTTGATCAACTAGTGCTTTAGGCACTTCAATTTCGTTGTTCGCTAAAAGACCTTTAATAGCTTGATCTTTAACGTTAGCTTTAACCGCTTGGTCTAGCTCACGTGTCATGTTCTTTTTAACTTCAACTTTAAGCGCGTCAACACCACCTTCGGTAACACCGAATTTAGTTGCAAATTCTTCGCTTAATTCAGGTAACTCTTGCGCTTCAACTTTTTTCACTGTGATAGTGAATTGAGCCGCTTTACCTTTTAAGTTTTCAGCATGGTAATCATCAGGGAAAGTTACGTCAGCAATTGCTTCTTCGCCTGCTTTTTTACCTACGATATTATCTTCAAAACCTGGGATCATACGACCTTGGCCAAGTTCTAATGGGAAGTCTTCAGCTTTGCCGCCTTCAAATACTTCACCGTCGATAGTACCTACAAAATCAACCGTTACACGGTCGTTTTCGCCAGCAGCTGTATCAACTTCAGCCCAGTCTGCGTGTTGCTTACGAAGTGTTTCTAGCATGTTAGCTAAATCTTCGTCAGTTACTGTTACGGCTGGTTTTTCAACTGTAATTTTGTCTAAACCTTGAACTTCAACTTCAGGGTAAACTTCAAACGTAGCCGAAAACTCTAAATCTTTACCAGCTTCAAGTGCTTTTGGAGCAAATGTTGGTGCGCCAGCTGGGTTAATTTTTTCTGAAACAATTGCTTCATAGAAATTACGTTGCATTACTTCGCCAGCAACTTCTTGACGAACTGCTGGTCCAAAACGCTTGTTAATTACTGATGCTGGAACTTTACCAGCACGGAAGCCATCAATACGCTGCGTTTTTGACAGTTGTTGTAAGCGTTTTTTTACTTCATTCTCAACGTTCTCTGCAGGAACGGTGATGGTCAGACGGCGCTCAAGGCCTTGGGTCGTCTCAACAGAAACTTGCATGATTTACCTCAATCTTCAATTTTGGCGACTGTTCGCCTTCTTTACACACAAAGTCATCTTTAGGAGTCTTGATAAAATTTAAACCTTTGTGGCTTAAAAACATTCGTCGCTACCACCAGATACCATTGCTGCTCTGCCCTGCGGGCACTATATTAAAATAATAGACGCGGCATTATAACGTAATATTGATGATAGTCGAGTGTAGGAAACAATTTTTTGAAGCACAATTGTGTTATTAGTAATCAAGCGAATAAAAAACAGGCTAATTTAGCAGCTAATCAAAAGTATAAAATTATAGTTTATAAGTTCTAAAATAGTTTATTAGTGAGTTTTTATTATTTATTTTCGAATATTAACAATCTCTGGTTTAACAAAGTGCTCGATAATACTGATTTTGAAGTGAGTAGTGCGTGTAATATCAAAACCATTTTCATTTATTATTGTTAATAAAGAAAATGGTCGGCGATGCAGGATTTGAACCTGCGACCCCTTGGACCCAAACCAAGTGCGCTACCAAACTGCGCTAATCGCCGATATATTTTTTATACTTAACTTTTGAATACTTAAACTTTGTATTTAAGACCATTTATAAGAAAATGGTCGGCGATGCAGGATTTGAACCTGCGACCCCTTGGACCCAAACCAAGTGCGCTACCAAACTGCGCTAATCGCCGATACTCTTTGTAAATTGGGGTGACTGATGGGGCTCGAACCCACGACAACCGGAATCACAATCCGGGGCTCTACCAACTGAGCTACAATCACCACGGTATTTACTTGTTTTCAAATGGTGCACCCAGAAGGATTCGAACCTTCGACCCACGCCTTAGAAGGGCGTTGCTCTATCCAGCTGAGCTATGGGCGCATCGAAAACTTCATAGTTTACCAATAAGCTAATTACGTAAGTACAATGGCTTTGTGCAAATGTACTATTGCATTAATACCCAAATAATATCCACTTAGCTTAATTACTTAAGAAAGTGGTCGGCGATGCAGGATTTGAACCTGCGACCCCTTGGACCCAAACCAAGTGCGCTACCAAACTGCGCTAATCGCCGATGCTTATAATTGTTAGCGAGTGACCTCGTTGACAACGGGGTGCATAATAGTGATTTGGCTGGGTTAGGTCAAACGTTTTTTTAAGAAAACAATTCAATTGCTCACTTTTAGTTCATAATAGCCAGAATAACCTAATAGCCGGCTGAAATTTAGACTATTTTGTATAATCAAATACGCTATTAGCTAAAAGCAACTTGGCGCTTTAGTGCTTTTCTGCGAAAATAGTAAACATATTAAAAATGGATTTAATAAAGTAAGTATTTCTTTATTACATTACCCCTATTTTTTGTATATCCATTTTAAGTATCTGTATCAAGTTAATTAACCCTAATTAAAGGTCACCCATGACGGCAAACATCATTGATGGTAAAGCAATAGCAAAACAAGTACGTAGCGCAGTTGCACAACGCGTTTCAGAGCGAGTAGCACAAAACCTTCGTGCGCCCGGTCTTGCAGTAGTGCTTGTAGGACTCGACCCTGCGAGTCAGGTTTATGTTGGCTCAAAACGTAAAGCCTGTGAAGAAGTTGGTTTTATCTCTAAATCTTTTGATTTACCAGCAAATACCACTGAGCAAACACTATTAGAGTTAATTGATGAATTAAACAACGATCAAGAAATTGACGGTATTTTAGTACAACTCCCTTTACCTGAAGGTCTTGATGTAGAAAAGATTCTTGAACGTATTACTCCGCATAAAGATGTAGATGGTTTTCATCCTTACAATATAGGCCGACTAGCCCAACGTATGCCAGCCCTTCGTCCTTGTACACCAAAAGGTATTATTACCTTACTTGACTCAACGGGTGTGCGTTATAAAGGATTGCATGCTGTGGTTGTAGGTGCATCTAATATTGTAGGGCGTCCTATGGCACTAGAGCTATTGTTAGCTGGTTGCACTACCACTGTTTGTCATAAGTTTACACAAGACTTAGAAACCCATGTTCGTCGGGCCGATTTATTAGTGGTTGCAGTTGGTAAACCTGAATTTATTCCTGGTGACTGGGTTAAAGAAGGTGCGATTGTTATTGATGTAGGTATTAACCGCTTAGATAGCGGTAAGTTAGTGGGTGATGTTGAATATAGTGTTGCTGAGCAAAAAGCTGACTTTATTACCCCTGTACCTGGTGGTGTAGGCCCTATGACAGTGGCAAGCTTGATTGAAAACACCCTCGAAGCGTGTGAAAAATATCATAGCTAAGCGCTAACAGAATCAAAAAAGGGTTGCCAAGTGGCAACCCTTTTTAATGCAACTAATAAAGTTAGTTATTATTTTTGAAATAAACCAATTACGCTTTACGCCAAGTGGTTTTACCGGCTGAATCTTCTAGTATTACGCCTAACGCACTAAGTGCATCGCGCGCTTCATCAGCAGCAGCCCAGTTTTTACTAGCACGCGCATCGTTACGCTTAACTATTAGCGCTTCAATTTGTGCTACTTCATCATCGTCTTGCCCACCTTGTAAAAAGGCTTCTGGGTCCTGCTGAGCAACACCTAGCACTTCGCTTATGCTACCTAGTATAAATGCTAACTGCCCTGCTTGCTGGCTATCAATATCTTTTACGCGGTTTAGCTCTTTAGCTAGCTCAAACAACACAGGTAATGCTTCTGGTGTATTAAAGTCATCATCCATCGCCTTTCTAAACTTAATAACATACTCGTTGTCATCAAGCTCACACGCTACTGGTTCAACCCCACGAAGTGCTGTATAAATACGTTCAAGTGATGAGCGAGCTTGATCTAAATTTTCTTGCGAATAATTTAGCTGGCTGCGGTAATGGCCCGAGATTAAAAAGTAACGTACCGATTCTGCATCGTACTGTTTTAACACTTCACGCACAGTAAAAAAGTTATCTAACGATTTAGACATTTTTTCTTTATTTACTTGCACCATACCCGTGTGGATCCAAGTATTTACATACTTGCCATTATTTGCACAGCACGATTGTGCAATTTCGTTTTCGTGATGCGGAAACTGTAAGTCAGAACCCCCACCATGAATATCAAAATGCTCACCCAAATGCTTTGAGCTCATAGCAGAACATTCAATATGCCAACCTGGACGCCCTTCGCCCCATGGAGATGACCATGATGGCTCACCCGCTTTGGCTTTTTTCCACAATACAAAATCAAGCGGATCGTCTTTATCCTGAGCAACCTCAACACGCGATCCTGATTGCAGCATGGTTAAATCTTGCTGCGATAATGCGCCGTACTGCTCAAAGGTAGAAACATCAAACAATACATCGCCATCGGCAGCAACATAAGCATGGCCTTTGGTAATTAAGCGCTCAACCATTTCAATAATTTCATCCATGTGCGCAGTTACTGTTGGTTCAACATCGGGGCGTAACATGTTTAAACTATCAAAATCTTCATGCATGGCTTTCGTCATGCGCACAGTTAAGTCGTTTATTGACTCGCCATTTTCGTTAGCGCGTTTAATTATTTTGTCATCAACATCGGTAATATTACGCACATATTTTAAATCGTAACCAATGTGGCGAAGGTAGCGAACAATCACATCGAAGCCAACAAAGGTACGCGCATGCCCAATATGACAGTAATCATAAATGGTGATACCACACACATACATGTCGATTTTACCTTCGACCATTGGTTTAAATTGCTCTTTTTGTCGCGTTAGTGTGTTGTATATATTAACCATTTACTTTGAGTCCTTGACTATTAACTTGAACAGCTATGTTACCACTTGCAAAGCCCCTGCTCTAGCGCTTTATAACAAAGCAAACATCTACTTTGTTAATCTTAGCTAACTGAGATAAAATAGCGCGACTATTTAAACCAGATACAGGAAACCTCATGGTTGTTCTACACACTAATTTTGGTGACATCACCATTAAAATGTTTGCTCAAGAAGCTCCAAACACAGTTAAAAACTTTTTAGAGTATGCAAATGCTGGCTTTTTCAACGGCACTATCTTTCATCGTGTAATCGATGGTTTTATGGTTCAAGGCGGTGGTTTTATCCCTGGTATGGATCAAAAAGAAGTAAATGATCCAATTAAAAATGAAGCTAACAATGGCCTATCAAATAAAGTAGGTACTTTAGCAATGGCACGTACGCCTGATCCTCATTCAGCTACAGCGCAATTTTTCATTAACGTTAACGACAACGATTTTTTAAACCACAGCAGCGAAACGTCGCAAGGCTGGGGTTACTGTGTATTTGCTGAAGTTGTTGAAGGCATGGACATAGTTAATAAAATTAAAGGCGTAGCAACTGGTAGCAACGGCTTTCATCAAGACGTACCACTTGAAGATGTAATTATCGAAAGCGTTACTGTTAACTAATAGCGTTTACTCACATTATGTGAGTATATAAGCGGGTATTAATATAAATTAAGTTTAAATATTTACTTAATTTATATAAGCCCGCTTTTATTTTATCTAAAAAGACTCATCTATGACTCGCAAAACTTATTTTATTGCCGACTTACACCTAAGTGAAAACCGCCCTGATATTAGCGCGGCATTTTTTAGCTTTTTAAATACGCACATACTTCATCAAGATGTAGATGCACTGTACATTTTAGGTGATTTTTTTGAAGTATGGGTTGGCGACGATTACATTACAACGCTGAGCGCTAATGTAGCAAAGCATTTAAAAGCAGTCAGTGATGGCGGTACACCGGTTTATTTTATTCATGGTAATCGCGACTTTATTATGCGCGACAAGTATGCCGCAATGGCAGGCATGACCTTACTTGATGAGCAAACCGTAATAGATTTATACGGTACACCAACGGTTATTTTACATGGCGATGAAATGTGTACTCAAGATATAGAGTACCAAAAGTTTCGTCGTAAAAGCCGCGGATGGTGGTGGCCAAAACTAATGTTGGCTATGCCACTATGGTATCGTAAAAAAATAGCCCGTAATGCACGTGAAAAAAGTAAACTTAGCCAAGCCAATAAACCCCTTGAAATACTCGATGTGATTGATGACGCCGTACTCGCTACTTTTGCTAAGCACCAGGTCACTAATATGATCCACGGTCATACTCATCGCCCTAATGTGCATACTTACACAGTAAACCAAGAAACTTTAACGCGTACAGTTTTAGGTGACTGGTACACCCAAGGCTCATATTTAGTGGTTACACCACAGGCTCAAAAGTTAATTAGCACTCCTTTTAAGGCGTAAAATGAGTGCTACAAAAGGTTAGTTTTTTAATGCAGGAATACCGCTATGAAATTTAAAGTCGGTATCGGGCGTTGCAATGAGCTCACGTTCTTTTTCTGCAAAAAACTGCACTCGCTCGGTAATATCAAAGTCGGCAATTTCTTGCGCCAGCGTTAAATAATCTTGATAATGTCGCGCTTCAGAGCGCAATAGCGATATATAAAAGTCACCTAAACGTTTATCTACATGCGGAGCAAGCTTAGCAAAACGCTCACACGATCGCGCCTCAATGTAAGCACCCACTATAAGCTTATCGACCAGAGCATCTGGCTCAAAGGTTTTCACATTGCGCAGCATACCTTTAGCATAACGACATGGGGTAATACTTCTATATTCAACACCGTACTCGTCCATAATTTCTAATACTTGATAAAAATGATGCAACTCTTCTTTTATTAGCATCACCATTTTATCGATTAACTCTTGCCCATACGGCGAGTTAGATTTAGGAATAATAGCCTTGGTAAGCTTGTTTTTAGCCGCTAAGTCACGCCAATTACCTTCACGTTTATAAATTAATGTTTCAAACGGTTTTAGCCACTCAAGCAGAGCGTCGCTACTTTCTTTATCCACCGCATACTTACGAATTAAAAACATCGCTGATTGCGCTGCCTTTAATTCACATATCAAATGGTCGATTAATATAATCGATAAATTTTCTTTTTTTATCGCTTCATCAACCCACTGCTGTGGGGTTTCGCATTTTAAAAAACTTAAAATTGGCGCTAATAATTGTTGCGTAGACACTTTTTGCATATCTCAGTATAACTTTAAACTTAATAACGATTTTACCATGAAACCTTTTTAAAAGATCACCACGGCCTACTTTTACATGGGTATCATTTACAACTTCAAAATGTTAATACAATGTTGCCTTGACTTTGTATTGCAAGTGAACCATAACTGTATAGTGACTGTATAAAAATAAAACAGTAAAAAACTAATAAGTTACTTTTATGGAGTAAACACTATGATACTAAACCACCTATGGGGGCTTTACGCTCACCCACTTGAAGAATGGCAAACAATTGATAACCGCCATGAAAGCCTAACTTATAGCCTCTCGCATATTGTGTTGATAGCGCTGTTTCCCTCGGTTATGGGGTACTATTCATCGGTATATTTAGGATGGAGCATAGGTACAGGAAACCCCGTATTTTTAACCCATGACAGTGCACTACTTATTGCAATTGCAATGTATGTGGCGCTAATTGCGGGTATATTTGCTTTGGCTTATTTAGCCCACTGGATGGGAGTAACCTTTGGTGCTCAGCCCACTTTCACTCAAGCTCTCGAACTAGCAGCTTATACTGCAACCCCGGTGTTTATGTCGGCACTAGCTGCTTTTTTACCGCACTTATGGTTTGTGGTGTGCGTAGGCATGGTTGCTTTGGCTTACTCGGTTTATTTACTTTATACCGGTGTGCCAATATTAATGCATATACCAGAAGAACGAGGCTTTATTTACGCAAGCTCTGTAGTAACTTGTGGCTTAATTTTACTGGTTATTATTTTAGCGGTTACCGCTATGCTATGGACTAATGGAATAGTGAGCCCCATGTTTACATAAGCACTGCACCGCGTTGGAGTAAAAGTATTTGTGCTTTTTTGCACAAAAAAAAGGAGCTAATTAGCTCCTTTTTTATTTAAATATTTTTAACGATTAGTCTGATTCGTTTTCATCTTGATTATGAATCTCTAACCCTGCAGACATCGCATTTTCGCGAGTACTTTTTGCAGAGTCATTACGCATTTTATCAATACGATTTAAGTAATCTTGATCAATGTCGCCAGTTATATATTGGCCATCGAATACTGATGTTTCAAATTTAGTGATTTCAGGGTTTTCTTTGCCAACCGCTGCAATCAAATCTTTTAATGACTGAAAAATCAAACCGTCAGAACCAATACTTGCATTAATATCTTCCACTTCACGGCCATGAGCAATCAGCTCGGCTGCAGATGGCATATCAATACCGTACACATTAGGAAAACGTATTTCAGGAGCAGCTGATGCAAAATAAACGTTTTTAGCACCCGACTCTCTAGCCATTTCAACGATTTGCGCTGAGGTAGTACCACGCACAATTGAGTCATCAACCAGTAATACGTTTTTACCTTTAAACTCACGATCTATGGCATTTAACTTTTGACGCACCGATTTTTTACGTAACTCTTGGCCTGGCATAATAAATGTGCGGCCAATGTAACGGTTTTTAACAAAACCTTGGCGGTAAGGTAAATCAAGAACACGGGCTATTTCGAGCGCAATATCACACGATGTTTCAGGAATAGGAATAACCACATCAATGTCTTTATCAGCCCACTCACGTGCTATTTTTTCACCCAATTTAGTTCCCATATTTACCCGTGCTGCATAAACAGACATACGGTCAATGGTTGAATCGGGGCGAGCAAAATAAACAAACTCAAAAATACATGGTGAATAAGATACTTTATCTGCACAGCTTAACGAGTGAAATTCACCGTTTTCGGTTACATAAATAGCTTCACCTGGTGCTACATCACGAATAAATTCAAAACCATCTTGTTTTAGTGCAACACTTTCTGAAGCAAACATGTATTCGGTGCCTTTTGCGCTTTCGCGTTTACCAAATACCAATGGACGAATACCATTAGGGTCACGAAACGCCACCACACCGTGGCCAATAATCATCGCGATAGCAGCATAGCCGCCATTCACTTTGTTATTTACTTCGGTAATAGCGGTAAAAATATCTTCTGCGCCAAGCTGTAGCTTGTTTGATTTACTTAACTCATGCGCAAGAATATTAAGCAATATTTCTGAGTCAGAGGTGGTGTTTACATGGCGTCGTGCTTCTGAAAACAATTGCTCTTTTAACTCTTCTGCATTCGTTAGGTTGCCATTATGTGCTAATGCAATACCAAAAGGAGAGTTTACATAAAATGGCTGCGCTTCTGATGAGCTTGACGAGCCTGCTGTTGGGTAACGAACATGGCCTATGCCAATTGTTCCCTGCAATCGTTTCATATGGCGAGTGTGAAATACATCTCTCACTAAACCATTTGCTTTGCGTAAGCTAAACGTATTGTTGTCAATGGTAATAATACCCGCGGCGTCTTGGCCGCGATGCTGCAAAACAGTTAAGCCATCATAAATCGCCTGATTAACTGGCGATGTTCCGACTATTCCAACGATACCACACATGTAATTTATCCTCGCCGATTAACGGTTTACTGAATTTAAAAAGCTTGAGTTGTTTTCAAGGTATGAAAAAAACCATTCAACAACAAAGCCAAATTCCGGAATCAAAATAGAGTTGCCCCACCAATGCGTACTAGGCGCACCTGTAAAAGCATCAAGAAAGAAGAGTAACGCGCTCACGACCAACACGCCTCGAAGAGCACCAAACACTATGCCAAAAACACGGTCGGTGCCTGATAAACCAGTACGCTGTACTAATTCACCTAAAATGTAGTTTAGTAAACCGCCCAACAATAGCGTCACAAAGAATAATATGGCTATGGCCGCTGCATTTCTTAAAAGGGGTTCAGAAATGGTAGTTAGGAAGGAAGCTAAATATTGATAGAACAAGCTAGAGATGATAAAAGCGCCAGCCCATACAGCTAATGACATAGCTTCTTTAACAAAGCCGCGTATTAAACCGATGACGGTAGATAGTGCAATAATGCCAAGAATGGCGTAATCAACCCAGATCATAAGAACCAATTAGTCGCTAATTTGGGGCGCATTCTATACCTAAACATCGTTAATATGCAAGTTTAAGCGGGAGATAACTGGTTGCCCAAAACAGTAAATTTTAACCTTAATTAAAATAGTTTTGACCAACATATGAGAACTGTAATACGACTAATAAAAACACCTAACCTTGCTACACAAGGCTAGGTGTAACACGTTACTTGGTTACTTCAAATTGCGTTATTTTACCATTGAGCTTAGTTAGCTCTTTAAGTGCTGGTAATTGCTTTTGTAACTCATTTTTATTAAGCGATGGGCCAACAAATACTTTAGTTAATGTACCGTTTGGCGTTTTTACTGGCTTAGTAAAGGTTTTGAACCCTTTAGCTTGCAGCTTTACTTGCAGCGCTTTTACGTTTGCGGCATGAGAAAAACTACCTAATTGAATGACATAAGCCATGCTGGTTAGGTTCTCATTGTTTTGGCGTGGCTTGATTGATTGTACCGGCGCAGCTGCTCTTGGTTGAGCTTTAGGCGCTATTAGCGCCTCTACCACTTTAGCTTCTGATGTATAGTCACTTTGAGCAATATTAGCTTGTTGTTCAAAAGCGATATCATCTGCTTGAATGTCTTCTATCTCATCTTGTTGCAACGAGTCTGCTCCGGCTACGTTTTCATCAATTTCTTGCTGCAGATCGATTGTTTTGAACTCAGAGCGTTCTGGAATCGCTTTAAAGCCTTCTTTATAGTGCACTTTTTCACCATCAAGTATGTTAGGTATAAACACAATTGCTGCTATTACCACGATACTTGTTCCGACTAAGCGATTTATAAAACTTGAGTTCACCGATATTCTCTCTATTTTTTAAAATAATCAATAGCGCCAGCAACGGTAAAAAATGAACCAAAAACAATCAAAACTGTGTCGTTTTGTTGTGTTGGCAAAATTACATCGAGTGCTGCTGCTACGCTATTATAACTATGCTTAATATCATTATGCGGTATGCTTTGTAGCGCATTTTGTAAGTTGCTAGCGCTATCACCACGAGGGCCATTTAAACTCGCTAACGACCATTGATCAACTAAATGGCTTACTTCTTTAAGCACACCTGCTTTATCTTTATCAGCAAGCATAGCGACTAATGCATGAATTTTAAAGCCTTTATCTTTGTAGCTTAGTAATTTACTTGCTAAATATCGAGCCGATTCAGGATTATGCGCTACATCGGTATATACCAAGGGTTGGTCGCTTAACTGCTCAAAACGCCCTTCCACAACCAGGTTTGCTAAACAGGCTTTGATCACCGACTCACTCGGGAGTAAATTTAACACACTTAGCGTGGTTAACGCTGTTGCTGCATTTTGACTAGGAATTGCTGGTTTAGCTAATTCAAGGTTGTACTGTTGATGTTGCCAGCTAAAGGTATCTGCGTGTTCTTTAAATATAAAGTCACTCCCTGATAAAACCATCTTGGCATTTATTTCATCGCCATAATCAGTCATGGTATGGGGAATATTTAAATCGCCAATAATAGCCGGCGTATTTTCACGAAAAATACCCGCTTTGTCATAAGCAACGAGTTCGCGCGTATCACCTAAGTATTCTTTGTGATCTAAATCGATAGTGGTAATAACACTCGCAAAAGGCGTAACAATATTAGTGGCGTCATAACGCCCGCCTAAACCTACCTCTAAGAGTACGTAGTCAACCTCACAGCGCTTAAAAATTGCCAGCGCAGCCAAGGTGCCATATTCAAAATAAGTGAGTGCGGTATCTTTGCGCCCTTGTTCTAGTAAATGAAAGGCATCAACATGATACTGGTCGCTAAGCTCTTGCCCATTTACCCGTACACGTTCGTTATAGTGCGTTAAATGTGGTGAAGCATACGTACCTACGCTAAGGCCTTGCGCTAAAAGTAACGACTCTAGGCAGCGTGCTGTGGTGCCTTTACCATTGGTACCGGCAATCAAAATAATTTTACTTGAGGTGTTTAATAGCCCAATGTTATTAGCAACACTGGCAACGCGTTCTAGCCCCATTGCAATATTTGCAGGGTGAACACTTTCTAAATAAAAAAGCCAATCATCAAGGATTGATGATTGGCTAGGAATTGTTTTTGTCATAGCGTTAGATCAATAAAGCTTAAATTTACGCTACTCTATGCTCTTGCTCAGTAGAAGGCAAGTTCATAAACTTAGCCAAAATGCGTGCCAATGTATCGCGCATTTCACGACGGTCAATAATCATGTCTATTGCACCGTGTTCAAGCAAGAATTCACTACGCTGAAAACCTTCAGGGAGTGTTTCACGCACTGTCTGCTCAATAACACGCGGCCCTGCAAAACCAATTAATGCTTTTGGCTCGCCTACGTTAATGTCGCCCAACATAGCAAGCGATGCAGAAACACCGCCCATTGTTGGATCAGTCATAACTGAAATAAATGGTAAGCCTTTTTCTGTCATTTTAGCAAGCGCGGCACTGGTTTTAGCCATTTGCATTAATGAAATAAGTGCTTCTTGCATACGTGCGCCGCCAGAAGCCGAAAAACAAATAAGTGGCATATTATGCTCTAAGCATTGATCAACAGCGTCAACAAAACGTGCACCTACTACCGATGCCATTGAACCGCCCATAAATGAGAATTCAAATGCTACAGCAGCTACAGGAATACCTTTTAAATGTCCCTTCATTGCCACAAGCGCGTCTTTTTCACCACTTGATTTTTGCGCCGCTGTAATACGGTCAGAGTATTTTTTTGAGTCTCTAAATTTAAGCACATCTTTAGGTTCGTGCTGTGTACCAAGTTCTACACGGTCACCTTCATCTAAAAAATACTCAAGGCGCTTACGCCCACTAATACGCATATGATGATCGCACTTAGGACATACATTCAATGCTTTTTCTAATTCGGCTTTATACAAAATAGAATCACACGATGTACACTTAGCCCAAACACCTTCTGGAATTTCTTTACGACCTGATGCTTTTGTCGTTTTAGGTAAGATTTTTTCTAGCCAACTCATTTGCAACTCTCTTAATGCTGTTCTGTGTCGCGAGCTTGCATGCTTATCATGCAAACAAATTTTCTCAATTAAAACATGAATTACACTAACACGGTATCAAAAACTGGTCTTAGTAGTTGCCAGCGCTTAGATTAAACAGTTAAAAACCACCTAATTAAATACTAATATCTGGTAAAAACAAAGGTCCTAATGGCGTTTTAGGTATGTTAAATTGTTCAGGATAATCAACATCTACCAGGTATAAACCGGCAGCTTTAGCGGTTGCACTTGCCTTTGCTCGCTCTTTTAAATCTAGCAATTCTTTTAGCCAAACAGGTTGTTGTTTATGTAAGCCTATATCCATTAAACAACCCGTTATATTACGTACCATATGATGTAAAAAAGCATTGGCTTTAATATCTATAATAACGTAACTGCCTTGGCGCTGTACCGATAAATGCTGAATTGTTCTAATAGCAGTATTTGCTTGGCAGTGAATAGCGCGGAACGACGTAAAGTCGTATTTACCTATTAAATACTGACACGCTTCTTGCATTTTAGTTTCATCAAGCGTGTGATGAAAGTGCGTAACACCTTCGTTTAATACCGCGCCACGAAGTGGGTTATTATAAATAACATAACGATAACGGCGTGCTGTAGCACTAAAACGAGCATGAAAATCATCAGCCACTGGCTGAGCAAAACGAATAGCAATATCTTTAGGCAACAATGTATTCATGCCTAAAGTAAATGCCACCATATCGCGTGGTGCATCTGTATCAAAGTGCACAACTTGCCCGGTACCATGCACACCGGCATCGGTACGCCCTGCGCATACAATTGCAACCGGATGATTACAAATACGCGATAACGCTGTTTCTACTTCTTGTTGTACGCTGTTTACGTGTGATTGTCGTTGCCAACCACTATAGCGTGCGCCGTTGTATTCAACTCCAAGTGCTACTCGCATAATTACTGCTTTACCTACTGTGCTAATGAACGGGGCATTTTATGCTATCTAGCGATGCAATAAAAGCAGCTGCGCTATAATCAAACCTATCCCGATTAAAAAAGCCCGTAATTAGTAAAATTACGGGCTTTAAATTTATGCTCTTTATTTTATTTAAGTTTAGCTTTTAAGCTAAGCGCTTCTTGTTGAACTTCTTCAGGGCCTTTATTAATAACGTCTTCGATAACCTTAAGCGCTGAGTCAAAATCATCTATTTCAATATAAGCGCGGGCTAAGTCTAATTTAGCAGAATAACCGCCACTTTCAGCATCAACATCTGTTGGGTTATCGCCGGCCAGTAATGAGTCAAAATCACCTAGCCCTACGTCCATATTCACATCATCGTAAGGTTCGTGCTCTGTATCTGCGTCGTCACTTTGCTCTAATAACGCATCAATATCTACAAACTCATCTTTGCTAGTTTGCTCAATAGTATTACTGTTAACAGTTGGCTGTGGCACTAAAGCTGATTCATCAGTATCTATTTCATCACTGAGTAAGTTATTAAAATCAACGTCAAACTCACTACTGTCTGCAATATCCAGCTCATCAGCATCGGCTAATTCATTTAGTAATGCATCAAAGTCGGTCTGAGTTAAATCGGCCATAAACTCGTCATCAAGCTCATCATCCGATGCAACTTCACCGTTATGCGGTAACTCTGTTGGCATTAATGCCGCTTCACGGTCTACATTTGTTTGCTCATCAATTAACTTCTCATCTAACTCTTCATTTAATTGCTCAATTTGAATATCGTCTACTTCGTTAAGCAAATCATCACTAACGTCATCATTTAATTGCTGCTCAGACGAATTACTTGTATCAACCTCTGGTGGTGAGGTTATTGCTAATAATTCATCTTCATTTTGTTGTTCACTATCGAGCTCTGAAAAATCATTTTCAATTAATAGTTCATCGTCAAAGTCATCATTTAAACTATCTAAATTACCACCGGCTAGTAGCGAGTTTGCAAGATCTTGTTCAGCTTGACTCGAGGCCATACCTTTAGCATCACCATCTAGGTTATCGCCTTGCAGCTCTTGCGGAGTAAACGCTTGCTGTTCATCTGCTGTTAGTATTGCATCGTCATTCAGATCTAGCTCAGGGTATTCGTCTACATCAAGCTCTTCGCTTGGCGCTGCTACATCAGGCACTGACTCATCTGCTAATAATTCAGATTCATCATTTTCAATACCTAGAGGGTCGTCACCTAATTCGGCTTCTGTTACATCATTAAAATCATCAACCGACCACTGAGGGGGTTCTACATACTCTTCATCATCGGATGCTTGTTGTAGCTCATTTAAAAGCTCATCAACACTTTTTAAATTATCGTCATTATATTCTTCAAGCGCATCTTCAGGATCGAGTAACGTCTGCGATGTATCTGAGTAATCCTCTATAATTGAATCGCCAAAATCGTCTTGCTCTTCTACTGCAAGCTCTGGTTCTGACTCAAGTGCTGACTCTGTATTTTCACTGAATGATGAGGCAACAGATTCAGCGTCTTCACTATTTAACTCTTGCTGCGCTTTTTCTAAATCCTCTACTGATTCAGCAAGGGCTGTATCTATTTGTGCATCATGTTCATCAAGGTCGTCGTCTAAGTTATCAATTAAGCTGTCGATATCGTCAATATCATCTAAGTCGAAGTCATCAGTTTCTTCTACTAACTCAGCTGTATTATATTGCTCTTCAAGCGCTGCTTCAGGCTG
>NZ_JADYXG010000033.1:0-24642 GCF_015864415.1 Pseudoalteromonas sp. SCQQ13 | reverse complement strand
GTCTTCGTTTCGCTATCCGTGAAGGTGGTCGTACTGTAGGCGCTGGCGTTGTTGCAAACATCGTAGCGTAATAATTAGCCTAGCTAATTAGTACTAAAAAAACCGAGCTTACGCTCGGTTTTTTAATGCCTGATATAAAGTAAACCTTTTAGAACCTAGCTATAAAAAGAGTGCTTAGTGATTTTAAGAGGGGCTATTTAGGCAGGCTTACGATGGGGTAGCTAAGTGGTGTTTTGTCGCTGTGATTGATACTGTGTACTGTATTGGCATTGTAAGAAGTAAGGCAGGGCTGTAGTGCTAAATTAAAGTCCTGTTATTACCTTTGCTACATTAAGTCACTTAGGCTTGATTGGTTGGCTAATACTCTATTTTAACTTTGGTCATTTATATTTATGGCTGGGATCAAAAACGCCAGCGTTAAGCTGGCGTTTGTTATGCGAGGTTAAAGCTATTATGCTTTAGGTCCTGCATTTTTAATTTCGTCTGATACGTCATATTTAGTGAAGTTTTCAGTGAAATCGGCTGCAAGTTTAGCTGCATATTCAGCATACTTAGCTTTGTCTTCCCAGGTATTAATTGGGTTAAGTAAGTTGCTGTCTACACCTGGAACGGCTACAGGTACGTCTAGGTTTAAAACATCAATGTGTTGAGTTTCTACGCCAACTAGTTTACCCGATACAATAGCATCTACTACAGCACGTGTAGTTGGAATATCAAAACGCTTACCAGTACCGTAAGGGCCGCCAGTCCAGCCTGTGTTAACTAGGTATACTTTAGCGCCAAACTCACGTACACGCTTCATTAGAAGCTCAGCATAAACACCTGCTGGACGTGGGAAGAATGGTGCGCCAAAACAAGTTGAGAATGTTGACTCAATATCGCTTGTAGAACCAATCTCAGTTGAGCCTACTTTTGCAGTGTAGCCACTTAAGAAGTGAAATGCTGCCGCTTCTTCAGTCAATATTGATACTGGAGGAAGTACACCACTTACGTCACACGTTAAAAATACCACTGCTTTTGGCTCGCCTGCGCGGTTTTCTACTTTACGTTTTTCAACGTGCTCAAGAGGGTACGCAGCACGGCTATTTTGTGTAAGGCTAGTATCGTTAAAATCAGGTACACGATTTTCATCAAGCACTACGTTTTCTAAAATAGTACCAAAGCGGATCGCATCCCAAATAACAGGTTCATTTTTTTGTGATAGGTCGATACATTTAGCGTAACAGCCGCCTTCAATGTTAAACACACTACCAGGTGCCCAGCCGTGTTCGTCATCGCCAATTAAAAAGCGAGTTGGATCTGCTGAAAGTGTTGTTTTACCTGTACCAGATAAGCCAAAGAATAAAGCGGTATCGCCTGCTTCACCTACGTTTGCAGAGCAGTGCATTGGTAATACACCTTTCGCTGGAAGTAGGAAGTTCTGTACAGAGAACATTGATTTTTTCATTTCACCGGCATAACGCATGCCAGCAAGTAATACTTTACGTTGTGCAAAGTTAATGAGTACCGTACCGTCACTGTTTGTACCATCGCGCTCAGGCTCACATACAAATGAAGGAACGTTCATTACTTGCCACTGAGGTACGTCAGATGAGTTGTAAGATTTAGGTTGAATAAACATATTTTTAGCAAAAATATGATGCCATGCAGTTTCTGTAGTAACAACAACAGGTAGATAGTGCTCTGGATCAGCGCCTACTTCAAGGTGAGAGATGAAGTGATCATTACTTTGTACATACGCTTCTACGCGTGCCCACAAAGCATCAAACTTATCTGCGTCGAATGGGCGATTTACGTTGCCCCATTGGATTTCGTTTTCAGTACTAGATTCTTGAACAATAAAGCGATCTTTTGGAGAACGACCGGTGCGATGACCAGTATTTGCTACAAAAGCACCATTGGCTGCTAAAGTACCCTCGCCACGACGGATCGCGTGTTCGACAAGTTCAGCTGCAGTTAGATCGACAAAACGAGTAGCGCTTGAAGTCATGTTTATACCTAAATTGTGTGAGATTGAACGGGATAGCCTGGGTCTTGTTAACCTTTAAGCTGCGATTATAGTAACAGATGAGCTAAGGATATTCGAGCTTATGAAGGTGTTAAAAACACATATATTGGGTAAAAAACATGAATAATTTCAATGACACCGGTATCATAAAAACAGCTATTTTTATGATACCGGTGTCATTTTAAAATTATAAAAAAAGCCGCATAGCATGTGACTTTTTTATAATTTAGATTTAATGCGTGATTAGTTAAAAATGTTTTTCACATCTTGCTCATCAAAAAGATAATCTTTTAGACAGTAATGGCAGCTAATTTTGATTTCGCCATGCTCAGCAACATCATCAAGTAGCGCTTGTTGGCCAATATTAACTAATGCAGTCATGGTTTTTTCGCGGGTACAACCACACTTAAATTGAATGCTTTGTGGCTCAAACACACGCGGGTTATCTTCGTGGTACAAACGAGTTAGTACGGTGTTAGCATCAAGCTCTAATAGTTCTTCATCTTTAATGGTATGGCTAAGAGCTTCTAAGTGGGCAAAGTCTTCAATAGATTTTTGTTTATCAACGGGTAAAACTTGTAAAAATAAACCACAAGCTTTGGCATTTCCCTCGGTTGTATCGGTTGCAAACCAAAGACGCGTTTTTAATTGCTCTGATTGCTCAAAGTAAGCCTCTATACATTCACTTAAGGTTTCATGCTCTAAAGGCACTATACCTTGATAGCGCTCCCCTTTAGTTGGCGTAATAGTAATAACCATATAGCCTTGGCCTATCAACTCTTTTACTGTGCTACCTGTTACTTCACTTTGTAAGCGAGCTATACCACGCATGTTTTGTTTATCGTCGCCATTAATTACCGCGTATTTAACCGGCCCATCACCTTGTAGTTGAACCGCTATTTCGCCTTCAAATTTTAAGGTGGCTGTTAATAAACAGGTCGCAACAAGCAGTTCACCCAATAATGCTTTAACTGCATCAGGGTAATTATGATTGGCGATCATTTCGTTGTAGGCATTCTCAATTTGTACGAGTTCGCCACGAACATCGAGATTGTCGAATAAATAACGGTGGAGTAAATCTTGTTGCATGAGCGACTATACCTAACTTAATTTCAATTTTAAAAGTTCGCGTCTTTGCTTCTTATCCGGTTTTTTATCCGGATGAGGTGCAAAAAGGCTGTTATTTTTGCGCGCGATAGAATTTTCTTCGCGTTTAGCAATACTGGCATCAGATTCTTGATACAAGGTCTGTGCAATGGGGGCGCTTTGGCGTTTTTCAAGTATTTTGAGCACAGTTACTATTTTTTCATCTACCCCTTGGGCTAATTTTATAGTTGCGCCTATTTCTACTATTTTGCCTGCTTTGGTACGCTGGCCATTATAATGTACTTTTCCGCCTTGTACCATTTCGCGAGCCGCAGCACGTGTTTTATAAAATCGTGCCGCCCATAACCATTTGTCTAATCTAATTTTTAGCTCATCTTTATGTTCTAAATTAGGGTTAGCATTACTTTTTTTAGCCATAAAGCACCTTTAATAAGTGTTTGCCTAGATTTTAAAATTTACCATAAAAGCTATTTGCGATGAAGGATTACTACAACAGCTGTTTTTATGCAGCGGCTAAATTAAAATCAATCTGTTTACAAAGTTTAATATTAGCATGCTTGTTGAATGAAAAATGAAAAGGTACTATGCATAGCGATTAGGTAAAAACTAAAATAAGAATACTATTTATGGAACAGCAAGTTCAACAATTTAAACATTTTATAAGCCGTTTACCGCATGCCAAATTGAGTGCGGTTGTTACATTATTAGTTGTTGTTTATATTGCTTTTTTATCGTCTAAACTCGTTTGGCTTATGTGGCCAAATCCTATTGTGTCACCACTCACGCCAATCTACTACGGACAACATTCAACTGCAGCAAGTAACAATTATTCTCAACATATAATTGAGCAATTTATATTTGGTAAAATAATTGTTAAAAGCAAGAGCGATGATCACGCTGCGAAAGTTGTTAATGATGCCCCTGAAACGCGCTTAAGTATTAATCTTACTGGTATTGTAGCGGTAAATAACGACGATAAAGCGGGGCTCGCTATTATAGAGTCACAAGGCAAGCAAGAAACCTACCTAGTAGATGAAGCAGTGCAAGGGACGCGAGCTAAACTAGCGCAGATATTACCTGACCGCGTTATTTTAACGGTAAACGGACGATTTGAAACATTAATGTTAGATGGTCTCGACTTTACAAAAACAGTATCTATGCCGGTTTTAGCTGCACGTGATGAAGCTGAAATGGGCCCACAATTAGGGCCTGCCCCAAGTGAGCAACAAATAGATGTAACTGCCGATCCAAACATTAAGCAGGCTTTAATCGAAACCCGTGAAGAGTTGCTCGAAGAGCCCGGTAAGTTATTTGACTATATTCGCGTGTCACAAGCGATGAGCGATGGGGAACTTATTGGTTATCGCTTGAGTCCAGGTAAAGAGCCTGAGCTATTTAAGCAGATGGGATTACAAAATAACGATTTAGCTGTTGCAATTAATGGCTATCAACTAACAGATTTAAAACAGGCCATGGCAGCCATTAATGAGCTGCGTAACAGTACAGATGCCACTATCACTATTGAACGTGATAACCAGCAAATAGACGTACAATTTAGTCTGCAATAACTTAGCATTGGAGTTTTAATATAATGGTTCAGGCGCTACACCTCACAAAAATTAAAAAAGGGTTAGCTAAGTACGCAGCACTTTTTCTAGCAGCAAGCATTTCGTTTTCTGTTGCTGCTGTTGAATACGCTGCTAACTTTAAAGGCACTGATATTAATGAGTTTATTAATATTGTTGGTAAAAATCTTAATAAAACAATAATTATTGACCCTAACGTACGTGGCAAAGTAAATGTGCGTAGTTATGAGTTAATGGGCGAAGCGCTTTATTATCAATTCTTTTTAAATGTATTAGAAGTTTATGGCTATTCAGCCATTGAAATGGACAATAATATAATAAAAATTGAAAAAAGCTCGGATGCTAAAAAATCAAACGTACCGCTAATTACAGATGGCAGTGAAGCCAGCGGCGATATGATGATTACCCGAGTTGTACGGGTTAAAAATGTAAGCGTGCAAGAGCTAGGTCCTTTGGTTCGTCAATTTAGCGACCAAAAAGATGGCGGCCATGTTGCTAACTTTAATGCCGCAAACGTAATGATGCTTACCGGGCATGCTGCATCGGTAAACCGTTTAGTTGAAATAATACGCTCGGTTGATCAAGCGGGCGATAAGCGTGTTGATATTGTAAAGCTTAAATTTGCTACCGCAGATGATGTGGTATCTGTAGTTGATAATATTTATAAAGACAGCGGAAAAGGCAGTATTCCAGAGTTTTTAATACCTAAAGTGGTTGCCGATGGCCGTACTAACAGCGTTATTGTTAGTGGCGAAGGCCAAGCACGCACCCGTGCTATTGAGCTTATTAAGCGCTTAGACGGTGAGCTTGAAAGCCAAGGGAACACTAAAGTATTTTATCTAAATTACGCAAAAGCAGAAGATTTAGTTAAAGTATTGCAAGGTGTTAGTAAGTCGCTAACAGATGACACTCAAGGCGGCAGCGCAACCAAAACACGTACTCGCAGTAACAACGAAACCAGCATAGAAGCCCACCCCGATTCAAACTCATTAATTATTACAGCACAACCCGATACTATGCGCTCGCTTGAGTCAGTTATAGAGCGTTTAGATATTCGCCGTGCGCAAGTATTGGTTGAAGCAATTATAATTGAGGTAATGGAAGGCGACGGGATTAACTTTGGTTTGCAGTGGATTTCTGAGCAAGGCGGTATGCTGCAGTTTAATAATGGCACAACTGTACCGGTTGGTGCGTTAGCTGTAGCGGCTGAGCAAGCACGCGATACTACCGTATCTAAAAATATAATTGGTACCGAAAGCGGCACAATTACTCAGGTTGATGAAACTACTAAGGGTGATTACGGCCCATTAGCATCATTACTCGGTGGCATTAACGGCTTAGCCATGGGGGTGATAAAAAATGATTGGGGCGCAATTGTTCAAGCCGTTTCGACCGATAGTAACTCAAACATTTTGGCGACCCCCTCTATTACTACTATGGATAATGAAGAAGCGTCTATTTTGGTCGGTCAAGAAGTGCCTATAATTACTGGCTCGCAAACCGGGAGTAATAACACCAACCCATTTCAAACAGTTGAACGCCAAGAAGTGGGTATAAAGCTTAAAGTAACCCCGCAAATTAACGACGGCTCTGCTGTGCAGTTAACCATTGAACAAGAAGTGTCGAGTGTAAGTGGTGCTACTGCTGTTGATATTTCAGTTAATAAGCGTTCAATTAAAACCACGGTAATGGCTGATGATGGCGGTATGGTGGTGCTTGGCGGCTTAATAGATGAAGACGTACAAGAAAGTGTGTCTAAGGTGCCACTACTAGGCGACATTCCTATTTTAGGTCACTTATTTAAATCAACTAATACCACACGACGTAAGCGTAACCTGATTGTATTTATTCGCCCGACTATTATTCGCGACGGAATTAGCATGAATAAGTTGAGCTTTAATAAATATAACTTTATTCGTGGCGAGCAATTTAAGCAGCGCGAAGATGGTATAGAGTTAATGCCAAGAAGCGACACGCCTATTTTACCCGAGTGGAATGATGAGCTAATACTGCCACCTACGTATGAAGAGCATTTACGCAAACAAAATGCACAAGAGCGTAAAGATGACTAAGGCGATTGCAGAGATAAATCAAGATGTGGTTCATCCTAATCCGCATCATCCGGACGAGCTATTAACCAGTGACGA
This sequence comes from Pseudoalteromonas sp. SCQQ13, assembly GCF_015864415.1. NCBI lineage: Bacteria > Pseudomonadati > Pseudomonadota > Gammaproteobacteria > Alteromonadales > Pseudoalteromonadaceae > Pseudoalteromonas > Pseudoalteromonas sp. SCQQ13. Next base: position 17,794 of record NZ_JADYXG010000033.1, on the reverse strand, counting down.
CTTAGTTGAGTTGCCCGCTAAACGTTTGCCTTTTTCATACGCACGGCGAGCCGGTGTACTGCTGAGTAAAAATAAAGAGCAGCGCATAGTGTATTACCGTGGCGAACTTGATATTGACGTACTGTTAGAAGTACGCCGTATTGCAGGGCATGGTTTTACGCTTGAGCAGCTTGCTGATGACAAGTTTGAGCTACTGCTAGAGGCTTCGTATCAGCGAGATAGTTCTGAAACGCAACAAATGATGGAAGACATTGGCAACGAAGTTGACTTGTTTTCATTAGTAGACGAATTGCCACAAACCGAAGATTTATTGGCAGGCGATGATGATGCGCCAATTATTAAACTTATAAATGCGATGCTCAGTGAAGCAATTAAAGAGGGTGCGTCTGATATTCATATTGAAACCTTTGAGCAAGAACTGGTTATTCGCTTTAGGGTTGATGGTGTATTAAAAGAGGTACTTAAACCTAATCGTAAATTAGCGTCCTTGCTGGTATCGCGAATTAAGGTAATGGCTAAGCTCGATATTGCCGAAAAACGTATACCACAAGATGGCCGTATTAGTTTGCGTATTGCAGGGCGTGCGGTTGATGTACGGGTATCAACCATGCCATCGAGTTTTGGTGAGCGTGTTGTGCTGCGTTTACTGGATAAAAATAACGCGCACTTAAATCTTGAAGATTTAGGTATGACCGCACAAAATCGTGAATTATTTGCAAATTTAATTAGTAAACCCCATGGCATTATTTTAGTAACCGGGCCTACAGGCTCTGGTAAAAGTACCACCTTGTACGCAGGTATGAGTCAAATAAACTCTCGCGATCGTAATATTTTAACGGTTGAAGACCCCATAGAATACGAAATTCCGGGCATTGGCCAAACGCAAGTAAATACTAAAGTAGGTATGACCTTTGCGCGTGGCTTACGGGCTATTTTACGTCAAGATCCCGATGTAGTGATGGTTGGTGAAATACGCGACCTAGAAACCGCTCAAATTGGTGTGCAAGCATCATTAACCGGTCACTTAGTAATGTCTACGTTGCATACAAATACTGCTTCTGGCGCTATTACTCGTATGGAAGATATGGGAGTGGAGCCATTTTTACTGTCATCGTCGTTACTCGGTGTGTTATCGCAGCGACTAGTACGCACACTGTGTAAAAGCTGTAAAAAAGAACATGTAGCCGATGAGCGCGAGTGCCAGTTATTAGGCGTACCGTTTGAAAGTAAACCAACTATACACCGTGCAGTAGGGTGTGAGGCATGTAACTTTAATGGTTATAAAGGCCGTACTGGTATTCATGAGTTATTAGTGGTGGACGAAACCATTCGTGAAATGATCCACAATGGTAAGGGCGAGCAAAGCGTTGAAAAATACATTCGCAAGCTCAGTCCAAGTATTCGTCAAGATGGCTGTAGCCGTGTACTTGCAGGTAAAACAACACTTGAAGAAGTATTGCGTGTTACCCGTGAGGAAGGCTAATAATGGCAGCATTTGAATACCGTGCCTTAGATGGCCGAGGCAAAGAAAAAAAAGGCATTTTAGAAGCGGATACAGCAAAACAAATTCGCCAAATATTACGCGATCAAAAATTAACGCCGCTCGAAGTTGTACCCGCGGCGCAAAGTGATAAACAGGTTAAAGGCCAAAAAACGTCATTACTTGGCGGTTTGTTTAAACCTACTATATCAACCTCAGATTTGGCGCTTATAACTCGCCAGTTAGCAACACTCATTCAATCGGCTCTGCCAGTTGAGGGTGCGGTAATGGCTGTGGCTGAGCAATGTGAAAAACCACGTTTAAAACGCATGCTGATGTCGGTTCGCTCAAAAGTAGTGGAAGGGTATACCCTTGCCGACGGTATGAGTGAGTTTCCGCATGTGTTTGACGATTTATACCGCGCTATGGTTGCCGCAGGCGAAAAGTCAGGGCATTTAGACCAAGTACTAAACCGGCTTGCCGATTACACCGAGCAGCGCCAATATATGCGCAGTCAAATAACGCAAGCTATGGTGTACCCCATTATTTTAGTGGTGTTTGCTATTGCAATTGTGTCGGTTTTATTAGGTACTGTAGTACCTAAAATACTTAAAACGTTTGAGAAAACCAAGCAAGTACTCCCTTGGACCACTGAGTGGGTAATGGCGGGAAGTCATTTTGTACAAAATTATTGGTTTATTAGTTTAATTGTAATAACGGCCCTAGCGATAGGGATTAAGCATGCTTTAAAACAGCCTAAAATTCGTTTTTGGTGGGATGATAAAATATTGCATATGCCCGGTATTGGTAAAGTAGCTAGAGGTATTAATACCGCTCGTTTTGCCCGAACTTTAAGTATTTTATCATCAAGCTCGGTACCGCTACTTGAAGGTATGCGTATTGCGGGTGGAGTGCTGATCAACGAAAAAATTAAAAAAGCAGTTGCCGATGCAGCGGATAGAGTAAGCGAAGGGGCAAGTTTAAGAGCGGCCTTACAGCAAACTAAATTGTTTCCGCCAATGATGCTACATATGATAGCCAGCGGTGAAAAATCTGGCGAGCTGGAGCAAATGTTAGAACGCGCTGCTAATAACCAAGATCGCGAATTTGAAAGTATGGTTAATGTATCGCTAAAACTATTAGAACCCGCAATGATCGCTTTAATGGCGGTTATTGTATTATTTATAGTAATGGCAATTTTACAGCCAATTATGGCAATGAATAAAGCTGTAGGGCTTTAACTTAAAAGTAAATTAATGGTTTAATAAACCATTGTTTAGTGTTTTTAGAATAATGAGGTAATTACGTGAATAAACAATCAGGTTTTTCTTTGCTAGAAGTGATGGTCGTACTGGTTATCATTGGCATGATCATGTCAATTGTGGCACCTAATATTATGGGTCAACAAGAAGAGGCCGCTATCGATAAAGCACACTTAGATATTCAGCAGCTTGAAGATGCAATGAGCCTTTATAAGCTTAAAAATAAAAGCTACCCAAGTACCGAGCAAGGCCTAGAAGCATTGGTTAATAAAACCAGCATAGAGCCAATACCAAAACGTTTTCCAGATGGTGGCTTTATTAGTAAATTACCAGAGGATCCGTGGGGCAATACTTATCAGTTAATTAGTCCAGGAGAAATTGGTAAATTTGATATTTTTTCTTTAGGTCCAGATGGCCAAGCCGGCACCGATGACGACATTGGTAACTGGGACGAAGAAAAACAGTAATGGCCATCAATCGCGCAGTGTATTTATATACTAATACCCAGGGCTTACTATGCAAGTAAGCTCTGAGAGATTGCGTGCAAAAAGCCGCGGCTTTAGTTTAATCGAAATTTTAGTGGTATTAGTGATCATCGCTTTTGCCACAAAAATGGTGGTATATAGCTTAGAAGGCGGCGCTGAGGATGAGTTAGATACTCAAGCGCTTAGGCTGCATACCACCATTAATATGGCATCAGAATTTGCTATTTTAAACCAAGTTGAATTGGGTTTTCATATAGACAACAACGTATTTGAGTTTTTAGTTTTTGATGGTGAAAAGTGGGTAAGCTTTGTCAGAGAAGCATTATTTGAGCCGGTTGAATTTGATCCACGCTTTAAACTAGCGCTTAACCTAGACGACTTAGCTTGGGCGCAAGATAACTTACTCGAGCAAGCAAATTGGCGTGAGCTAATGAGCGGCGACGAAGACAGCTTATTGGAGCTTAAAAAGTTTAAAATTCCGCAAGTGCTAATACTATCTTCGGGCGAAGTAAGTGCATTTCAATTAACACTCGAATTAAAAGAGCAAAGCGAGCCGGTTTACTTTATTGAAGGCGAGTTTGCTGCGCCAGTGAATTTACGCCGAGAGCCCGAATAATGCGCCAGTATAATAAAGGTTTTACTTTACTTGAAGTGCTAGTGGCATTGAGTATTTGTGCTATGGCAGGTATTGCAGCAATGCAAGCAACCAGTGAGCACATTCATCATCTATCTAGCATAGAAGAGCAAACTTACGCCTCATGGGTTGCCGAAAACATTATGGTAGAGCAGCGTACCAAAGGCGAACAATGGGAAGGGAAAGACGGCGTGCGCGGTAGTGAAGTTATGGCGGGTGTTGAATGGTTTTGGCGCCAAGATATAGGTAAAACCGCAGATAAAGACTTTGTAAAATTAACCATTAATATATTTAGTGATGAAAAATACGAACACTCAATATATGAGCTGGCAACTTATTTAAATAAAGGCAAAAAATAAGTGAAGCAACGCGGATTTACCTTACTTGAAGTGATGGTAGCCTTGGGGATTTTAGGCTTTGTTATTATGGCCACGCACCAAATACTAGATACCACTACCCGCGCCAAAGAGGCTTCGGATGATAAAATAGCCGAGCTAAATGGTTTGCAAACCACCTTTAGGTTAATGGATCAAGATTTTAGTCAAATGACCAAACGTGCTGTACGCAATGAAGCAGGCGATGTGCAAGAGCAGTATTTGCTAGCCGGACGCTATGTTTTAGATAGCCAATATGATGGCATTGGCTTTGTGCGCGACGGCTGGATAAATCCAATTAATTTATTACCACGCTCAGAATTACAAGCTGTGGGTTATCGCGTAATAAACGACAACTTGGAGCGAGTGTATCGTGTATATGTTGATCAGCTTGATAATATGGAGCCGCGTGTACAGGTTGTTTTAAAAAACATTGAAGAGCTAAAGTTTGAATTTTTAGACGATAAAAACGAATGGCAAGCTAAGTGGCAAATTAAAGCACTTCCTAAAGCGGTTGCTGTTACGCTGCAACAAATTGAGGCGGAGCCAATTAGGCGAGTATTTTTAGTGCCAGGACAAGGTAAAGAAATTCTACCATCGAGCCCATCAACTGATGATGCATTGGCCGATGAAGGTAACCCGCAAGAAGGTGGGCAGTAATGGGGCTGCGTTCTTCTCGTGGAGCCGCACTTGTTATTGTGCTGTTTATTGTTGCATTAGCGGCCATTTTAGCCGTAGAAATGAGTGCTAACTTAATGGTGCAAGTGCAAAAAAGTACTAACTTACAGGGTCATCAACAAGCTAAGTGGTATGCCTATGGTGCAGAAGAGCTTGCCATAAAAGCGCTGATTAAAAGCAAAAGAGACGATCCTGACAAAACCACATTAGATCAAATATGGGCGCAGCAAGGCGATATACCTTACCCAGTTGATAACGGCACACTAAGCGGAAAAATAACGGATTTACAAGCATGTTTAAACTTAAATGCTATAGCCGTAGAACCAGATTTAAATAGTGCTAGCAAAACCAATCCAGCGCACAAGGCCTTGTTCGCATTACTTGAAAATATTGAAGATTTACCGGCACAAGAGTCAGAGGAAACCATGGCTGACAGTGTGTTTGATTGGCTAGACGAAAACAGCATTACATACCGTTCAGGAGCAGAAGAAGGGGAATACTTGTCGCGTCAATTTCCGTACATGACCGCCAATAGCTTATTTGCATCAACCTCAGAGCTGCGTTTGGTTAAAGGTTTTAACCCATTAGTAATGGAAAAAGTGCTGCCTTATGTTTGTGTAATACCTGGTAGCACTTTATTGTCTATTAATGTGAATACCTTAGCAGCAGAGCAAGCACTCATTTTGAGTACCCTTATAGATGAGCTAAGTGTATCGGGTGCTGAAGCTGTGATTGCTGCTCGCCCAGATGCAGGCTTTGAAAGTAAAGCTGCCTTTTTTGAACAAGTTCAGCAGCAAGGCGGGCAAAACGTCAAAGCGGTAGAAAAATTGTTTAGTATTAATAGCGAATATTTTAAATTACAAACGCAGGCAAACTTTGTTGATCTGCGTTTTTCGATGACCACATTACTGCACGCCAAAGACGGCGACGTAACGATACTGGCGCGAAAATTTGGAGGCGTACAGTGACAGAAATACTGTTGATCCGCACGGGTCAAACCGAACAAGAGTTACTTAATTGGTTAATATACTCACCACAAGAACAACAAATAATAGCCAGTGGTGAGCTAGTTAATGCCAGTTATTTAAACGAACTGAGCGAAAAATCGCTAGGGCGCGAAGTCGTTGTATTATTGCCTTGTGACCAAGTGCAATTAAAAACGGTAATGCTACCGACTAAATGGAATCGTAAGTTAGAGCAAGCTTTGCCTTATATGCTCGAAGAAGATATAGCGTGCGATATAGATGAGCTATTTATTGCTGTAGGTGAGCCAGTGATGATTGGCGAGCAGCATGCTGTTCGTGTTGCTATGACCGACCGCGAATGGTTTGAGGCGTGGCTAGCGCTATTTGCAGAGCATAATTTATCGGTATATAAAATATTACCCGATGCTTTGTTATTACCCCCAGCAGATGAGGACACAGTAACGGCAATAGCACTTAATAATCAGTGGTTATTTAAACAGGGCCCATGGCGTATAAGTGCAGTAGAGACGAGCTGGTTAAATGGTTACTTAACAGCAATGGGTAATCCAGATGTAAAGCATTTTAGTCCGGCGACTCAGTTTCCTGAAACGGTAAACTTACAGGCTCAAACCAGTGATTACGACCTACCGCTGGCCTTATTTGCTAAGCAACTAGAGCATACTAAGTTTAATCTTCGCCAAGGTATGTATCAGCTTAAAAAGAAAAGCACCTTATGGTGGGGGTACTGGAAAAGTGCTGCCATTATTACCAGCGTTGCCTTAGTAGCGAGTATTACGATTAAAGCTATAGAGTTGCATCAGCTAAATACCCAGTTAGAACTTGCTAAAGCACAGGTAATTGAGCGCTACCAAAAGGCATTTCCGGGAACTAAGGTTCGCCCACACCTTATTAAAAACCAAATTAAAGGTGCACTGGCAAAAATACAAGATACCAGCGACGCTGGATTTTTAGAGTTAACCACAGAATTAGTGGGGGTGTTTTCGCAGGTAAGTAATTTTACCCCTGAAACACTGCGTTATGACAAAAAACGTAATGAATTACGTATGAGAGCACGCGCAAAAGACTTTCAAACCTTTGGTAAAGTTAAAGCCATACTTGAACAGCAAGGGTTAACGGTTGATCAAGGCTCGTTAAGTAACGATGGTGACTTTGTGGTTGGCGAAATTAAACTGCGAGGTGCAGTATGAAGCAGCAGTTAATTAAACATTGGCGCTCACTAAAAGAGCAAGAGCAGCAGTTAATAATCGTTGCGAGTGTTATTTTTATTGTGTTTATTTTAGTGATGGGCATTTTTAGACCCTTAAATAATGCAATAGCAAGTGCTGAGCAATCGCAATTAAAACAGCAAGAGCTACTAGTGTGGGTTGACGAAAGTATTGTAAAGCTCAAGGCCGCTGGTAATACACAAGTGGTTAATAGTCAAAACATTAGCCAAATAGTTAACGCCACCCGCGGACGCTATAAAATAAATATTAGTAAAATGCAGCCAAGTAATAACTCGCTACGTTTAACGCTCGACTCAGTAGAGTTTAATCAATTAATACTGTGGCTTGATGAACTGGTCAATCAACATGGTTTACGGGTCGAAAATTTAGATTTGAGCCGTGACGATAAGTCGGGCTATGTACGTGTTAGCCGTTTGCTATTAGAGAAGTAATGAATGAAAAAAATAATAACCTTATCCATTGTATTTTTACTTAGTTTTATTGTGTTTTGTATTATTAAGTTACCTGCAGCGGTGGCCATTGACCTAGCAAAACCTTATTTTCCTAAGCAACTTGAAGTAGGGCAAAGTGTTGGCACTATTTGGCAAGGACAAATGATGCAAGTGCGCTACCAAGGTGAGCAATTAAATAATGTGCGTTGGGATGTTGCCGGGTGGGCATTATTTACCGGTAAGTTAAATGCCAATGTAAAATTTGGTGACCCACGTGAGCGCAGTGATATATCGGGTTATGCAGATGTGAGCTTTGGTTTATTTAATAAGCAAGTGAAAGTAACCAATGGATTAGTGCGCTCAACAGTTGAAAGAGCGATGCAACGCATACAACTTCCGTTACCTGTAACCGCTAAAGGTCGTGTGATCTTGGAATTGGCAGAGTATACATCGGGTGCACCTTATTGTGAGTCACTGCAAGGCGAGATAGCGAGCCCTAATATTGACGTACAAGGTTTGAACGGTTGGTTTAATATAGGCCCGCTTGGTGGTAACCTAAGCTGTAAATCGGGCGACATAGCCATACTTATCGACCCAGATAACACCTTAGGGCTTGAAGCTGATGCAACCCTAAAAGCTAATTTTGACTTTAAAGTATCAGGCTATGTAAAGCCCGATGCCACGTTGCCAAAAGATGTACATGATGCGGTTAAGTTTTTAGGTCGTCCAGATAATCAAGGCCGTTACCCGCTCAACTTTTAATGTTTAATATAAAGAGTTTTAATGCAATTACCCCAATTTACTGAGCAGCACGCTAAGCAGCTCAGCACATTTTTAGACACCCAGTCTCAAGCGATGACGCTAACGCAAAGCCAAGGTTATTTATTTGGCGTAATTTGCTCTCCTGAGCCTCTAGACGTACATGAGTGGATGGCAGCAATTTTGCCTAATACAGCTAATAATGTAGATGAAGAAATGCTATTTTTATTTATGGCGTTATACCATCAAATTAGTGAGCAAGTATTTGAAGTAGGCTATAAATTACCAGCACAATATAATTACGAATTTTGCAGTAATTGGAGCGCAGGTTTTGTAACGGCAACAACGTCATATACTCAAAAGTTATTAAGTTCAACCGCGTTAGAGGCAGAATATAAACAAGCCCTCGAAAGCGCTCAAGCCACATTAAGCTTTTTTGCACTTGATGGGCAAACCATTAGCCAAATAGCGTTACAAAACAGTATTGATGAGCAGTTACTTTGCCAGCAGCAATATGAGCTAATGGGCGACTTTGCGCTAGGCTTTGCAGAGCTAGTGGAAATAGTCGCGCTTAATAGTGGCTTGTACACAGATGAAGGCTGGGAAGAGTAGTTTAGGCGCAGTAATGAGTTGAGCTCAAAATATAGCCGTGAAATAAGTTTAAGCGCCTAGTTCTAATATAATATCAGTGCAGCCTTGCTTGCACTTAATCAGCCCTTTACCCGGCTCGCTGGTGGCTAAGTCGAGTGTTAAAACCCCATTACATTTTTCGCACTTTAGCGTTTTACCCTGCGTGAGTTTTTTAAGCATATTACGTTGCTGGTGAAATGAGTCGCTGGCTTTTTTATTTAATCCAGAAAAGTCCATTATTTACCTCGCATGTGTTCTAGTGAGCCGGATACTATTTTACATACAGTGTTTAAGCGCTCATCATAAAAATATAGGTTTAAGTCGCGCTCACGGCAGTAGCGTAAGTGAAATAATCTTATTGAGTCATCGGTAGTAAATGTTTTTTCGGTGTACTCACGCTCAGATTCAGAAAGCGTTAACTGCGCACTAATTTTGTTTTTAGTCATACTGGCAGTAGGGCTGCGATTCACTTTGCTTGCATCACTTAAAAAGTCAATACCATCGTTAAATAACCGCTCACGAGGCTCTTTCACCAAAGGGTGATCGACTGTGAAAAAGGCGAGGACTACTATTACCAAAATAATAAATTTTTTCATAGTTGGGTAAACTTTGATCCAAATAACATAAAATGATGCTGCAGTGTAATAAAATGCATTTTAAAAGCAAGTAACTAAAGTGAATAAATTATTAGCGATCTATGCCAGTAATTTTAGCCAATATTGTTATAATAGCTAACAGCAGTTAGATATTTCTGAAATATCTGAAAGTATTCAAGTCTTGTTATAAATATTATACGTAATAAGTACGTTATTACACTATAAGGTAAACCTTGAATATAGCTGAATTTTTATTTCCAAGCGGTGTTGAGGAACTTCGATGGACAAACAAATTAAAGTAAAAAATATACCAGTTGAAGTAAAGATTCAAAAGCCGGATCTTAGCGGGCAACAGGATCGGTTTAATCCACGTAATCGTATTTACGTGCGTGCTGTTAATGGCTTGCACCAACTTCTTAGGCAGCGAATTGGCTTTTTAGGTCTGTTGGCATTTATGTTGCTACCTTGGATAAATTTTAATGGTGAACAGGCCGTTTTATTTGATTTAATAGGTCAAAAATACAATATATTTGGTTTAACCCTGTGGCCGCAAGACTTTACCATACTCGCCTTTATTTTTATGTTGGCCGCGTTTGCTTTGTTTTTGGTTACTACTTTTTATGGACGAGTGTGGTGTGGTTATACCTGCCCACAAACAGTGTGGACCTTTACCTTTATTTGGTTTGAAGAAAAGTTTGAAGGTACGGCAAATCAACGTAAAAAGCTCGACCAACGAGCAATGGACTTTGATAAGTTTTGGCGCAAAACCGCTAAGCACACCAGTTGGATTTTGTTTTCTTTATATACAGCAATTACATTTGTTGGTTACTTTACCCCTATTCGTGAGCTACTCCCTGACTTTGTTACCTTTAATGCCGGTAGCTATGCCTTAATGAGTATTATCTTTTTTGCTGCTTGTACATACGGTAATGCTGGGTGGATGCGCGAAATTATGTGTTTACATATTTGCCCATACTCACGTTTTCAGTCAGCCATGTTTGATAAAGATACCTATACAGTATCGTATGATGAAAAACGCGGTGAAAGCCGTGGCCCACGCTCGCGCAAAGTGGCACATGAAGATTTAGAAATAGGCGACTGTATTGACTGTAATTTATGCGTGCAAGTATGCCCAACCGGCATAGATATTCGTAATGGCTTACAAGCAGAGTGTATTAACTGTGGCGCTTGTATTGATGCATGTGATGGGGTGATGGATAAAATGAATTATCCACGCGGACTTATTTCTTATACCACTGAGCGAAACTTAGAAACGCCAGAGAATAAAACCAACCCACTGCGGGCAAAAATTATTGGCTATATAGTGATCCTGGTTATTTTAACCAGTGCCTTGGTTGCCAATATTGCGCTGCGTAAAACGATGGAATTTGATATTATTCGCGATCGTAATCAGTTATATAGGGTTGATTTTGAAGGGTTGGTAGAAAACACCTACACCTTAAAAGTGATCAACAAAGCGCAGTATGAGCAAACCTTTACAATTAAAGTGCAAGGGCTCGATAACTTTAAGTACATAGGTAAACAAACGTTTAGGGTTAACGCAGGGCAATCGCACAATGTGCCTTTATCACTGGTTATGGATCCGTATGACTTAAAAGCGCCAATGACAGAATTTAACTTTGTGCTATCGCCGGTAGGCGAGCCCGACAATCAAATATCACAGTCGAGTAACTTTTTTAAAGCGCGGTAAAGTTTAACAAAAAGCGGGGTGTTCCCCGCTTTTATTTTATATAAGAAGTGTATGAGTAAATTTAGCTTTATTGATTTAACCCCAGATCTAATTCTTGATGCCATAGAAAGCGTTGGTATTTATGTTGAGTCTGGTTTATTGGCGTTAAATAGTTACGAAAATAGAGTGTATCAATTTGTAGCAGAAGGCGGAAAACGCTACGTTGTTAAGTTTTATCGTCCAGAGCGTTGGAGCGAGAAGCAAATACAAGAAGAGCATGACTTTGCTTTTGAGTTAGCAGAGGCCGAAGTACCGGTTGTTGCGCCAATGGAATATAACGGGCAAAGCTTATTTGAACACCAAGGCTATTTATTTACTTTATTTCCAAGTGTTGGCGGGCGTTTATTTGAAGTCGATAACTTAGATCAACTTGATGTACTAGGGCGCTTAATTGGCAGAATGCATCAAGTTGCTAAAACAAAACCATTTACACAAAGGCCCACCCTAACCTGCGAAGAGTACTTACATACAGCAAAAGTTCATCTGCAAAAAAGTAACTTAGTACCTATGGGATTAGAAACTGCTTTTTATACCATTTTAGATTTGGTTATTAAGCAGGCGCAAGCACAGTATACCAATGTAAAAACGATACGTTTGCATGGGGATTGCCATGCTGGCAATATATTATGGGCAGGCGATGCGTTAATGTTTGTTGATTTAGATGATAGTCGCCAGGGGCCACCCATTCAGGATCTATGGATGATGCTAAGTGGCGATCGACAAACGCAGCTGTTACAGTTAGATACCTTAGTAACCGCCTATGAAGAATTTTGTGATTTTGATCACTCACAGCTTAAGTTGATCGAACCACTTCGGGCTATGCGTATCATCCATTACATGGGGTGGGTTGCAAAACGATGGAGCGATCCGGCTTTTGTGCGGAACTTTTCATGGTTTGCCGATGACAAATACTGGGAGCAACAAATTTTAGCACTTAAAGAGCAGCTTGCCGCATTGCAAGAAGCACCGCTAAAATTATTGCCATAACATTTTATTCAAAAATATGTACAACGAGAGACTAATGCTTAAAAAATTAAAACTGAGCCTACTACTTCTTTGTCTACCTTTTGCAGCACTTGCAGCAAACTTTGAAGTAGGTAATCAATATACAGTTATCGATATCGAAAAAAGTACTACACCACAAGTTACCGAATACTTTTCGTTTTATTGCCCGCATTGTTTTAAATTTGAACCGGTTGCACACGCAATTGAAGAAAATCTACCTGCAGGTGCGGTGTTTATAAAAAATCACGTTAACTTTTTAGGCGGCGTGTCGCCACAAACACAAAGTAACTTGAGCCTAGCGTATTTAGTTGCTAAAAAGCACGGGCAAGCTGATACGATTACAGACAAGATTTTTAAAAGTATTCATGTTCAGCGCGCACCACTGACTGAAATTAAAGATTTAAAAAAATTATTAGATATAAATGGCATTAGTAGCGATACGTTTGATCAAGATATTGCCAGTATGCCAATTATTGCAGCTGAACAAGCAATGCAAGATAAACAAAATAAATACTCAAAATTAGGTGCGTTAACAGGCGTTCCTACTTTTATTGTAAACGACAAATATAAAATCAATCTAAATACCATCAAGAGCCAAGAAGAGCTTGATGAGTTAGTTTCATTTTTACTCGCACTATAAATTTTTGGAGCCATATAATAATGATAAAATTAGTTAAAGCAGGTTTACTTGCTGTATTACTACCTTTCGCTGCAACAAGTTTTGCAGCAACCTTTGAGGAAGGTGTACATTATGAGGTTGTGTCTGAGCGCGCAACTAAAAAACCAGAAGTGAAAGAGTTTTTCTCATTTTACTGTCCTGCGTGTAATAACATGGAGCCACTGGTAGCCGAGATTAAACCAATGCTCGATAAAGGCGTAAAATTTAAAAAGAGCCATGTTGATTTTGTTGGCGTACGCGATACCGAGCATCAACAAATGATCAGCCAAGCGTTAGCAACGGCTGAAGTGTTACCACAAAAAGATAAAATTATTGCGGCTATCTTTAGTCACATTCATACAAAGCGCGCAAATTTTAATGAATTAGCCGACGTAAAAGATGTGTTTGTAGCGCAAGGGGTTGATGGTGATAAGTTCGATAAGTTATTTAAAAGCTTTTCGGTACGTACATTAAGCTCAAAAATGAAGCGTGACCAAGATTACTTTAAAGAGAAAGGTGCATTGCGTGGCGTACCTACTTTTATCGTAAATGGTAAGTACAAACTACTTCTAGGTCGCGAATCGGGTATTAGCGAACCAGCAGATATCACTAAATTAATTAACTACTTAGCAAGCAAGTAAAGTTAACCCCATAAAAAAAGCTCCTAAGGAGCTTTTTTTATGGGTAATTTTTAGCTGCTTATTTTAAGTATTCTTTTTTTGTAAAAATACACCCGACTCAATATGGTGCGTATAAGGGAACTGATCAAAAATCGCAAAGCGTTTAACTTCATGGGTGCGGGTTAAGTGATCAAGGTCGCGCTCTAGTGTCTCTGGGTTACACGAAATATAAATAATACTTTCGTAATTTGCTACTAAGTCACACGTTAGGGTATCCATACCGGCACGTGGCGGATCAACTAAAATGGTTTGGCAATTGTAGCTATTTAAATCTATACCTTCTAAACGAGAAAAACTGCGTTCGCCATTCATGGCTTGAGTAAACTCTTCGCTCGACATACGAATAATATCTAAATTGTCTACCTTGTTTTGCGCTATATTGTACTGCGCTGAGTGTACCGACGACTTTGATATTTCGGTTGCTAGTACTTTATTAAACGAGCCCGCTAACGCAATAGAAAAATTACCGTTACCACAATAAAGTTCAAGTAAATCATTTTTAAGTGGCTTACATAAGTCTTGCGCCCACTCTAGCATTTTAATATTTACTTTGGCATTTGGCTGGGTAAAGCTGTTTTCTACCTGCTGATATATTAGTTCTTGGCCATTCACGTTTAAGCGTTCGGTAACGTAGTCATCACCAAGCATTTCTTTTTGTTTGCGGGCACGGCCAATAAAGTCAATTTTATACTTACTGCTTAACTTTTCTTTAAGCGCGTTAATTTCACTCAGCCAATGCTCATCAAGTGGCTTGTGATATAACAGACTCACTAAAATCTCACCGCTTAGCGTAGATAAGTAATCAATCTGAAATAGTTTACGACGCAAAATTTCACACGACTTTAAATTATCAATCATTACTTGCATCACTTCACCTACCAAAGGAGCGGCAGGGTCAAAGCTATCAACGCGAATTTTGTCTTTAGTTTGTTGATCAAACATTATATGAAACAGATCGTCACCATCGTGCCATACTCTAAACTCAGCGCGTTGGCGGTAGTTAATCGGCTCTGAGCTAAATACCTCAAGTTTATCCACACCAAAACGTTGAAATTGGGCAGCAATACGCTGTTCTTTTTCGCTTAACTGCGCATCGTACTGTGTGGTGTCTATTTTAATAACTGCCATTAACGCTATAACCTTATCTTTGAGAGCTGTTTATCGGCGCTATTGTAGGGAGCGAGATGTATTTGTCTAGTTTTGATGAAATATATATTGGTTTTTTTTTGAGCATCTAGCTACAGAAATAACTTACAGTGCCGATAAGTAAGGCAAGCATAGATAGGAGTCGGATCATGAAAATCGGTAACTTTGGCTTTGTTCCAAACCACAATATTAATAAATACGGTAATAAAGGGGCTTTACAGCAACCTACAATACAGTCGCCTCAAGATAACTATCAGCAGCGCGGTAAAGAACTTGCTGCCAAAGTGCTCGGTGACAAAATGGCTCAAGCTCTTGGCTTACCGATAAGCGAGCCGAAAAAAGATAAACCGCTTTTTGATTTTGATGAAATCGTTAAAAACGTTTTAGACTTCGTTACCAGTGCAGTACGTAAAGCAAAAGCCAATGGTGCCGACGATGAAAAACTCAAAGGTATGTTAGGTGATGCTCGAAAAGGTGTGCAAATAGGGATTGATGACGCGGTTGATGAATTAAAAGGCAATGGCGTGTTTAACGACGATATCGCACAGGGTATTAATAAATCTAAAGAAGGCATATTTAATGGCCTGGACAAATTTGAAGACGATTTATTTAATCCTAAACCCGCCAGTGTCTCTGTTAGCCAAGCTCAGTATGCAAGTTTAAGTAACAAAGCAGAATATAAATTTACTACCGCCGAAGGAGACGAAGTGAGTATTAGTTTTGCTGATGCTTATGAGTCACAATCAGCCAGTCGTTATCAGCAAAATGGGAATAGTGAATCTTTTGTAAGTGAGTCGTCGCAGTCTCGTGAGTTGTCATTTTCTATGTCGGTTAATGGCGATTTAAATGAGAATGAACAGAAGGCGATTAATGAGCTAATGGCTGACTTACAAAGTGTAAGTAGCACCTTTTTCAGTGGAGACTTAGACAAAGCATTTGAAGAGGCGCAAGCACTAAGCTTAGGCAACGAACAGCTGGTGGCTTTTTCAATGGATTTACGACAAACCAAAACAGTCGCTACAGTTAAAGGTTACGAAGAGTACAAGCCAGTTCCTGAAAAAGCAGTAGCTGATAAATTAGCGCCGTTTAACGACGACTTAAAAGCTGTGTTTAATAAAGCCACAGAGCTGGGCATACAAAACCAGTTATCGGGTATTGTGCAGTGGTTAAATCAAGATCAAGCAGAAATAGATAAATTGGTAGATTACACCAAAGCTATGTTCGAAAACCTTAATCAATTAAATGCAGCAACGGACGAGCTAGCCAATCAACAATAGTTGTACCACTAAACTACTTTCTTTTATAAAAATCACATGGCAAACTGCCGTTCTTAACTTAGAGTAAGGACAGTAGTTTGTCAGCGCACATAATGGTTTTTGATTCAGGTATTGGTGGTACTACGGTACTTGAACATATTCAGCAAAGTATTCCAGATGCGCAATACAGCTATTTTATGGATAATGCGCTATTGCCATACGGCGCTCAGTCACAGCAAACGATTATTAACCGCTTATGCGCACTCATTCACTTTATTAACCAGCAAGCGCTTAATGTAGATTTAATTGTTATTGCATGTAACACCGCCTCTACTTCTGCGCTTGGGGCAGTGCGCCAAATTACTACTATTCCTATAGTGGGGGTGGTACCGGCGATAAAACCTGCTGCGCAACTTACACAATCTAAACATATCGGCCTACTGGCAACTCCAGCAACTATATCAAGTCCCTATACGCGCACACTCATACAGGAACATACCAACAATATAGCAGTTAGCTTATATAGTAGCGTTGAACTAGTTACTTTAGCCGAGCGTCTGTTTTTTGAACAAAGTTTAGATACAACTAAACTACACCAAGAACTCGATCGTTTAAACATAGATCAGTCTATAGATGTATTAGTATTAGGCTGTACGCATTTTCCTATTTTGGCAGAGCCGATTAGTCAGTACTTTAATAGGAAAGTGCAGCTACTTGATTCAGGTGCAGCGATTGCTAAGCGAGTTCATTACTTAATTAGCCAGCTTAATTTAACGAATAACAATATTGCAGATACAAAAAAGCCGCTGCAATATTATGCAACGGCTAGTGTGAGTAGTAAGTTAGCTGTAAAGCTAGTTACACTGATTGATCCGGCTCAGAACGAAGAGCGTTAGAATCATCTTCTTGTTTTTGTTTTGCTTCACGTACCTTTAAGGTACGTTGTTGGAACTCGCTATCGTTTAACTGCGCTATTGCATTGTCGGCATCAGCTTGCGCCATTTCAACAAAACCAAAGCCACGACGCTTACCTGTATTTTTGTCCTTTAATAAGCGAACGTTGAACACTTTGCCTTGCTCTTCAAATAAAGCACGTACCACACCTTCGTTTGCACGATAAGGAAGGTTACCAACATAAAGCGTTTTGGTTTTTACTTCGGCTTCTACTACACCGTCAGACGACATCGCAGCAATAACAATACCACCAATGAGCAAACCAACAGCAAATAGTAGTGCAGGGTCTAACTCTAGGCTTTCAAGTGCGAACTTAACTATAACAAAACCAACAACAGCAAGAATAACTGAGAGGATAAAAGATTTTTGATCGGGTAATTTCATTTTGATCTACCAATAAACAGGAAATAAACATTAATTTAACATTGTGAACTTGCTATCTTAACGCCTTAATTCAACATAGCAATAAAATTTATAGTAAATAATATAAAACAGGGTGAAAAAGCATCGTTTTATACATGTTTTTATCATGTTTCACTTGCTATCGATTACATTTTGTTCGAACAGTAAAAAGATCTAAAAAAAGGCTTGATCTGTTTTCGGATCTCCCTATAATGCGACCCCACTGAGAAGGGAAACGCCGAAGCATAGCAAGGCAGCAACTACTCAGAGAGTTAAATAAAACTTCGGTTTTAAATCTTCCAAAAAGAAAGTTTAAAACTAAGTATTGACTCGAAAAATAAAGGATGTATTATACGCATCCCTTGAGACGCTAAAGCGACTCAAAACGTTCTTTAACAATAT
>NZ_JADYXG010000032.1:0-25447 GCF_015864415.1 Pseudoalteromonas sp. SCQQ13 | reverse complement strand
ACTGAGAAAAAAGAAGCAGCCTAGTCTCTAAGTCAAGGCTGTAGAAGCCCATTGATCGACACGGAGTGGCGTCGATGAGTAGTTCACCTTAAGTTTCACTCTGTATTTAAACCCTAAAATATACGCCATATAGCTAACGCTATTGCACGCTTTTTAATTTTACTGGCTAGCGAAGTAGAGCCTAAGTTAGTTTATTGCACAAAAAATCCGAGCTGCAGCTCGGCTTTTGAAATTCATAATATGTTTTGTCCTGAAATAAACTAAGTTTATTCGCGGATCTGACCGTCGCCATTAACTAAATACTTTTCAGTAGTTAGTGACTCAAGGCCCATAGGTCCGTAGGCATGTAGCTTAGACGTTGCAATACCAATCTCGGCACCTAAGCCCAGTTGTGAACCGTCTGAAAAACGCGATGAAGCGTTAACAGTTACTACCGAAGCATCAACACTACGTTGGAATAACTCTGCCGTAGCAGCGTTTTTAGTACAAATTACTTCTGTATGGTGCGAACCAAATTGCGCTATGTGCTCTACAGCTGCCGCAAAACTTGGAACCACGCGAATGGCTATTTCTAAATCTAAATACTCTTCACCAAATTCATCGTCGCCCAGTACTGTTGCATTGTCAAAATACGTAGCTGCTTGGCTATCGGCATTAATTTTAACGCCTTCTTGACGTAACACTACCGCACACAAGTTTAAAAACTCATCGGCAATATCTTGATGTACAACTAAGCCTTCTAAAGCATTACACACGCCGGTGCGTTGCGTTTTACCATTAAGCAGTAGGTTAATTGCCACTTCAAGGTCGGCGTCTTTATCAACATATAAATGACATACACCTTTAAAGTGTTGGATCACTGGAATTGTGCTGTTTTCGGTTACAAAGTTTATTAACCCTTCACCACCACGCGGTATAATTAAATCAATGCTGTCACGTTGCTGCATTAATTCCATTAATAAGCCACGATCGGGGTCAGGAATTACCGAAATAAGTGCCTCTGGTAAATTATGCTTTGCTAGCACGCTGTGCATTACGCTAGCAATTGCTTGTGAGCTTTTTAGTGCTTCTTTACCGCCGCGTAAAATAACGCTATTACCCGATTTAAAACACAATGCACCCGCATCTGCGGTTACATTTGGGCGCGCTTCGTAAATCATACAAACTACGCCTAGTGGTACGCGCATTTTACGAATTTTAATGCCATTTGGACGCTCGGTAATATCGCGTAGCTGACCAACCGGATCATCTAAGCTTACTATCACTTCGATGCCTTCAGCCATTGCTTCAACACGTTCATCGTTAAGCGTTAAACGGTCAACCATTGCTGCTGCTAAGTTATTGTCGCGTGCCGCGGCTAAATCGCTTTCGTTTTCTTTAATAATAAATGCTTTTTCTGCACGTAGTGCTGCAGCCATGTCCAATAGCACTTTATTTTTTGTCTCGGTATCGAGTAACGCTAACTGATGAGCAGCTTTTGCTGCCTGGCGTGAAATATCCGTAATTAAACTCATGACTTCTCCAATAATGCGATATGTTTTTCAGATATAACAGGTCCAATTGAGTCCTGCATTTTTTCGCTGAATTCACTCTGTTCGTTGTCAGCAATAAAGCTCAACAAACAGCTACTATAATTTGCGGTTGCTTTGGCTAAACGCGTACCATCTTCACTGCGTACTAAAATAGTGTCACCAATTGCGAACTCGCCATGCACGGCCATTATTTCATCGCCACGAATACAGCCTGTTTCGCCTTCGAGTGACTTATCAAACGAGCCATCTACAACAACTTCACCCTGCTCATTTGCAGTGTGCGTCATCCAATGTACAGAATCTTGCATTGGTTTTTCGTATGGTAAGAAAATAGTCCCAGGGTTTTCACCTGCAAGTAAACGCGTAAATGTCTCTTCTTTAAAGCCGTTAATAATATAAGTTGAAATCCCATGTGAGGTTGCTTTTTCAGCCGCTTCAATTTTGGTTTTCATACCGCCTGTACCAACTGCGCTAGTTGCACATCCTGCCATAGCATAAATAGAGTCATCAATTGATTTTATTTCAGGCAGTAAAATAGCATCGTCATGCAAGTTAGGGTTTTTATCATATAACCCATCCACATCTGAAAATATAAGCAGTGCGTCTGCATCAGCTGCTGCTGCAACCATAGCAGATAAGTTATCGTTATCACCTACTTTTAGATCATCGGTTGTTACTGCATCATTTTCATTAATAATAGGTAACACGCCGTGCTCAAGTAAAGTAAATACAGTTTCGCGAATACTTTGATAGCGTTCATGATCACGTAAGTCACCGTGGGTTAATAATAATTGAGCTGATGGAAAGTCAAAAAACCTATCCCACATTGCTATCATTTCTGTTTGACCTGCGGCAGCCATTGCTTTTTTCATCACGACTGAACGTGCTGTATCTGATGGGAACAAATGTGCCCCCGCAGCAACTGAGCCTGACGAAACTAAAATAACTTCAATACCACGAGCACGACAGCGAACAATAAACTGTGCAATGGTTAATATGTAACGTGAACGGCAGCCATCTTGATCCGGTGCAATTAAAGCACTACCTACTTTAAGTACTATACGTCGCCAATTTAACTTATTCATAAATGTTCAACTTTCCATTTTATTTGCGCTCATACAATGTGATGAGCTAAAACTAGTTAGCTAGGTTTAAAACATAGCTTCGAATTTGGTTTATCATTTAAAAACACTTTTTTACACACGCAAAGCGACTCTATCTAAAACTGTTGTTATAGATTTAAGCGCAAGTACTAAATAGCAACAACTCAACGGTGTTGAATAGTACTAACAAAAAATTTAAAAAGTGTTGTTTATGTATCGCTGTAAAAGCTGTGTGTGGCTTTTTTATTAACAACATACATAGAGCCTCTTAAGTCAGATACACCAACAGATAGGGTGATGACTTAAGGACCGAGATTTAACCGCCACGATGGGGGCTAAATATTGAAAGGTAATAATTCAACTCAAACCTTTATTTATTTAAATAGTTAAATAAACTTGTTTAGCAAAATCATACCAAAGAGTTCGGTAAATGATATTTATACTGCTCAAACCCTTAAATCACTACAAAACAGTATTATACCGCTTTAATGTGACTCTAATATTAATAAGTTATTATTTTAAAATAACCACTTAATTAGACAACTAATTGTTTGAACACGAAGCATAATACGCTAAAACTGCAGGTAAAATCAAGGTTAAAATTCAAACTAAGTAAAATGCAGCTTGTTTTTCGAACTGTTTTTATATTAATTATCAAAAAGTTAAATCCTTTTTGTAGGGTATTTATTAAAATTACTGATAAAATAACAGACTTTAAAACCCGTAATATCTGATAAACAGCTAAAATTCTATTAGCAAAATTTAACTTATCCGTGTATACCCCTGTATTATAATTAACATAAGTTATACTTTTATCTATCATATTCACAAGGAATTCTTATTCTATGTCAGCAATTTATATAGCCGGTATCGCACTTTGCTCCGTGCTTGCCCAGTGGGTCGCATGGGCGTTTAGAGTCCCTGCTATTCTGTTTTTATTGCTTACAGGACTATTATTAGGGCCATTTACTGGCGTACTAGATCCTGACGCGCTTTTAGGCGATTTACTCTTTCCTGTTGTGTCACTCAGCGTTGCTATTATTTTATTTGAAGGCTCTCTCACCCTGCACTTCAGAGAATTAAAAGGCATCAGTAAAGTAGTCAGAAACCTGTGCTCTATTGGTATGCTCACTACGTGTATAATTATTAGCTTTAGTGCCTATTGGCTATTAGAGCTTAACTGGCGGGTAGCTGCTGTGCTCGGCGCTGTACTTGTTGTAACGGGTCCTACTGTTATTGCCCCTTTGCTAAACTCTATGCGACCAACTCAAGACATCGACCGAATACTACGCTGGGAAGGCATTGTTATAGACCCTATTGGTGCTCTTTTTGCCGTATTAGTTTTCGAAGCCGTGATGTTAGTTGGCGAAGGTCAAATATTTAGCCATACCATTATCGCGCTAGTTAAAACCTTAGGTGTAGGCTTAACAATTGGTGTTGTTGCAGGTTGGCTTACTACACAACTTATGCGCCGAGAGTGGCTACCATTTGAGTTGCATAAGTTTGGCATTTTAGCCCTAGTGCTTATAAGTTTTTCAGTGTCTAATCACTTAAGCCATGAATCAGGTTTATTAGCGGTGACTGTATTTGGTATTTGGCTTGCAAACCAAGATGATTTAGAAATTGATTCGGTGCTTGAGTTTAAAGAAGATCTATCGATGATTTTAATCTCAACACTGTTTATTTTACTTGCAGCAAGGTTAGAACTCTCTGATTTAATGATGCTAGATAGTGACGTTTTTATATTTTTAGCTATCGTGCTATTTATAGCTCGCCCTGTGTGTATTGCAATATCGACTTTTGGTACTGACCTACCAATGAAGTCACGCTTAGTACTCGCTTGGATTGCGCCACGCGGTATTGTTGCCGCAGCTGTTGGTTCTGTATTTGCGCTGAGCATGATGGAAGCTGGTGTTGCTGATGCAGAAAAAATGGTACCGCTCATATTTACCGTTATTATTATTACCGTGGTGCTGCAAAGCCTAACTGCCATCCCTTTAGCTAAACTGCTTGGTGTACGTCAACCATCACCAAGTACCATTTTAATTATTGGTGCAAACCATGTATCGCGTGCTATTGCGCGTGGCTTAAAAGATCAAAATATTCCTGTGCATTTATCTGACCCTGCATGGGAAAACTGTAAAATGGCCCGTATGGATGGCTTGCCTTGCTACTACGGTAATCCACAATCTGAACATGCTGAGCGTTACTTGCCTTTAACCACTATTCGTAGTGTGTTGGCACTGTCACCAAATCGCCATCACAATGCGCTAGGTGTACAGTATTTTTCTCACTTACTTAATGATAAAAATGTGTTTTCACTACGTTCATCTTCATCGCATGCTAAAGCGAATAAAGACAGTGCTACTTTCTTATCGCGCCAAATTTTATTTGGTGAAAATGGCTCTTATGCACGCTTAAGCAGTGTGATAGCGAAAGGCGGTAAAGTAAGTGCTACCCGTATTTCTGATGAGTTTAGCTGGGAGCAATATCAAGAAATGAACCCAGAAGCAATTCCACTGTTTATTCTCAAAGGGGATAAAGATGGCGATGACGATGCGCCAGTTAAACTTAGACCCTTTACCAGTGATATGGAAAAACCACCGCAAGAAGGTGAGCGCATTGTTGCTTTGCAACCGGCTAAAATATCACTACTAAAAGATTCACAAGCAAAAGCTAAAGAAGAAAGTTAACACTTTTATTAGTTTTTAATAAAAAGGCCTAACTCGCAAGAGTTAGGCCTTTTTAGTGTATTTTTGGTATATCAATATGCTTACATAGGTAGGCGAGCACGAGCCACAACGCTGGCTGGCATTTTTTCGGCTAACTGAGCTAATAAATGCGCAATTTTTTTATGTGTATTGGCATCTGCAACCTTGGCATTAAATAACCAACGATACATATCTTCAAAGTCGCGTGGACTGCCGTAGCCTTGGTTAAATAACTTAACTAAGCGAAACTGCGCTTTTAAATTTCCCTGCGATGACGCTTCACGCAAATAAGTGATTGCCATTGCTTTATCTTGTTGTACCAAACGCCCAATGTCGTAGTAACGCCCTAACTGCTCTAAAGCCGCTGCTAAGCCCTGCTCAGCCGCTTTTTGCATATAGTACACACCTAACTCTACATCGCGATCAACACATACGTTATAGGCTAGCATATCGCCATATAAAAACTGATACGATGGTAATGCCATTTTATTGGCTCGCGCTTCTATATCTTGTACTAACTGGCAATCATCTGCCTTAACCCGGGCTAAATGGGTGTTTTTATTAATTAGCGAAATTAACTCAGTCTCAGTATACAGTGGCACTGCTGCTGCCGTTTCTTCTGCTAAGCTATTGCTGCTCATCAATAAAGAGAGTGTCATTAATGGTAATAACAAAACTGAATGACTAAAAAGTAACTGCATCTTTATCACTTATAAAAATAAACCTATTAAATACTATACAAAGATCGTTCCAAAATTAATATTTAACCTGAACTCTAGTTAAGAGGTTTACTAACGTATTGAATCATAGTTATATTTAATTTTATTTTCTCTAGCCAGAGGTTTTCAGTGAAAACAAGGCGAATTTATGCGTCAATAGCTGGCCTATTGCAAGTAAATTCAACGCAGTTAGCGCTGAAAATAGCTGCTTGAGATAAGTTTATTATCCGGATCTCAGGTTATTTATACTCTATTGTTATTTTTAGACATAAAAAAAGCTGCATTAAGCAGCTTTTTTCAAGTCTAGTTGATATTACGCAAACGGATTGCGAAGTATCATAGTTTCTACACGATCAGGACCAGTAGAAATAATATCAACAGGAACACCAGTGAGCTCTTCAATACGCTTAACGTAATCAATCGCTGCTTTTGGTAAACCATCAAGGCTAGTTACACCAACAGTATTTTCTGACCAACCAGGCATTTCTTCGTATATTGGCGTTACTTTTTCGTAACCTTCAGCTGCTAATGGCGTTACGTTAGTAACTGTGCCATCTTCAAGCTTATAACCAGTACAGATTTTAAGTGTTTCTAAGCCATCTAAAACATCAAGCTTAGTTAAACAAAAACCAGAAATACTATTGATTTGCACTGCACGACGCATTGCTACGGCATCTAACCAACCAGTACGACGAAGTCGACCAGTGGTTGCGCCAAACTCATGGCCTTTATCGCCTAAATGCTTACCAACTGGGTCTTGCTTATCAAGGCCGTCGTAAAGCTCTGTAGGGAAAGGACCTGAACCAACACGTGTTGTATATGCTTTAATAATACCAAGCACATAATCAAGGTGTAGTGGGCCAAAACCAGCACCAGTAGCAACGCCACCAGCTGTAGTGTTAGAAGACGTTACATAAGGGTAAGTACCATGATCGATATCAAGTAATGTACCTTGTGCACCTTCAAACAAAATGTTGTCGCCAGCTAAACGCGTTTGATCTAAAAGCTCAGTAACATCAACAATCATCGCTTTTAAAATATCAGCAACAGCCATTGCGTCATCAAAGGTTTTCTGAAAATCAACAGCATCTACTTTATAGTAATTAACTAAAGTAAAGTTATGGTATTCAAGAACTTCTTCTAGTTTTGCGGCGAATAGTTCAGGATTAAATAAATCCCCTACGCGCAAACCACGACGTGCCACTTTATCTTCGTACGCAGGACCGATACCACGGCCAGTTGTACCAATTGGCTTATCACCACGTGCAGTTTCACGGGCTACATCTAATGCAACATGGAAAGGCAAAATTAATGGACATGCAGCACTGATTAAAAGACGCTCGCGTACAGGTACGCCACGTGCTTCTAACATGCCAATCTCTCTCATTAGCGCTTCTGGTGATAAAACAACACCATTACCAATCACACATTTAACATTGTCACGTAATACACCCGATGGAATAAGGTGCAGAACCGTCTTTTCACCGTCGATCACTAAGGTATGGCCAGCATTGTGCCCACCTTGATAACGAACTACTAAAGATGCTTTATCTGTAAGGAGGTCAACTACCTTACCCTTACCTTCGTCACCCCATTGGGTGCCTAATACAACAACGTTTTTACCCATTGTAACTTCACTTAAAAAAATTAGGACAAGATTTTACCAGAAAACAAAGCCAAAGTTCACCCCGTTTAGCTTATATTTTCCGCTCGTATATTTATATGTATAAATATTAACTAATAACCACATAGATAACAGTGGTTTAATGCATTAAATCTGTTTCAATAAAAAGCCCCACTAACGCGAGGCTTTTAAGATTTAAATATATTGGTTAGCTTTATTGTGCTGTAGCACCTTTCATATATTTAAAGAAGTCGCTATCTGGTGAAAGAACCATTACGTCTTGCTTGTTTTTAAAGGTTTGTTTATACGCCTCTAACGAACGAACAAAACTAAAAAACTCAGGATCTTTATTATACGCATTAGCATAAATAGCTGCTGCATCTGCATCACCTTGACCACGTACTGAACGTGAATTACGCTCAGCATCAGCAAGCATTACCGTTACACGACGATCAACGCCAGCACGAATGGTTTCGGCTTTTTCTTGACCCTCTGAACGATGCTCTTTAGCAACCGCAGTACGCTCAGCACGCATACGTTGATAAATCGAGCTGCTTACTTCTTGTGGTAAGTTTATTTGCTTAACACGCACGTCAAGTACTTCAATACCTAGCTCGCGGGCACTTTCAGAAGCTTGTACTAACGCCTCTTCCATTAATTCGCTACGCTCACCCGACACTATTTCACGAATAGTACGCGTACCAAAGTTAGTACGTAGACCGTTATTTACTTTTTGTTCTAGCAGCGTTTCAGCATATTGCTTGTCGCCACGAGCACGCAAGTAAAAAGCACTAAAGTCGTTAACACGCCATTTTACAAACGAGTCAACAATTAAGTCTTTTTTCTCGCTCGTTACAAAGCGGTCTGGTGTACCATCAAGCGTTTGAATACGTGCATCAATGCGACGTACTTGGCTAAAAAATGGTATTTTAAATTGTAAGCCTGGGCTGTACACTATGGCTTGATCATCACTGTCTTTTTGTACTTTACTGAATAACAAAACAATTGCTTTTTGCCCTTCAGGTACAACAAAAACTGACGAGAAAGACATTACAATGGCAGCTAATAGTATGACTAAACTAAAGTTTTTCATTATTGTTATCTCCCATCATTAAAACGATCGTTGTTAAAGCGGTCACTACCACTATTAACAGAGCTGTTGCGTGACGTATTTACTTTGTTACGTAAATCTTGAATATCACTTGAGCTAGGAAGTGCAACACGGGTTGCTGTGCCTTGCTTTTCCATAATTTTATCAAGTGGTAAGTACATCATGTTGTTGCCACCTTTTACATCAACAAGTACTTTAGAGCTATTGCCTAATACTTCTTGCATTGCATCAATGTATAAACGTTCACGAGTTACTGTTTTAGCCGCTTGATATTCTGGTAATAGCTTTTCAAAACGAGCAACTTCACCTTGTGCCTCAAGTGTAATACGCTCTTGATAACCTTCGGCTTCTTGAGTCATACGTGTAACTTGACCACGAGCACGAGGTTCAATTTCACGCGCATATGCTTCAGCTTCACGGATAAAGCGCTCTTCATCTTCTTGTGCAGCAATTGCATCATCAAACGCATCTTTAACTTCAGCCGGTGGACGAGAATCTTTAAAGTTCACGTCAGTCACAATTAAACCTAAGTTATAAGGTTCAATAACCTTGTTCAGCTCATCCCATGTATTTTGGCGCACAACCTCACGGCCGTTTGTTAGTACTTGGTCCATTTTTGCATGGCCAACTACATAACGTAGTGCACTTTCTAGTGCTTCTTCTAAGCTACTATCAGCATTAGTTACACTAAATTTATACAAGTATGGGTCAATAACACGATATTGAACTTGAAACTCAACGCTTACTACGTTTTCGTCTTCAGTTAACATAAAACCAGACGTTGATAATGAACGAACAGCTTCAATATCTACTGGTATTATGGTTTCAATAAAGGTCATTTTCCAACGCAGACCAGGATCAGCAATACGATCATACTTACCAAATTGAAGAACCACACCACGCTCGGCTTCTTTCACGGTATAAATACCACTGAGTGCCCATACAATTACAGCAATTATAAGTATAAATGAAATACCGGCTCCGCCAAGTCCACCGCCGCTACCATTGCCCGGTTTTTTGCCGCCAAATAAGCCACTAAACTTGTTACTGAATTTACGCAGCACCTCGTCTAAATCAGGTGGGCCTTGATCTCGTCCGCCTTTGTTATTCCACGGATCTTTATCATTGCCATTATTACCCGGTTCATTCCAGGCCATAGCTATACTCCATTGTTATCTAAATAAATAAGGAAATTGAGTTAAATCTAACAAATCTACTGCGTTTCTTATACAAAAACCGACATTAATTACATCAATTTTTAATCACAGACGATAAAACCAGCAATTTCAGGACCAAATTCTTTAATTAAACGATTCCACTCAACTATAGGTAACCTAACATCTAACAGCCAGTTACCTTGTTCATCAAAGCGCTCGTCGCTTACCGCACTTAAACTAAATAACGACGATCTTAACCGTCCATATTGTGGTGCGAGCAATAATGTTTCGCTAAGCATTTGTTTAGCAAGTAATTCGCTAATAGCTTCGCTAAGTAACTCGCAACCTTCGCCGGTTTGAGCAGAAAGCCATACCCTTATAGGTTGGCCTTCATCATCGCGATCAATACGCGCAGTAATATCATCCAGCGCATCAATTTTGTTATAAACCAATAATTGCGGTACTTCATCAGCTTCAATTTCTTTGAGTACTGATTGTACTTGTTCAATATTTTCTTTTAGTCGTGCATCTGCCACATCAATAACATGCAGCTGTAAGTCGGCTTCTCGCGTTTCTGTTAGCGTCGCTTTAAATGCCGCCACTAAGTCATGCGGCAAATGGCGAATAAAGCCAACAGTATCGGCTAAAATAACCGGACCAACATCGCCTAACTCAAGTTTTCGTAACGTTGGGTCAAGCGTCGCAAACAATTGATCTGCAGCATAAACATCTGAGTTTGTAATACGATTAAATAATGTTGATTTACCCGCGTTAGTATACCCTACTAACGATACAGTTGGTATTTCGTTACGGCTACGAGCTCGTCTACCTTGCTCGCGCTGTACAGCAACTTTATCTAGGCGTGCACGAATATTTTGCAGGCGGGCGCGCAATAAGCGTCTATCGGTTTCGAGCTGTGTTTCACCTGGCCCACGTAAACCCACGCCCCCTTTTTGACGCTCTAAATGCGTCCAACCACGAATTAGTCGCGTGGACATATGACGCAATTGCGCCAGTTCAACTTGCAACTTACCTTCGTGGGTACGTGCACGTTGCGCAAATATATCAAGAATAAGGGTGGTTCTATCAAGCACACGACATTGCAAAATGCGTTCTAAGTTACGCTCTTGGGACGGTCTGAGTTGATGATTAAAAATAACGACATCGGCATTGTGGATTTTAACAGTCTCAGCTATTTCTTCTGCTTTACCAGTTCCGACAAATAGTTTCGGATGTGGTGCTTGACGGCTGCCTTGCACAACCGCCAAACTACTAACACCAGCAGAAGATACCAACAATTCTAATTCGTGAAGATCTTCACGATCCCCCTCTTTAGGAAAGTCAATATGAACTAAAACTGCCTGTTCGCCAGATTTATAGCGGTCAAACAAGCATCACGCTCCTAATTTAAATGTTTCCAGCTTCAGGTTCTTCAGTGTCGTCATTTTCTTGAACACCTTGGAAATTAACTGCACGAGCAGGAACAACTGTTGAAATTGCATGTTTATATACCATTTGATTTACGGTGTTTTCTAGTAAAATAACAAATTGATCAAATGACTGAATTTTACCTTGTAATTTTATGCCATTAACCAAAAAGATTGATACTGGGATGCGCTCACGGCGTAGTGCATTCAAAAATGGGTCTTGTAACGATTGGCCTTTTGCCATGTTATTATTCCTTCGTTCTAGGTGTTATTATAATTAAGTGGCTGAACTTATTTAACAAAGCTAAATTTTATTCAACTACTACTAGCTTAGCGAACTTACTACACGATGCAAGTTTTCTTCATCACCCGTTGTTAACCATGTAACATCAGGCCAGCTTCTTAACCAAGTTAATTGGCGTTTAGCCAATTGACGTGTAGCCGCAATGCCGCGAAATACCATTTCATCATGGTCAATTTCACCCGCAAGGTAATCCCACATTTGTCTATAACCTACACAACGAATAGAAGGCATATTGGGGTGTAAATCCTTACGTAGATATAGGGTCGAAACTTCATTTTCAAACCCCTGTTCGAGCATTATTTTAAACCTTTTTTCAATTCGCTGATGTAATTCACTGCGCTGCGTTGGCGCAATAGCAAATTGATGAAAAGTATAAGGTAAAACCGGCTGTTTTTGCTTTTGCAGCTCGGTCATGGTTTTACCTGTTAATTTATATACCTCTAAAGCACGATTAATTCTTTGTGAATCGTTTTCACTCATTTTTTGCGCTGCTTGCGGGTCTATTTTTACCAGTTCTTGATACAAATGTGGCCAGCCATATTGCGCTGCTTGCGCTTCAAGTTCGGCTCTTATTTCCACGTTAGCTTCTGGCAGTGGTGATAAACCATCAATCAGAGCCTTGAAGTACAACATGGTGCCGCCAACTAATACCGGCACCTTACCTTGCTGATGAAATTCATCTATTTTTATTATCGCATCACGTCTAAAATCAGCAACTGAATAAGTTTCACTTGGGTCAAGTAAATCAATTAAGTGATGCGGAGCACGTGCTAACTCTGATGCATCGGGTTTAGCCGTGCCAATATCCATACCCTTATATACTAACGCTGAATCAACACTAATTATTTCGGTATTTAAATGCTCACACAATGAAATTGCCAACGCCGTTTTACCCGCTGCAGTTGGACCCATTAAAAATATGACTGGTAAATTACTCAACACGAATACCTTAATCTAATTGCGTTAAATAGTGCTCTATATCTATTTTAACTGCTTTTACACGCAAACGTTCAATTGTTTGCGGATTATTTTGCATGCGGGCTTGCTGCGCTAAAAAGATATTGCTGGAATAAAAACGCGCTGGTGTGTGCTGCATCTGCCACGCCAACCAGCTTTCTATGTTTTCAAGTGGTGCTTTACACGCTTCCAGCAGACTTTCAACCGCGCTAGTAACGTCTAATAAATATAAGCACGCGGGAAGTTTTTTAACCATCACAAACTGTTTTTCAATAATTAGCTCAAAACCTAATAGCGTAAACCAAGACTGTTGCGCTGCTATTAGCTCACAGTCTTGCTTGGATAAATTAACCCGTACTGGCAACAACAGCGCTTTGCCCTCTAAGCTGCCCTGCTCTTTTATTTGCTCATGCCAATCATCAACTAATGCATATTTAAAATGTGAGCAATACAATTGCTGCTCGCTGCTAAACACACACACGCCTTCGTTGATGCTGATAATAGCAACCGTTTTTAAAGCAACTGCCTGCTCCACTGCGTGTGACTGGTTAACCCTAACAGATACGTGAGCACCTTGGTCAAAATGCGCGGCATGCTGCTCACTCACGCCCTGATAAAAAGCATTAATATCATGATGATTAGTACTAGGTGCAGCTCTGTAGGCGCCGCCACTCCCTCCCGCACTACGCGAACCTAGCGATGCGCCGCCAGAACTGACACTATGAGATGGTTGCAATTGCGATTTAGGATAATCAAATACCTCACCCGACTCAAAATTCCCAGTGGGAGAACGCGCAGTGTCTGTCTGACTAAATACCGTATCGGCTAGGTTACTTAAAGGCTCATTAGTAAACTCACCTTGCAGTGGCACAACAACTTGTTTAATTGCTTGTAGTATAAAGTCGTGTACTAAACGCCCTTGATGAAAACGTACTTCGTGTTTTGCCGGATGAACATTTACATCGACTTGACGAGGATCAATATCAATATAAATAACAAAACCGGGTAACTCTTGGGCACCACTTACTTCTTCAAATGCTTGGCGAATAGCGTGCAGTATAAGCTTGTCGCGCATCATGCGATTGTTTACATAGGTATACTGCACGGTGTTAGCAGAACCAACCGGCAATACCCAGCCATGGAGCTGCAAGCCCCCCTCGCCCGATTGAATATGCAAGCCTTGCTCAGCAAATGCTTTACCCGCCACTTGCGCTACACGGGCAATTGCTTGGCTAGGATCAGTTTTAGCACGGTACTGCCTGACTACTTTTTCATTATGAGTAAGGGTAATAGATACATCAAATCGACTCAGCGCAATGCGCTTTATAAGCTCATCAATATGGCTAAACTCTGTTTTTTCGGTACGTAAAAATTTGCGCCGTGCTGGCGTATTAAAAAATAAATCTTTTACTTCTATGGTGGTGCCATCTGGGTGCGCTACTGGTTTTACTTGCACAGCCATATCGCGGCCTTGTGCAAATGCTTGCCAAGCGGCTTCTTGATGTTTAGTTTTTGAGCTTAGCGTTAAGCGCGAAACGGAACTAATTGACGCCAATGCTTCACCTCTAAATCCTAGTGAGCAAATATTTTCTAAATCATCGAGGGATTTCAATTTACTGGTTGCATGGCGAGAAAGCGCCAATGTAAGCTCGTCTTGAGCAATACCCGCACCATTGTCACGAATACGAATTAGTTTGTGCCCACCTCGCTCAATATCTATTTGAATGCGTGTAGCACCAGCATCTAGGCTGTTTTCTACTAATTCTTTTACCACCGACGCGGGGCGCTCGACCACTTCACCTGCAGCAATTTGGTTCGCTAAACGTGCGGGTAGTATTTCAATACTCATTCAACTTCCTAACAAACATGGCTCTAATGATAAGCAATTAACTTTGCGGTATATCGAGTTCTTGGCCAATAAATAAGGTATTAGAGCTTAATTTATTCGCCTGCTTTAACTTGTTTATAGTTATGCCGTAGCGACTCGCTAACATGCTTAACGACTCCCCCGGGCGAACTTTATGCTTGGTTGGATATTGCGACTTTAACTTGGCAAATAAAGAATCGTCAGGTGGATTTTTTAAGTAATAATTTTTAATTGAAGTAAATATAGCTTTGGCTAAACGCTCTTGGTGATTAGCACTTTTTAGCAATTTTTCTTCACGGGGATTAGAAATAAACCCTGTTTCGATTAAAATAGAAGGAATGTCTGGTGACTTTAATACTGCGAGACTCGCATGTTGAGGATCTTTTTTATGTAACTTTGCCACCTTACGCAGCTCTTTTACTACTTCATCAGCAACGCTCAAACCGGTTTTCATCGAATGATCCATCGACATATCAAGCAGTGCTTGCGCTAAGTACTTTTCATTGGCGGCATCTTTTATTACATCTGCCGCGCCACCTAAAAGCTCAGAGTGTTTTTCTTTATCTTCAATCCATTTACCTATTTCTGAGTTAGCACGGCGCAGTGATAACACCCACACTGAGGCACCATTTGGACCTGGGCTCGTAAATGCATCAGCATGAATAGAGACAAAAAAATCAGCTTTTTTCTCACGAGCGCGATTGGTGCGGGTATTGAGCTTTACAAAGTAATCGCCGCTGCGCACCATACGCGAAATCATCCCGCGCTCAGAGTCAATCATCCTCTCTAAGCGTTTAGCTATTTGTAATGTAATCGTTTTTTCATAGGTACCCGATGGGCCAATTGAGCCAGGGTCTTCGCCACCGTGACCAGCGTCAATCGCAATAACAATATCGCGCTCTTGGCTTAATTGACGGTTTTTAGCCGCTGTTTGCGCTGGTGATACTGCTGTGGATGATTCACTTTTATCATATAGATCAACAACCAACCTGTTTTTATAGGGGCCCGTTGGTGCTAATGCAAAAACCACAGGCTTTACCGGGGCACTCAATTCAAATACAAAGCGCACGCTGTGTTTATTTTTTGGTTTAGAATAACGAAGCTTACTAACAATTTGATGCTCAGACGGAATACCGGGTAACACTTTAAGCTCCCGTGTTTGCTCTAAATCAACCACTAAACGGCTAGGATTTTTAAGCATAAAATAACTAAAGTCAGGCTTTTCAGTTAAATCAAATACCACCCGAGTGCTATCGGGAGATGGCCAAACGCGCACACTATTAATGGTATTTTGTGCCCATAGCGACGAACTCGTAGTGATAGCTACAAGATAAATAAAGAGTTTAATTACACCGCGACTCATGTTGATAGTGACTGCCTTAACTATTTTATTATTTGTTATATAACCAATATTATTACTCTGAGGTTAAGTTATTTAGTTTTTCAATAATTACGCTACCACGCTCACTGGCACTATTAATAACGATATTTCGCTCATCGCCTACATAGCTTAAGGTAATATTTAAATCTGGCACAGGAATAAACTCTCCGCCTTTTTCTGGCCATTCAACCACACAAATTGCTTGCGCTGAAAAGTAATCGCGTATTCCCATATATTCAAGTTCTTCTGGATCGCCTAAACGATACAAATCAAAGTGGTAAACATTAGCGCGCTCCAGCTCATATGGCTCTACTAAGGTATACGTTGGACTTTTAACCTTACCTGTATGGCCAAAACCTTGCACTATGCCACGTGTAAAGGTGGTTTTACCCGCGCCTAAATCGCCATGTAAATAAATTACCGCACCTTGCTCTATAATAGCCGCAATTCGATTGCCCATTGTTACCGTGGCAATATCATCACTCAAGTGAGACTTAAAACTACGTGACATTATTACCTTTACCTCAAAAATTTATTAAAGCGCATATTTGTTAATCATACCAGATTATTTATTTAAGGTGATACAGCCAATTTTTAAAGATAAAAAAACCGGCTAAGCGCCGGTTTCTATTAACGAGGAATTATAGTCCCAATTTTTTCTCAAGATAGTGGATATTAGTCCCACCATTTTGGAAGTTTTCGTCTGCAAGAATTCTTTTATGCAGCGGAGTATTGGTTTTAATACCGTCGATTACTAATTCATTTAGTGCGTTACGTGCACGAGCAATTGCTACGTCACGGTTTTCACCGTAAGTAATTAGCTTACCAATCATTGAATCGTAATGTGGTGGAACCGTGTAGTCAGCATAAATATGGCTGTCCCAACGAATACCTAAACCACCCGCAGGATGAAAACGTGTAATTTTACCCGGTGACGGAATAAAGGTTTCTGGGTCTTCTGCGTTAATACGACATTCAATTGCATGGCCGCGAATAACAACATCGTCTTGAGTGAACGACAATGGCTGACCAGCAGCAATTTTTAGCTGTTCTTTAACTAAATCAATACCTGTAACCATTTCAGTAATTGTATGCTCAACCTGAATACGGGTATTCATTTCGATAAAATAAAACTCGCCGTTTTCGTATAAAAACTCAAACGTACCAGCTCCACGATAACCAATTTCAATACAGGCACGCGTACAGCGCTCACCAATAAACTTACGTGTTTCTGCTGTAATTCCTGGAGCGGGTGCTTCTTCAACTACTTTTTGGTGACGACGCTGCATAGAACAATCACGTTCACCTAAATGCACAGCATTACCTTGGCCATCAGCTAAAATTTGTACTTCGATATGACGTGGGTTTTCAAGGTATTTCTCCATGTAAACCATACCATTACCAAAGAACTGCTTCGCTTCTTGCTGGGTTAATGCAATTGAATCAATCAGTTCAGCTTCGCTGCGCACAACACGCATACCACGACCACCACCGCCACCAGCGGCTTTAATGATTACCGGATAACCAATGCGCTTAGCAATTTGCATATTGCGCTCTTTGTCATCTGATACTGGACCATCTGAGCCTGGTACACACGGAACACCGGCTTTACGCATTGCTGCGATTGCAGAGACTTTATCGCCCATAAGACGAATTGTATCGCCAGTAGGACCAATAAATACAAAACCACTTTGCTCAACTTGATCGGCAAAATCAGCATTTTCTGCAAGAAAACCATAACCAGGATGAATCGCTACAGCGTCAGTTATTTCAGCCGCGGCAATAATACGCGGAATATCTAAATAACTTTCTGTTGCTGCTGGTTTACCAATACAGATGGTTTCATCTGCAAGCAATACATGCTTAAGATCGCGATCCGCCGTTGAATGCACAGCAACCGTTTTGATCCCAAGCTCTTTGCAGGCGCGCAATATACGAAGTGCAATTTCACCTCGGTTTGCAATGACTACTTTATCTAACATTAGAGTTGGCCTTTTAGGTTGCGCTATTATTCAATGATGAATAAAGGTTGATCAAATTCTATTGGCTCGCCATTTTCAGCTAAAATAGCTTTTACTGTACCAGCTTTGTCTGACTCAATTTGGTTCATCATTTTCATTGCTTCGATGATACATAATGTATCGCCAACTTTAACTTGAGAACCAACTTCTACGTATGCTGGCGCTTCTGGTGAAGCTGCAGCGTAGAATGAGCCAACCATAGGTGATTTAACTTGATGACCTGTAGAGGCTGCTGGAGCAGCGGCTTCAACTGCTGCAGGAGCTGCAGCAACTGGAGCGGCAACTGGTGCTGGTGCATATTGCTGTGGCGCAAACTGAGCATAGCCTGGGCCTGCACTCATGTTATTACGATTTATACGTACTGACTCTTCACCTTCAGTGATTTCTAGCTCAGCAATACCTGACTCTTCTACTAATTCAATAAGTTTTTTGATCTTGCGAATATCCATAAACGGCCCGCCTATTAGTTTGTGTGTTTAAAATTAATTTGAGTTTTGCAATTGGTTTACTGCAGCTTCAAGCGCTGCGTGATAACCCATTGCACCTAATCCACATATTACGCCTTGCGCCACATCAGAAAAATACGAATGATGGCGAAACGCTTCACGTGCGTGCACGTTGCTTAAATGCACTTCAAAAAACGGAATATCAACACTTAACAATGCATCACGTAATGCGACGCTCGTATGCGTAAATGCAGCAGGATTAATAATTATGTAATCAATCGCTTGCCAAGTATCGTGAATACGCTCTATCAGTGCTTGCTCACTATTACTTTGGAAGTGCGTTAACTCAACATTTAAACTATCAGCGGCACATGTTAGTTCGCTCATAATTTCGCTTAGCGTACGTGAACCGTATTTATCTGGCTCACGTTTACCTAGCATATTTAAATTTGGGCCATTTATAACTAAAAGCTTGAATTTTGCAGCCATAATACGCGATATATCCTATAAGTAATGAGTTAAGCAGTCGTTAGCTAATTTTTTACAAAAATGTGAGTATAAAAAATAAGATAACAACAATTTCTCACGTTAACCAACTATTATAGTGATTTCGACGTAAATAACAGCAAAATACTGGTCTTATCTCTGTATTGGGTACAAGTGTTGAGGCAGTAGTAATAGCCCCACCTTTAAATTATGGGGGGCTATTATATTGCTACTTTACGCTGGCGCGTACTGTAGATAGGTGCTGAGCAAAATCTTCAGCATTCAAAAAGCCGGTAACACGCTGTGCACTTAGCTCCTCTCCTTGGGTATTAAAAAACAAAATACTCGGTAAACCAAACACCGTATATTCTTCCATTAGTTCGATTGTTTTGTTATCGCTGTCGGTTAAATCGACTTGAATAAGCTCAAAGTGACTAAACTCATTTTGCACTTTTGCATCGGGAAAGGTGTAATGCTCAAATTCTTTACACGCAATACACCAATCAGCATATAAGTCGACCATAACCAGTCGGCCTTGCTCATTAGCGTGAGCAACGGCTGCTTTTAACTCAGTTAAATTGGCTACTTGCTTAAACTCATTACTTTGCGCACTTACTTGCATTGTTTGCATGTGTACTGGCCAAAAATAATTTTTAGTTAAGTTAAAGCCACTAACAACGAGTAACGTTGCAGCAAACCACAGTGCTGTTTTTAATTTTCCTTGTGTTTGGCTACTTTGCCAGTGATGCAAGTAAAGCGCGGTTGCCAAGGCCAATACTCCCGCCATTAATAAAATAACATCGGCATCTAAAAGGCGCTCAAGTAATATAAGTGGCACAACTAGCATAATAAAGCCAAATAGGGTTTTAACTTGTTCCATCCAGCCACCGGCTTTAGGCAATAGTTTTCCGCCCGATGTACCGAGTAACAATAATGGCAGTCCCATCCCTAAACTCAGTACATAAAGCGTTAATCCCCCCACTAAATAGTCGCCACTTTGTGCTACAAACAATAGCGCCGCTGACAAAGGTGCGGTGGTGCAAGGCGAGGCAATCAAGCCCGATAATACGCCCATTAAAAACACACCAACGTAGTTGCCACCTTTTTGGTTATTACTTACTTGGGTTAACTTGTTCATCATGCCACTTGGTAGCTTTATTTCGTACCAACCAAACATCGACATTGCTAATAATACAAACAATAAACTAAAGCTAATAAGTACATAAGGGTGCTGCAAATAACCTTGAACTTGCCCGCCAAGTGCGGCCACAACCAAACCTAATGCCGCGTAGGTCACTGCCATACCTTGAATATATACAAATGATAACGCGAAGGCTTTTTTAGTTGAGAGATTTTTTTGCCCAGCAATTAAGCTCGACAAAATTGGAAACATTGGAAATACACACGGTGTAAAAGCCAGGCCAACACCAACAACAAAAAATATCAGTAAATTAGTAATTAGCCCTTGGCTTGCTAACTGCTCGGTAAAGGTCAGATCTTTTTTAGGCGCATTGCTTGTCGGCGCATTAGCCTGACTTAATGCTGTAAATGCGTTTGCAGAGGTTGCACTGTGCGTAGCATCATCAGCATTTTGCAGCTGTTCACCGGCAATTTTGTTTAGCGGAATACTAATAACTTCAGGTGGGTAACATAACCCAGCTTCAGCACAACCTTGGTAACGCACTTTTACTACTGCTCCCTCAGTTACATTACTGAGCTTACTAACAATACTAAGTGCATTAAAAAAAACTTCTGTTTTACCAAAGAACTCATCTTCGATAACTTCTCCATTACCTAAGTCGCCTACTTCTATATTCGCGCCTTTGGCAATAATCTCTATTTTATTTTTATATAAGTAGTATTCAGGTGCAATATCCCAGCCTATAAATAAAGTATTATCTTGCTGATCAAAATCAAATACAAATGCTTGGTCTACTTGTAAAAAGGTTTGTTGTGGAGGTGCAAGTAAATCACCAAGTATATTATTAGCCTTAGCTGGAGCCGCTAATAATGCAACCAGTAACAAAAAGAAAAAACGCATTAATTAAGTACCTCATCCATCCAATTAAAATAAGCTAGGTTACCCGTTGCCACATCAACAACCTGGATCTCTGGCACTTCGTAGCTGTGTAATGCTTTAATAGTTAAAAATACATCGTTCATTTTATCTAACTTTGTTTTGATCAATAGTTTAGCTTCGGTTGCCTCAACTACTTCACCTTCCCATATATAAATAGAAGCTACCTTTGGTAGAATATTCACACATGCAGCCAGTTTTCTCTCAACTAATGCTTTTGCCAGCTCTCTTGCTTCATTTTCATCTTTGCAGGTAGTAAAAATAAGTTTAAATTGCGCCGCCATAATGAACCTTTATGTGTTTAATAATGTCTGTAAGCATAGTATCTGATAGCGTATGTAATGTGTAGGTGCTATAACTGCAAAAAAATAGTAATAGCGCTTACTGTATCCTTGAAATTAGACCGCTCCACCCTCACTTATATTTCATCAACTCTTTTGAGTTTCATTATTTAGAGAGCTTTATGTTTAGATTTTTATTTGTGTTGTTTATCATTATTCCTATTATTGAAATCGCCTTACTTATACAAGTAAGTGAGGTAATAGGTGGTTTTTCGACAATTGCGCTAGTAATTATTACCGCGATTTTAGGCGCAAAAATGGTAAAACAACAAGGTATGAGCGCGCTACAAAAAGCACAAACTCAAATGGCCGAAGGGCAAATGCCTGCGAAAGAATTATTTACTGGTATATGCGTTATTATAGCTGGCGTATTATTGTTAACGCCTGGCATTATGACCGACGTTTTTGGGCTACTATTATTAACGCCAGTAATTCGCAACAAACTGGCAGCCGGCCTTGCTAGTCAAGCTACTGTACGTATGAGTGCAGGTATGCAACAAGGTGGTTCACCATTTACCCAGCACAGTCAAACTGAGGCAGATCCTCATCAAGTGAACAAACCGACCATCATAGATGGTGAGTTTGAACGAAAAGATTAATTTTTTTAATTTTACGCTTGGATTTTGGCGTAACACCCCCATTATTGAATGCAACCAATATAAGCTTTTTTCTGCCCTTCGCAGAAACTGTTAGGAGAACTAAATAAATGAATATTCGTCCTTTACATGATCGCGTGATCGTTAAGCGTCTAGAAGAAGAAACAAAATCTGCTGGCGGTATTGTATTAACTGGCTCTGCAGCTGAAAAATCAACCCGCGGAGAAGTTGTTGCCGTTGGTAATGGTCGCATTTTAGAAAGCGGTGATGTTAGAGCATTAGAAGTTAAAGCCGGTGACACTGTGTTATTTGGCTCATATGTTGAGAAAGTTGAAAAGATCGAAGGTCAAGAGTACCTGATCATGCGTGAAGATAATATTTTAGGCATTGTAGGCTAAACCTACTTTTCGTTTATAAACATTTAAGAATTTAGAGGAATTTAAAACATGGCAGCAAAAGAAGTACTTTTTGCAGGTGACGCACGCGCTAAAATGCTAACTGGCGTAAACATCCTGGCAAACGCAGTAAAAGTTACATTAGGTCCTAAAGGCCGTAACGTTGTACTAGATAAATCATTTGGCTCTCCAGTTATCACTAAAGATGGTGTATCTGTAGCAAAAGAAATCGAACTTGAAGACAAGTTTGAAAACATGGGCGCACAAATGGTTAAAGAAGTTGCATCTAAAGCTAACGATGCAGCCGGCGATGGTACAACTACCGCTACAGTACTTGCACAGTCTATTGTAAACGAAGGCCTTAAAGCTGTTGCAGCAGGCATGAACCCAATGGACCTTAAGCGCGGCATCGACAAAGCAGTAATTGCTGCTGTTGCAGAGCTTAAAGCGTTATCTGTTCCATGCTCTGACACTAAAGCAATTGCACAAGTAGGTACTATTTCAGCTAACTCTGATAAAGAGATTGGCGACATCATTGCACAAGCAATGGAAAAAGTAGGCCGTAACAGTGGTGTTATTACTGTAGAAGAAGGTCAATCACTGGAAAACGAACTCGATGTTGTTGAAGGCATGCAGTTTGACCGTGGTTACCTATCTCCTTACTTTATTAACAGCCCAGAAAAAGGTACTGTTGAACTAGATAACCCATTTATTCTACTTGTAGATAAAAAAATATCTAACATTCGCGAATTATTACCAACATTAGAAGCAGTTGCTAAAGCAAGCAAGCCACTACTAATCATCGCAGAAGACCTTGAAGGCGAAGCATTAGCTACATTAGTAGTTAATAACATGCGCGGTATTGTTAAAGTATCAGCAGTGAAAGCTCCTGGTTTTGGCGACCGTCGTAAAGCAATGCTACAAGATATCGCTGTATTAACTGGCGGTACTGTGATTTCAGAAGAAATCGGCCTTGAGCTTGAAAAAGCAACAGTTGAAGACCTAGGTACAGCTAAGCGCGTAATTATCACTAAAGATGATACAACTATCATTGATGGTGCTGGCGAAGAAGCAGGTATTAACGGCCGTGTTTCACAAATTAAAGCACAAATCGAAGAAGCAACATCAGACTACGATAAAGAAAAACTACAAGAGCGCATGGCTAAACTAGCTGGCGGTGTTGCAGTAATCAAAGTTGGTGCTGCTACTGAAATGGAAATGAAAGAGAAAAAAGACCGCGTTGAAGATGCATTAAATGCAACTCGTGCAGCGGTTGAAGAAGGCGTAGTACCTGGTGGCGGCGTTGCACTAGTTCGTGCAGCAAGTAAGCTGGTTGATTTAGTTGGCGACAACGAAGATCAAAACCACGGTATTAAAGTTGCACTTCGTGCAATGGAAGCGCCACTTCGTCAAATCGTAACAAACGCAGGTGACGAAGCTTCAGTTGTAATTAACGCAGTTAAAGCAGGTTCAGGTAACTTTGGTTACAATGCTGCTACTGGCGAATACAATGACATGATTGAAATGGGTATCCTAGATCCAACTAAAGTAACACGCTCTGCACTACAATTTGCAGGGTCTATTGCGGGTCTAATGATCACTACCGAAGCTATGGTAGCTGAAATCCCTAAAGATGATAGCGCTCCTGATATGGGTGGCATGGGCGGCATGGGTGGAATGGGCGGTATGATGTAAACCCCACCTAAACCTCCCGGTTAAAAAAACCCAGCCTCGGCTGGGTTTTTAATGTTATAGAAAAAATAAAAAACTAACTATACTCTTAGTCACTTAAGTACTATTGCTTAAGATAGTTGATTATTGAGTTGCAAATAAAAATTACTTCAACGTATTCTAGTGCAATTAAGCTTATGCCGAATCATACTCAGAGTAAGTTTTATTTACATAAACATTATTAAGGATATTGAGTTGAATAAAAGACCTGAAATAATCATCTCATCATTAGATGCAGATAGACTATATGATTTAATCGAATCATTGCCAGCAAACAGTTTTGCGGGTGAAAAAGAACTGGAAGCAGAATTAGGGCGAGCAACTATAGTTGATCCTAAAGACGTTCCAGCAACAATAGTTACCATGAATTCGACCGTAAATTTTGTTGTAGAATCTTCAAAAGAAGAATTTAATTTAACTCTTGTCTACCCGAAAGATCTTGACGCTAGCGGCCAAAAAATATCAATTTTAGCCCCTATAGGAGGCGCTTTACTTGGGCTATCACAAGGAGATGAAATTGAATGGCCTAAGCCTGGTGGAGGTTTAATAAAAGTAAAAATAAAAGAAGTAACCTACCAACCTGAAAGAGTCGGCGAACTACATAGATAATTTAACGAAGCTAATAAGTAGCTCCTAGCGCATTAAATTAATTAAAAACCCAGCTCATGTTGGGTTTTTAGTTTGCGCTATCATTTTAGCTCAAATCATTTCACAATATCACTTCCATAAATTTACTAACTGTTAAGCGTGATAATAACCGGGAGTTAATTCCAGCAACCCATTAAATATTCTAATTTATAATTAGTGCAGGCCACTAAACTCGATAAATTGCTTGTCGTAGGTAAAACTGAGGCAATTATAGCTCCCACCTCACTAAGGATATAATACGCCAACACTTGCTAATTACCACAGATGCTATGCCATCCGGACAGTGGCCATTGCTAGTCACCCATATGGAAATATATTGATAGATATGTAAAACCTGCCAATGATACTCTTACCTCCATATTTGCCATAGCTTAATCCAGTTGAGCAAGTATGAGCATGGATAAATATACTCACTTAATAAATAGCATTTGCTATCGATGCACTACGCAGTAGAAAAGCAGCAATCTAGCTATTTTTGATGCTCTTTATCGTCGGGTGTCGCTACGCTCGCCCAACCTACGCGGGAGACTTGTGTACATTATTCACCCACATTTCACTTTTCTGCAGACGTAAAAAAGCCCGAATCGTTAAATTCGGGCTTTCTACAATTTGGGGTCGGCGCGCTACTTCGTAGCGACAACGCAGTAGAATGTCGTAAGTGCCCACAGCGGTGGAAAATCACAGTGCAAATGCACCACATTCATTGGCTAGTGGTGATGTTTTTATGATTTGAGTATCGGGTATCGCTACGCTCGCCCGACCTACGCGGGAGACTTGTGTACATTACTCACCCACACTTCACTTTTCTGCAGA
>NZ_JADYXG010000031.1:0-29399 GCF_015864415.1 Pseudoalteromonas sp. SCQQ13 | reverse complement strand
ACCACATAGGCTCTGCCTTGCCTAAATACCAAACACACTGCTGCAAATTTAACCTTGAAAGATAAACAGACCCTAATCAACCACGCTCACTTTACTTAACTTAAATAACATCATAAGCTCAGGCAACAGGTC
This sequence comes from Pseudoalteromonas sp. SCQQ13, assembly GCF_015864415.1. Classification (NCBI taxonomy): domain Bacteria; kingdom Pseudomonadati; phylum Pseudomonadota; class Gammaproteobacteria; order Alteromonadales; family Pseudoalteromonadaceae; genus Pseudoalteromonas; species Pseudoalteromonas sp. SCQQ13. The sequence continues at coordinate 29,267 of NZ_JADYXG010000031.1, read as the reverse complement.
AGAGGAGTGCAAAATGATAAAGTTAGAAAAACAACAAGGCATTGCAATTGTCACACTAAGCAGAGCTCAAAAACAAAATGCTTTAAGCTTTGCTATGTTTGTTGAGCTTAATAAAATAATAAAAAAGCTTAAAAAAGATCGCAGCATCCGCGCCGTAGTTTTAAAAGGCGATGGCGATCACTTTTGCGCGGGGTTAGATATAGCCGCAGTTATGGCGTCGCCGCTTAATATTATTAAATTATTATTTAAATGGTTACCTGGCAATAAAAATTTAGCCCAGCGGGTAGTATTGGGTTGGCAATCGCTTAGCGTGCCGGTTATTGCACAAATTAATGGCAACTGCCTTGGCGGTGGATTGCAAATAGCACTCGGCGCTGACTATAGAATAGTGCACCACGATGCCCAATTTGCCATTATGGAAGCGCGTTGGGGATTATGCCCAGATATGGGGGCTAATGTTGTAATGAGCGGTTTAGTAAAACGCGACCAAGCACTATGGCTTGCCAGCCATGCTGATCCTATAAGTGCACTACAAGCAAAAGAGCTTGGCTTGGTCACTCAAGTAACTGATGACACCGAGGCTGCCACACAAAAAATGTTGGAAATACTATTAGCCCGCTCGCCCGACACTCTGGCGGCAATTAAGCGCGTTACCCAGCAAAGCTATAAAACTCAGCAACGCAACATACTCGCCAAAGAAACTTTTAGCCAAATTAGATTATTACTTAGCCCAAATACCAAAAAGGCAATTGCTAAAGCAAAGGGTAAAACCGATATTCATTATGCCAACCCTAAACGCTGGTAAGATGATGCATGCATAAATAACAGGGATTTGTTAAAGTTAAATTCCTGACTTTCCAATGAGTTCTCTAATGAAATATGTGTTAAGTAGCGCAATTATTTTACTCTGCTTAGCGGCGGCTAAATTCATTATGCACAGTATTGGCGGCAGTTTTCCTGCGCCTTTACTAGCAATGGTTATTTTATTGCTGCTACTGTTAACTGGCATAGTAAAAGAGCATCAATTAAAGCCCTGCGCTTCACCTATTTTAAATATTATGCCCATCTTTTTTATTCCTGCGGGGGTTGGCTTTATTGAGCACCTTGGCTTAATAAAGTCGCATTGGCCTTTTTTAGTTGCCATTGTATTGCTAGTCCCTATTAGTACCTTATTGTTAGTGAGTAGTGTTATTGCTTACTTTAAAGGACGCGTAAATAATGACTGAGCAACTAAAATCGCTAACAACACAACTAACTCCAGATTTATGGTGGCTTAGCGTACCGTTTATTATTGCGCTGTTTTTATTATTAAGGCTACTTAACCAGCGGGTTAAGCATGTTATTTTAAAATCACTTACTAACCCTGTATTTTTAAGTATAGCTATTATTGCTTTACTCTTGGTTAATTTAAACTTGCCTTACACTAAATTTGCTAGCCACAGCCAATTACTAAGTTGGCTGTTAGAGCCCGCTATTGTGGCACTAGCATTACCTTTATATCAGCAGTTTGTTCATGTACGTAAAAACTTACTCTTAATTGTAACCACTTGTAGTTTAGGGATTATTAACGCCACTGTAGTGGCTTTTTTACTCAGCATGATATTTGCTGTACCCACACAACTTAGCGCCTCAGTTGCAGCATTGAGTGTAACAACCCCTATAACGCTAATTGTAACCGAGTCATTAGGCGGTATTGACTCGCTCGCTGCTGCCTTGGTTATTTTTATTGGTTTATTAGGTGCTTTATTTGGCTTTGTACTTTTTAAACTAATTAAAATTTATAACCATGAAGCGCAAGGCGTTGCCATGGGTACTGCCTGTCACGCTATTGGCACCGCAGCAGCATTGGTTGAGCATCCTAAAATAGGTGCATTTTCATCGGTTGCCATGGCATTAAGTGCGCTTTTAACGGCTGTAATAGTACCGTTTTTATATCCAATCTTAGTCAACACTTTGCTATAGTTAGCAAAAATATTTAACAGCCATCTTAAGAGCATATATGATCAGCCCAGAAATAGAACAGTTTGAAAAATACTACGCCATGCTTACCGAGTATTTAGTTACCTATAGCATGCAAATTGTAGGTGCTATTTTCATACTCTTAATTGGCTTATGGGTTGCGCAAAAGCTTGCCAACGTAGTGGCTAATTTAATGGCTCGCCATAATATTGACGTCACGTTAACTAACTTTGTGAGTAACCTAGTTAAAGTGTTGCTCATAATAATTGTCATTATTATTGCGCTGGGCAAAATAGGCATTAGTGTTACCCCTTTCGTGGCCGCTATTGGTGCTGCGTCGCTTGGTGCGGGTTTGGCAATGCAAGGTATGTTGTCTAATTATGGTGCTGGCCTTGCTATTATTGCCACTCGTCCTTTTGTGGTTGGCGACACTATAGAGGTTAAAAATGTCAGCGGGCAAGTTAAAATAATAGAGCTGGGGCATACAGTACTTATTGACGAAGAAAAGGTAGAAATAACCATACCCAATAAGCATATCCTCGGTGAAATACTCCATAACTCGTTTAAGTTTTCATTGGTAAAAGGCGAAATTACCATTGCTTACAGCGCGTGCTCAAATACCGCAGTTAAACTAATTGAAGATGTTGTGAATGGCCATGAGCTTGTGGCTAAAGTGCCCAATGCACAAATTGGTATAGAACGCTTTGCCGACAATGGCGTAACTATTAGCTACCGCTACTGGGTACCAACCACTAAAATAATCGAAACCAAGTTGGCTATTAATGGTGGGGTTTATAGCGCTATGAATAAAGCGAATATTGAAATACCTTTACCGCAGCGCATTGTTAGTATTATTAAAAGTGATTAATTTATAAACCTAAACCGTTTAAAGCGGTTTAGGTTTATCTATACTGGGGTTTAATTCAAGTTTAGGCGCACTCATACCTTTTAGTAATCGGCCAAAAATATCAGCCCCAGTAATAATGCGTTTTTCATCGCCCCATACCAGTACTACATCGTGCTCAATTGCCCCATCGAATGACTTGTCTAATGAATGACTGGCGCGAATTTTTAAAATAACGTCACTTAAGCGCATACTTTCATCGATCACTATTATTGGTCTGTGGCAAAAGTGGTACGGATCAAATGTGTCTGGCTCAAACAAAGCTGCGCGTAAAAAGCCATCCGCATCAACCACTAACAAAGGATCACCGGCCTGATTAGTAATAATTACCCAGTTGTAACCAGACTTGTGCAGTTTGCGTAAAAATTCATTATCGGCACTGAGTGTTAGTTCAGGAAATATTGGTAAATCAAGCTTGGTTGGTAACGCTATGATTGAGTCGGGATCTATCACTTCGCCTTCTTGAGTAACACTAATTTCATCTAAACTAAAAAAGTTAAGTGCACCAATACCTTCTACGTGCTGTACATCGGCTTCTTCAGCTTCTATGTGCTTACGAATAATGCCTCTGAGCTCACTCTCTGCAAAGTAGGTAATACCTTCTTTGCCTAACCAAGCATCGAGTATTAGCCCTGTAGGCTTAGCAACGACATAAAACAGTAATTGATAAAACTTAATTAACGGCGACAACATGCTGGCCATTTTTAACGCATTACGTGAAAAATACGCCTGTGGTGTAATTTCGCCAATAATAGTAATAGCAATAGTTGAGAATAAAAAAGAACTTGCACCCATTAATACCGAGTCAGAAAGTAAGGTCAGCAGTACGTTAATACCTACGTTTCCCCACAAAATAGTCGAGAGTAAAAAGTTTGAATCGTTACGCAGTGCCATTACTTTTATCGCAGCGGCGTTACCTTTACTGCTTTCCATTTCGAGTTGTAATCTACTTAGCGAAAAAAACGCCAAGTTTAAACCCGAAAATATTGCTGACTGCGAAATACACAGTGCAATAGCACACCAAATCATGACATCAAAAGTCATTGTTTTTCCTATTTATTTACGCGTTCCTTGCGATACAAGGCACTATAACAGTAGCAAACTACCTAAACCTAAAAAGGTAACAAAACCAACTATATCGGTTACTGTAGTTAAAATAACTGAGCCCGAAAGCGCAGGATCTATTTTCATTTTATCTAAAATAGAAGGGATCACTACACCGGCTAACGATGCTGCAACTAAGTTAAGCAAAATAGCCACGGTAATAGTAATACTTAGCATAACGTCGTTAAACCACAAAAAGGTCAATGCGCCAATAACAAAAGCCCATACAAAACCATTTACCGCGCCCACTCTTAGCTCTTTTTTAAGTAGCGCTGCGCGGTTAGAGTCGGTTACCTGGCCAAGTGCCAAGCCACGTACAATAACGGTGAGCGTTTGACTCCCGGCAATTCCGCCCATAGAGGCCACTATTGGCATTAATACCGCTAAAGCCACTACTTGCTCTATAGTTGCACCAAACAGGCCAATAAACCACGAGGCTAAAAATGCAGTCGCCAAATTTATACCTAACCAAATACCTCGGTTTTTAGCACTTTTTCGCACACTCGCAAATAAATCTTCGTCTTCACGCAGACCACCCGCTTTAGCGGCAGCCTCGTCGGTTATTTCTTGGCGTAACTCATACGCTGAAGCAATGGTTAAACGGCCCAGTAATTTGTTATCAACATTAACAACCGGCATTGCCATTTTTTCGCTATGAATAACCACTTCCGCAGCTTCGTATAAATCATCATCTGCATGCAGCGATACATAGTCATGGTTTGCTAAAGTAATTAAACTGTCGTTGTCATTGGCTTTTATTAAATCATTAATTGCCACTTCACCAATTAAACTGCCCTTACGGCTCACTAAATAAATAACCTCTGTGAACTGCGGCAACCCTTTATGGAGTAACTTTTTAGCGCCTCCCGCGGTTAACTTTTCAGACACTTTTAAAAAGTCAAAACCTAACCAGTGACCTATTTGCTCAGAAGGGTATTGTTGCGCTAATTCATATTGCTTTGTTTGTGCTTCATCGAGTTGTTTTTTTGCATACTCAACAAATCGCTCAGGAATTACTTCTTCAAGCTCAAGCAGTTCTTCTACATTAACTTCGTCTAATAGTTTAAAACCGTCGCTATCATCTAAAGTTTGCAGTAACCATAAGGTGCTGTCATCGCTTAAATTAACAAATATTTCGTGTTGCGTGTCTTCATCTAACAACTGCCAAATTTCAAGGCGCTGCTCTTTAGGTATTGCTTCAAAAAGCAATGATAAATGCTCAGTTGATAATGTTAATTGTGCGTCTATTAATAACTTATTTTTGCGCTCTGTGGTGTCGCACTGTAATAAGTCATTTATGAGTTGGGGTAGTTTATCAACCGGATACTCAATCATCTTAAGCCTTAAATTTTAGTAGGTTATATTAGTAAATAGTCACTTATTAATATGTATTGCTATTAGTGTAACGTAGCGGGCATAAAATATTGAAAAAATATGCAAACTCATCCGCTTTTTTCGCATTGTATGCGTAAAAATAACCAGCGGTTAATGTTTTTTTATTATTTTTTAAATTTAATTATACAAGCACAATCACGACTTACTTTTGATATGATTTCAGATGCTTAAGTGTAGGCAATTTCATACATCTTCATTAACTAACCTGAACTCTGGTTAAGAGATTTACTAACATATTGAATCATCGTTATATTTAATTTTATTTTCTCTAGCCAGAGGTTTTCAGTGAAAACAAGGCGAATTTACGCGTCAATAGCTGGCCTATTGCAAGTAAATTCAACGCAGTTAGCGCTGAAAATAGCTGCTTGAGATAAGTTTATTATCCGGAGCTCAGGTTAACTAGGAAGGATTTTTTGCAGCAGGCAAAATAAAAGCCGTAACTAAAAATTACGGCTTTATAAATGATTAAATTTAAAAATATGTCTTAAATTTTAAACTGCCCTACCAACTCGCCTAAGCTTTCACCACGACCAGCTAAATGTAAACTTACCGATGACGTTGTTTTACTTGACTCTGTTAGCTCATTTACAATTTCTTGAATAGCAAAAACATTACGGTTTATTTCTTCGGTTACACTACTTTGCTCTGTTGCAGCTGTTGCTATTTGGGTACTCATATCGTTTATAGTGGTAACCGATGTAGTAACCGCGCCTAAGCTTTCTGAAATAGCACGTGATGACTCAACTGAGCGATTACAGCTTTGCTGACTTGCTTGCATAGCGTTAACCGCCGCAGTAACTAAGTTATGTAGCTCACTAAGCATTTCGCTAATTTCTAACGTACTTACTTGGGTACGACTTGCTAAGCTTCTTACTTCATCAGCAACGACTGCAAAGCCTCTGCCCTGCTCACCCGCACGAGCCGCTTCAATTGCTGCGTTAAGTGCCAGTAAATTTGTTTGCTCTGCAATACCACCAATAACACTTAATACACTATTAATTTTTTTAGATTGCTCACTTAATGAATCAACCTGTTCTGCAGCTGTATTTATTTCGGCCATTAAGTTTGATACTTCACTTAAAGATATATCAACACATTCTTGCGCTCTTGCTACTTCTTGCGTTGCTGCCTGAGTTGACACCGCAACTTGGGTCGTATTTTGCGCCACTTCGTGAGAGGTTGCAGACATTTCAGTAATCGCGGTCGCGACTAAATCAGTTTCATGATTATGTTTTAATAACTTATCTTCAATCACCAAAGTTTGCGTATTTATATCTACTGATGCTGTTTTAACATCGTTAGTTACATCAACCACACTGGCTATAATACCGTGCAGTTTACTCACGAATATATTAAACGACTCACCTAATTGGCCAATTTCGTCGTGGCTGTCAATTTCTAAACGTCTAGTTAAGTCGCCTTCACCTTTAGCTATGTCATCAAGGCTTTGCACCATTCTTTGTATTGGTTTAAGCATATGGTTGGCAGCAAATAAAGCACCCGCAATAGTTAATAACAAACAAAAGAACGCAATGATCAATAAGGTGGTTACTTTTTCGTTCATGCTTTTTTGCATAGATAGCTCAAAGCCTTCAAGCTCTGCTTCTATGTCGTCCATATAAGCGCCAGTGCCTAGCATCCAGTTGGTTCCAGGGATCATCGCTGCATAACCAATTTTTTCAACTAAGCCGTTGGTATTTGGTTTTTGAAAATGATAGGTAAATGCTCCGCCACCCTGGCGTGCTTGTGCAAGTAAGCCCACAATGATTTTTTTACCATTGGGATCAGTCATGGCTATTTTGTTTTGCCCTTCTATCGCATCACCTAACATGGCATGAAAAACACTCACGCCATTAGTGTCATAAATAAAGAAATAGCCGTCTTCGCCAAAGGTTAGTTTTCTTAATGCATTTTTAGCATCTTGCTCAGTGCCATTTGCAAGCTGGTGCTGTACTACTTGACTACCAATTTCAATTTCAGTTTTTAATAGCGTTTGTTTATCTTTTAATAACTTACTTTTAAAAGTGTCAAAGCTGTGCTGCTGACTTTGCATTTCTAAATAGTACGAACTTGATAAAAAGCTGACCAATAATAATATTAGCGGCAAAATAGCTAGTAGTAACAATTTGCTTTTCAAGCTTAAATTACTCATTTCTTCTCCAAATAAACACATTGCAAGCTGTAAAAGCCCTACTCTTATTTTGTAACTTAGTCGCTGCAAAATTTATAATTTACTCTAGCCCCCCTTCATCACATAAACGGCTAAGTCTATTTAATTTAGGTAGGTACTTACTTAAAAGTATAACTAATGGCTAGTGATTATAGTCGTAGTTACTTTGGTTTAATACAAAAAGACGCCATTGCCATTAATAAACCTAAGCTGAATAGTAATAAAGTTGCAACTTACTCTAGTATAATTAATAGCCTTTAAAGTAAGCAAAACACCTAATACAGGTAAAATATTTAATTAATTGCCGCAATGATGAGCAAGCACAACATAAAATGCTACTTACAATATAAACAATTTAAATTTGTTTAGTTTTTTTGCTTTTTGTAACATATAATTAAAATGTTAATACTAAACTCCTATAACAAATCAGGTACAATTATTTTAATTGCACCTTGGCTATTTATTAATTAAAACGAAGGGTTAATGAAGTATTTATTTTTTATACTGCTATTTATCACCGCAAATGTAACTGCTAAACCTGAGACTAATAATAGTATCGCTTTTTATTACTCTGCACCTATGCCCTTAGCTGAAATGACTTTTTATTCGCGTGTAGTAGTGCAACCCGAGCTAATAACCAAGCACGAGCTGAACTGGCTCAAACAGCGTAATATTGCTGTTTATGCTTATTTAAGTGTTGGCGAGTCGTTTTCAAAAAGTGAGTCTTCACTTAGTGTTAATCCTAATTGGAATAGCCATATTAGCGACTTAACTGCAGCGCAGTGGCAACTGCATATACAAAATAGTGCGCTATCACTAAAGGCACGTGGCTTTAATGGCTTATTTTTAGATACCCTTGATAGCTACCAGCTATTAGACAAAAAACATAATAAAAGCGCCCAGCAAGCGGGTTTAGTTTTTATTATAGAGCAGTTATCAAACACCTTTAATAAACAACTCATTCTTAATCGTGGTTTTGAGCTTTTACCGCAACTTAAAGGTAGAGCTAACGATCTGGTTGCTGAAGGGTTATTTAGCCACTTTAACCCGCTAGATAACAGCTATAAGTTAACCAATAAAAATGATCAAGCATGGTTAAATGCTCAACTTCATAAAGCGCAAGACCTTGGTTTTAATGTACAAGTAATTGATTATGCAAAACCTAAGCAACGCCTTGCTATGGCGCAAAAAATAATTAATGCCGGTTATACTCCTTGGGTAACTGATGGCCACTTACAAACATGGGGAACATCTAATATAGCCCCAGTTCCACGTCGTATCTTAATTCCGTACAACAGTAATATTGAACCGCTTATATACACTACAGTACATTTAAACCTTGCTACTATGATTGAGTATTTAGGTTATATTCCCGATTATATTAATGTAGCCAAACGCGCTCTACCTGCAGTTGACCCAAGCTTGCACGCCGGTATTATCTCGTGGACTAGTTTTGATACCTTTTACACACCAACTATTACTAATTGGCTTGAAGCAAACTTAGGTGTAGTGCCTGAACTAATTTTAGGTGAACTCCCCTCATCAGCAAATAAGTTAATGTTGAGCCTTGGAGCCGAGCCGTTAGATGTTACACCTTTAGGCCCTTATGAGCTGGAGAGTTTTACCCCTTGGCTAAAAGGTGAATCAAGTATACCGCCAGTTGTAACTAACCCGTACTTTCTTAAATTAGCCGCTAATTCAAAAGCGCTGATTAGTATAAAAGCAGCCGATGGCACATCGCTAGTACAAGGCACTAAAACCAAATATGGTGCGCTAGTGGTGGCTCCATGGTTAATAGACACCTTACCTATGGAAGGTAGCAAGTGGGTAATAGATCCTCGTACCTTACTCACAAAAGCAATGGGCCTGGAACCTATTTTAGTACCCGACACCACTACACAAAGTGGTCGGCGCATGTTAACCATACATATAGATGGCGATGGGTTTACCAGTGTTGCGCATTTTGCAAAAAAGCCTTATTCAGCCGAGGTCATTCTCGACAAAATAATTAAGCACTATAAACTACCTTTAACCTCATCGATTATTCAAGCCGATATTGAGCCCGGCGGTTTACACTCAAAAATGAGCCCTAAGCTTGAGCGCATTGCTCGGGATATATTTAAACTTCCTTATGTTGAAATTGCTTCGCATACTTACAGCCATCCATATTTTTGGACGGCACTAGCCGGGCGTAAAGATATAGACGAGGAAGATACTGTATATGGTTTAAAGCTAGATATACCCGGCTACAACACCATTAGTTTAGAAAAAGAAATTACCGATTCCATTAAATATATAAATGACAAACTAGCCCCAGCAAATAAAAAAACTGTGATTATGCTATGGTCAGGCGATGCAACCCCAGGGCCTAAAGCACTTGAGTTGGCACGTGATGCCGGAGTGCTTAATGTAAATGGCGGTAATACCGACGTAAATGCAGATAACCCAAGCCTAACGCATGTATCGCCTATTGGCCGACCTGAGCGCGATTTGTTGTATCAAATTTACGCGCCAATATTAAATGAAAACGTATACACAAACTTATGGCATGGCCCTTATTACGGTTTTAAACGCTTAACCGAAACCTTCGAAATAACCGAAAAACCATACAGATTAAAACCCTACACTATATATTTTCATTTTTACTCGGGTGAAGTCCCTGCCGGTCTTGATGCACTAAAGCATAATATTGATTATGTTTTGGCAAGACCAAACACCCCAGTGCATTTAAGTCATTACGCTAAAGTAGCAAAAGACTTTTACTTTTCAGCCTTAGCAAAAAATAGCGATGGCCAATGGTTATTTAGCTCTAAAGATATTAAAACCCTACGCGTTCCAGATGTTTTTGACATGCCAAATATTTCCCAAAGTAGTGGCGTGGCTGGAGTTACCCAAAAAGGTGACTATGTGCATGTAGTGAATAATATTGCACAACTTAGTTTTGATCATAGTAAAGAAAATAAAGCCCCCTATTTAGCCTCTGCTAATGTCATTATTGATAATTGGCAAGTAAATGGCCCAGTAAGCTTTACGGCTTGGGTACCGGCAACGCTTGATTTAATCAATGCAGGTGCTTGCGTATTTGTTTCTCATTTAGGTGAGCGATACAAAGGCCTTACACGCGGCGATATTACACAATTTAAAATACCAGCAGGTGACTTTTTTGGTTATCTTAACTGCAACGCAGGGGTTTAATAATGACTAATAAAAAACGCCCTCAGTTAATTTCTTTAAAAACAATTTTAGTTATATTAGCCGTGAGTTGTTTTGCACTTTATGCGTTATTTCCGCGTACTTTGTTTTTTGAAAAAGAAGCTTTATCGCAAGATTACACCTTTGAAAAATCGTATTTAAATGCTGCGCTTAGTACCGATCCTAATAATGAAAAGTTACGTGCAAAGCTAATTGAACTGCACATAAAACTCAGTGAATATGCAGCTGCCACTAGTGAGCTTGAAAAACTACCTAAAAGCGACAAAAAATCACTACTTGAAATTCAGTTAATGTACGCTTTATGGTTAGCAAATGATGCAAAGAAAGATGACCGATTTGAGGAGCTATCGTTAAAAGTAGGTGCGCTAAAAAACTGGGACGAGCAAATACTTAACATAGCTAAAGCCCTTGGTTTACATGCTAAAGTGGCACTTTACTACCAGCAAAATGCACACCCCTTACTCGCTGCCGATTACTGGTTGAGTGCAGGGGAGCCTGCAAAAGCACTCGCAATATATAAAAATAATATTAATGCAGATATTGCGCCTAAAGCCATAACCACTGCACTGGGAGCAAATAACCCTGAGCAAGCCTATGCCTGGTGGAAAACATATGGCGATAGCACAAATATCAAACGCACCCTTTATTTAGCTAACCTAGCCGGTAATACCCAAGATGCCGCCAGTGCTATCGAAAACTTACTCAAGCAAGAGCCAAATAATAACGAATATCTAACTAAGGCAATGTATTTGCGCCTAGCCGATGGTAACACCCTAGGTGCTGAGCAATTATTAACACAGCTATTAATCAATAATCCAAACGATAAAGAGCTACGTTTGCTTAACTGGAAAATGAAACGTTGGCTAAATAAGCCAGAGCAAGCACTTGTAGAATTTAAATGGCTAATGGCCAACCATGCAGTTAACGTTGCCATGCTAACCGACAGCATTAATGACGCCGTGGCGTTATATTTGTACCAAGACGCCAACGATATTTTTCAATATAAAGCGCAAAATAGACAGCTCTCAGATAAGGGCTTCGTTCGTTGGATGCAAACTAATGAGTTTATTGGCAACCCAGAGCAAGAGCTCAATAATATAGAGCGTTTTGAGCAAATTAATGGCAAAAGCTTACTGTCGCAATATTGGAAAGCAAAAGTATTGCACGATACCGGTAACTTAAATGGGTTAAGAGCATTATGGCCTAGCTATAAAGGCCCTAAAAACGAAGAAGATTTATTATGGCTGGCACGCGCATTTTGGCTTGCAGAAGACTATAAAACTGCGCTCACTATTTTGCAGCAAAAACAACAAAGCACCGACGATGAGTTTTGGAGTGCCCGTGTTGATATGGCGTTAAGGCTGCAAAATAAAAAAGAAGAACTATATGCCTATGAGCAATTAAAAGAAATTAGCCCACTGAGTGTTGGTGACATGCAACAGTATCAGCAATTGCGCTTTGAGGGGAACCCCAAAGGCTTGCTTGAGTACCTATGGCAACAAGCACCACTGAGTGATAGGCAGCTTATTCAAGTTACGCAACTGAGCGTGCAACTTGGCGACGCTGACTCTATTGCTCGCGTACACAACGAACTTGAAAAACAGCGCTACAATAAACAGCTTTATCCAGCATGGTCTTTACTGTCGAATTGGTATCAAAATCAAAACGATTTAAATTCTGCTTACACCACTCTTAACAGAGCGGCAAAGCTCAGTGAATATAACCCTGATGTAGTCCTTGCCCAAGGCTGGTTAGCGCTGCAAATGCACGACACCATAATGATAAAACGTATACTAGCTAACTATTCGCAAACTGAGCCTTCTTATAATTGGGCGCAACTTTTAGCTAGTTTATCTATTTATGAAAAATCGTATAACAGTGCATACTTTTATTTACGCCAATTAGCTATAAGTAACCCAAAAGATTTAACCACCTTAGTTAATTTAGCCGACGTTTTACAGCTGCTTGGCTATAACGCCAATGCCACTGAACTACATCATTACCTATTGCAGCATTTACCTAAAGATAAATACGCTTACCGAGGGCTAATGTACCGCTGGGCGGGCGCTATGGCAGTGCCGCATTTAATGCAATTTAACACTATGGGTGAACTTGCACCCGACACTATTGGTGAGCCTGTTGCAAATTGGTGGCTAGCCAGACGAGCAGCAAAAAACTTAGCGCCTTGGCAAACTCTGCAGTTAAATATGATTAACGGTGAATTTAATAACGTTGAGCAACAGCTCACTGAAAACACTTTAAGTGAGCTTGATCAATTAAATGCATTGCTGTATTTAAAACAACCTTATGCCACCATGCAGCGTTGGTATGAAACGTTAACAAATGAGCCTACAGAGGCGCAAACTAGTTTATTACGCAACGCACGAAATGCTTATTTTAGAGCGCTTGAGGTAAACTTTTCGCCTGAGGCGGGCTTAAACAGCAGTCAATATGATGTAAACGTGTACTTTCCCTATGCAAAAGGCCAATGGAAATTAAGTGTTAGTAGCCAGCAAAACCTTAACAATAATGGCTTACTGTTCGCCATCGAAGATAAAATGACTTGGGGCCGATGGTATTTTGATGCCAAAATTGATACTCACCAAGGCACATTAGCGAGTCGTCAAGGGCTTAGCTTAGATACGCGTTACCAATGGGATTCGCGCACTCAAGTAGGTTTAAAGCTTGAGCATAATGTAGAAAACCGCCAATCTGAAACACTATTAAGTTTTGCCCAACTAGATAAAGCCACCGCATATATAAACTACAACATTGATGGCAGACAAAGCGTGCAACTTTCTGGTTCCGCACTGTCTTTTTCACGTAGAAGTGATAACAGCAGCATAGTAAGCGGGCAAGAATACAATGCCCGATACCAATACAACATTTTAAAAGACCGCCCTGTATGGAGCGCCTACTTTAGCGCGCAATGGCAAGATTTTGACTCTGTAAATACCTTTATTAATAATGAAGCTAATTTATTGCCAATCGATCTTCAGCCTTTTAGGCGTTTAGCCCTAGGCACTTCATTTGCATCTACAGGATCACTAGAGCCACCTTATTTAGGCGCTAGCCCTTCGTGGTTATTTGACATCAGTACAGGCTATCAAACCCTTAACGACACCCTAGATATTTCAGTTTCAAGTGGTGCGGGTTGGTCTATTTTAGGCGATGATTTATTTAGATTACAGCTGGGTTATCAAAGTAGTAATAAAGTGGGTAACTCAGATACACAATTACAATTAGGATATTACGTACATTTTTAATGTTAGGAGAGATTATGTTTCGTTTAGTTATACCGTGTTTGGTATTAGTTTTATCAGCTTGTACAACCAGCCATGTGGCTGATGATGTTGAGCTTAGAGCAACAACAACAGTGGCATTATTACCACTTGTAAATCATGCACAAACACCGCTTGCTGGTGAGCGCGCAGAGGATATTTTAGCCAGTATTTGGCAGCAAAATAAGCTACCTACTTTAATTCGTGCGCCACGCACTAACAATAAAGAGCTACCACCGCTAGACGATCAATACCGTGTAGATAACGCAATGCAGTGGCTAAGCACGCAACAAGCTGATTATATTATAAGTGGTAGCATTGAAGAGTGGCGTTATAAAGCAGGACTTGACGGCGAACCTGTGGTTGCTTTAACTCTATCATTAACGGCTAGCGGCCAAACAACACCACTATGGACAGGCACAATTGCTAAAAGTGGTTGGGGACGAGATAGCATTGCTGCGGTAGCCCAAGATGTCATAGCCGATTTACTATCTTACATAGAGGTTAGTGAGTGAAAACACATTTCTTTCGCCCAAGAGAGGTTCCTGAGCTACAGATATGGGCTGAGGTATTTATATTTACCGCGCTGGCTTTAGGGCTACCCGTGCTGTTTAACACAGCGGATCCCTTTTGGACGCAAGGTGGGTTTTCGTGGCCGGTTTTAGGCCCTCTGCTGGTAGCATTACGTTACGGCTTTTCAAAAGGCTTTATTAGCATACTAAGTTTGCTTATTGGCCAACTGCTGCTTGTAGAAACAGATATTTTAACGCCCCAAAGTGACTTTAATATTAACGCTATTTTAGGTTATGTTATTGTCATTATGGTCACTGGCGAGTTTAGAGATGTATGGGATCGCACCAATCAAAGGCAAACTATTCAATTAGAATATGTAACCGAACGATTAGAGGTGTTTACCCGTCAATATCATCTTATTAGCTCCTCGCATGATCGCCTTGAGCAAGTGCTCGCTGGCCATACGCTTAGTTTAAGAGAATCGCTGCAAGCAGTAAGAGAATCTATTGGGCAACTAGAAGAAAGGTGTTTAAATAAAGCCGCACAAAGTATTTTAAATTTATTTGTTGAATACGGAACATTAGAAAAAGCGGGTATATACAAGGTTGAAAACAACATCATTGTAGATCCGCCACTTGCTGCTATTGGTAAAATGAATACAGTATCCATGTCAGATCCGCTTGTCAGTGCTATGTTTGCAGAAAACGAATTAGTATCGGTAAAAGACGTAAAAGCCTCTTTAGGTGTAAGTCAGTACCATATTGCGATTCCAATTACAGATATTAGCGACACAGTTTATGGGGTTATATTAGTCGAAAAAGTGCAATTTTTTGCTCTTAAAAACACCACACTTACCTTGCTTGCTGTTATGGCTGGACACATTGGTGACTTACTCCGTCACGAAATAACTAATCCGGTAATGCAAGCCAATGAAGCGCCCTACTTTATTAAACAAGTAAAACGTGCAAATAAAGAGGCTAAACGCTATAAAATCCCATCGCATTTATTAAAAATAACAGCTACAAATATTAATCCTGAATCGCGTCAACTTATGAAATATTTAAGCGAAGCCCGCCGTGGTTTAGACATTTATTTGTATAACAACGAAAAACAAACATTACTGCTACTTATGCCTTTGGCTGATGAACTTGAAAAAACAGGATTCATTGCCCGCTTAAATAGTTGGAGCAAAGGACGTACTGGCAAAAATCTAACTGATTTAGGTATTGTTATCGAGCAACAAATAGCATTGCCTATTAATAATGACGATTTAAAAAGATTGGTCGCATTTCATGATTAAAATTATCATTGCAGCCATCTTAGGGTGTATATGCGAGTATTTTGCATTACTGCAAATACTCGACACTCCCAACTGGCTAATTGTTACTTTACTCCATGCATTAGCTAGCCTTTTTTATGCTTTTATTAGCTATACACTCATTCCTGTAAAATACAAAACAACCCCATTTAGCAGTGTTTTGTTTTTATTTTTATTACTGCTTTCACTGCCCATACTTGGCATTATAGGTGTTGTATTTGCATTAAGCTTTGCCCTATGTAAACCAATCAAAAATGACGACATTGAAATAGAAGAACATAAAATCCCAGCCCTTCCCTTTGAAGCTAAAATGACTTCGGCAAATCCGTCTTATTCTATTGGTGGCTTAAAAGCTATTTTAAAACACGCCAGTGAGCCTAATAAGCGTTTAAGTGCTGTAATGTCTGCACGTCACATGAGTGACGCACGCGCTATTCCTATTTTAAAACTTGCACTTAAAGATCTAGAAGATGATATTCGTTTACTTGCTTATTCAACACTGGATGGTAAAGAAACTAAAATAAACGAAAAAATAAGCCAATATCAGCAAGAAATCACCTTAACAAGCACGCAACCCGAACTAGGTAAATTGCAAGGGCAACTAGCTGAGCTGTACTGGGAGCTAAGTTATTTAGGCTTAGCCCAAGGCGCGCTAAAATCCTACGTACTAGAAAAAGCAGAGCTACTGGCTCTGCAAAGTGTTGAGCATGTAAAAGCCCCTGCTACCTTTGTGTTATTAGGCCGTATTTGTTTATCGCTAAACAAATACCCGCAAGCACTAACGCACTTAACACACGCTACAGAATTTGGCATGGCGCAGCGCCATGTATTGCCATATAAAGCTGAAGTCGCTTTTTACATGGGCCTATTAGATGATTGTAAGCGCTATTTAAATGAGCTCCCTAAACAACCTGAAGGTAGCGAACTACGCCATTTACAGGAGTACTGGCATGGCTGAAAAGAATGCTGACATATTACTACTTTTAGAAGGTACCTACCCATATGTACGCGGTGGCGTATCAAGTTGGGTGCATCAAATAATTGAAGGCTTACCACATTATAATTTTGAGTTGGTATTTTTGGGTGGAGCACCTGAGCACTACGGCGAAATTCAATACCAGCTACCTGATAATGTGACTAAATTACATGTTCATTATTTAATTGAAAATAATACCACTGAAATAAAAGCGAAGCATGGCACTAAATACAAGCAAGAACTGTTTGATTTTTGGCAACAGCTGCAAAGCTACTTTCGTGACTGTAACGACCCTATACCCACTGAGTTATTAAAATTTGCTTTTGAAACACTCGGCAAAAAAGATGGCATTAATGCAGCCGATTTTTTATATAGTGAGTCATCTTGGCAAGCCCTTTCAAAATACTATTTAAGCTATTGTGATGAATCGTCATTTATCGACTTTTTTTGGTCATATCGTAATTTATATAAGCCGTTATTTAAAATAGCAGAAATTGCTAGGGGCCTGCCAAAAGTTAAACTAATTCATTCTATATCAACAGGCTACGCCGGTATTTTAGGCTCTGGCGCCAGTGCAATAAGTGGTACGCCTTTTTTACTTACCGAGCATGGTATATACACAAAAGAGCGTAAAATTGATTTAATTCAAGCAAGCTGGATCAAAGATTCGGAGCAGAGCTTAGGTAAAAATTTAAATACCGAAATGGGCTTTATTCGGCGTATGTGGATCAACTTTTTTGAGCAAATTGGCCGTACAACGTACCAGCAAGCGACTAAAATTATTTCTTTGTACGATGGTAATATGCAACGCCAAATTAAAGATGGCGCAGAGCCGGCAAAAACGCTTGTGGTACCTAATGGCATTAAAACAGTGCGTTTTAAACAAGCCCTGTTACAACGCCCAGAAAAAACGCCAATGGTAGTAGGTTTAATTGGTCGTGTTGTGCCTATTAAGGATATAAAAACATTTATACGCGCAATTAAAGAAGCACAATCTATTATACCCACCCTAGAGGGCTGGATAATTGGCCCTTTTGAGGAAGATCCAAAATATTATCAAGAATGCCAGTTATTGGTCGACAGCTTAGATTTAATCGACAATGTGAAATTTTTAGGCATGCAAAACATTGCTGAAATACTGCCTAAGTTAGGCGTTGTAGCACTCACCTCAATATCTGAGGCGCAGCCTTTGGTACTACTAGAAGCAATGGCAGCTGGCGTGCCTGTATTAGCCAGTGATGTAGGTTCTTGCCGCGAAATAATAGAAGGCGCAACCGCACAAGACAAAGCCTTTGGCAAAGCTGGCGAAGTGGTAGCAATAGCCTCACCTAGCGACACTGCTCAGCAAATAGTAAATATATTGCAAAACGAGCAAAGGTGGCGCGAATATCAAAAAAGTGGCCTTGAACGGGTACAAAAATTTTATGATGAGAGCCATATGTTTGCTCGTTACGATAAACTTTATAAGGACACAATGGCATGGCCGGAATAGGTTTTGAGATACGTAAGATTCTCAAAAAAAACACCCTGCTTTCAGTATTTGAAGCTTACGGCTACGCTGGATTAATTGGCTCAGGCCCTTGGTTACTATCTATTATTGCTTTAATGCTTATTGGTATTTTAAGCTTGGGCATTGTGCTACCAAAAGTACTGATCATTCAATTTTTAACCTTAGTTACCTACATGATGGCCGCCTCGCTTATTTTAACTGGCGGCTTACAGCTATTATTAACGCGTTTTATTGCCGACCTACTTTTTACTAAAGATGATGGTCAAATACTGCCTAATCTACTTGGCGCGCAATTAGTTACTACCATAGCTGCGTTACTCGTTGGCCTTGCTGTGTGGCCATTATTGCCACTGCCAGTAGTGACTAAATTAATTATTTTAGGTGCATTTGTCGGCTTATGTAATCAGTGGCTCGGGGCTATATTTTTATCGGGTATGAAAGAGTACCGGCTCATTTTAGTTACTATGCTTAGTGGCTATTCTTTTATGGTATTACTGGCATATTTACTAAGAGATTGGCAATTAGATGGATTGTTTTTTGCTTTTTTTGCTGGCGAAGCGCTGTTATTTTTTAGCTTTTTATTTATGATTATTCGCCGCTACCCTGGTGATAAGTTAATTAGCTTTGATTTTTTAAATAATAAAAAAGTGTATTACAGCCTGTTCTTTTGTGGCTTGTTTTACAATATAGGTGTTTGGGCTGATAAAATTATTTTTTGGTATTCACCTAGTACCTCAATTGAAATTATTGGTACTCTCAGGGCAAGCCCTATTTACGACTTACCCATATTTTTAGCCTACTTGTCTATTATTCCTGGTATGGCCGTGTTTTTGGTAAGAATGGAAACCGACTTTGTAGAGGAGTACGACCGTTTTTACACTGCAATACGCGAAGGTGCCTCTTTAAATGAAATTTATTTATTAAAAGATAATATGATACAAACTGCCCAAGGTGGTTTATACGATATATTTAAAATTCAGGGTATTACCGTAGCTTGCTTATTACTTTGGGGTGAGCAAATACTCACTTTTATAGGCATAGATCCTAACTACAAAACCTTATTATTTATCGATGTAGTGGGTGTGGGTGTACAGGTTATATTTTTATCAATACTCAATATTTTATTTTATTTAGATAAACGTTTTACTGTGCTGGTACTCGCAGCAATATTTTTAGTCGTAAATGTTGTTTTTACCTATTTATCGGTTGCACTTGGACCACAGTTTTATGGCTATGGCTTTGCATTTGCAACTATTATTAGCTCGGTTGTGGGTTTGTTTTGGTTATCTAAACAGTTTGAAGATTTAGAATACGAAACCTTTATGCTGCAATAATAAACGCTTAACATTTCAGGCTATTTGCTTAAACCAAGCTTATAATGCCAAAACTAATAAATAAGTGTAATAAACATAAATTGCTTATTACACTTATTTCTCCCAATAAAATTCTTTTATAAAGGAATATTCAATGGCTTTTGATTATGGATCGATTGATCTTGGACTTAAAAACCCCTTCAAGCTTGAAGGTAAAGTAACCGCACTAAGAGGTGCTATAGAGTCAATTACCGGCATTACGCTGCTTGTTGTTGCTGCAGGGTTAGTTAAAGAAGATGCAACTGCAGGGTGGATCTTGATGCTTTTTGGGATGATTATTTTAGGGTTTGGCATTGCTTCACTCTCAACAGGTATTTATGCCACACTAAAATACTTTGTTGGCCGTAATCACCCTACGTCACTGGCTTATAACTACAGTAAATCGCAAAGCTCTACCGCAAAAGAAGAAAAAAAAGAAGTTGCCTATAACGACCAAGAACTAGAAGAAATGCTTATGGGTCGTAAAAACATTACTTTTAAAGAGCCTAAAGGCTTTTTATCTCGCTTGTTGCATAGCCTTATTCCTAAACTAATGTTTTTACCCTACCCGATGCGTAATATTGCCCAGCAATTATTTGGCTCATGGGTAAGTACCTTTGTGGCACTTATTGCGTATGGACTGGTAGCTTTTGTATCTTTGTCGGGCTTTACCGGTGAAGCAGGCGAATTAGCATTTCCCATATACAGTAGCATTTTAATGTTTTATGTATTGTTCTCATGGCGCTCGGCAGGTAAACCAACCACTCGCAATGCTGCAAGAGAAATTGAACCACTTGGTGGTGGTGCACTGGCTAAAATTATTTCGCTATCGTTTATTTTACCCATTATTATTGGCCTTTCTATGTCGTGGTTAATGCAAGAACAACACATTAGTAAAGCGCAAATAGATGTTTGGTTTGAACAATTACCCAACCTACATGCGGGTATGTATTTAGTCGCTATTATTATTTTAGCCACCTTGAGCTGCGCACTGGTTTTTACTATGTTAAAAGCACGATTAAATACCATAACACCAAGCACTGAGGTATCTGAGCTGCGCGAAAACTGGCAAGAATCTGTACACCCTACTGAAATTTTTATTAATTTAGATAACCTAGTAATGGCTAACCGTCGTTATAAAGAAGTGCCTAATCGCGTATACCGCGAGCTCAACCCACAACTGCAAGAGCAAGTAGAAGGAAAAGGCGGCTTTAAAGGCGAAATAATTCAAGAAATACAACCTAAACTACATGAGCTAGATTTAGGTAAAGGTTTTAGTATGGCTAGATTATTGGCGCTACTTAGTGGTAATTTTCTGTATTTAATCGCGCTTATTTTCACGGTATTATTAGCCTACTCTTTCATCGATATTTATCGTTATATTGATAGCGCAAATATCAATTCAATAGAGCAAGCACTTAATAATCGTCATATTTCACCTATCAGCGAGCTAGTAATGGCAAGCGTACACTTATTACTGATAGGTGTATTAATTAAAGCCTTTGCTCAGCTATTAAGTAGCAATGCACATTTGTTTTTTGCTGAAATGCAATTTGAATCACTTCTGGTCTATTTTAAATGTGAAGGTACATTTACTGAGTCTAAAATATCAACCGGTACAGGTATTCACGACAGCACTCGCTCTGAAAACACCTTAGTACGTAGCAGCATTACCCCTTGGGTTATTGTTTCGCGAATAGTAACCACCACTTTTGCAGCAACAGGTATGAAAAATCTTGAGCATCCACGCCATATTATGGAAATGCACAAAGACGAAGGTCAGTTACAAGCAATTAAAAACGATGTGATTGCGTTCTTAAAAGATCGTGAGTCAATAGCCTCAATTACCAGTGAGCGTGATTTAGGTAACGCGTCGCAAATTCATCAGCTTAATCAGCAAACACGCGCTATGCCAACACAGCAAAGCGCAATTACAAAAAATGATGAAGAAGCCGCCGGCTTTATCAGACAACAAGATGATTTAGCCTCAGAAACCAAGTCATAACACGGTAACTTAATTATATATCAATGCCACTGGCAATCAGTGGCATTTTTAACAGCAACTATACCTTTTTAAACCCCAGTTAACTTTGCTCACTTTAATGTCATGCTTGTTCTAAATTAAACCTTGTAACAACACACAAAGCCCTTGCTTTATGCGCTAAAACGCAAATAATAAAGCAATCTATAATTGGGTAAGAATGAGAGAATGAGCTACATACTAACCACACAATGCGCCGATGATGTAGGGCTAATAGCCAAAATCACCGGGCTTTGCCACCAGCATAATTTAAATATTACACGTAATAATGAATTTGTAGACAAAGACGCTAAACGCTTTTTTATGCGTACAGAGCTCACTGGTGAGCCACAAAGTAACTTTTTACCACTACTACGCGAAATACTACCTGCAGACGCTAAAGTGGCTTTACACAATGGTACAAAAACCAAAGTTGTGTTACTTGCTACTAAAGAAGCACATTGCTTAGGTGGCGTATTATTAAAGCAATTCGAACAAGCGCTAAATATTGAAGTGCAAGCCGTTATAGCAAACTACCCTATTTTAGAGCCGCTTGCTAAAGGGCTTAATGTCCCTTTTCATGTTATCTCTCATGAGGGATTAACGCGCAGCGAGCACGATCAACAAGTAGGCGATTTAATTGCCAGCTATAACCCTGACATTATTGGTTTAGCTAAATATATGCGTATTTTAAGCCCTGAGTTTGTACAACGCTTTGAGGGCAAAATTATTAATATTCATCACTCGTTCTTACCCGCTTTTATTGGTGCAAAACCTTATCACCAAGCATTTGAACGTGGCGTAAAAATCATTGGAGCCACAGCTCACTTTGTCAATAACGAGTTAGACGAAGGGCCTATTATTTTGCAAGATGTTACGCCTGTAACCCACGCAGAAACTGCAAAAATGATGGCCAATATGGGTAAAGATGTAGAAAAAACAGTATTTTGTAAAGCGCTACAACTTGCCTCTGAGCATAAGCTATTTATTAACGGTAATAAAACCGTGGTGTTTTCGTAAAACAAAAATGCCAGCAAATTATGCTGGCATTTTTAAACGATTAAATAATACTTATTGTATTACCCAGATACTATTAAGGCGTGTAATAAGTGGGTGATCCTGGCCCTACTGGCATACCCAATACAAATACCCATAAATAAAACAAAATAACCCAACCAACAAAAAATATCATACTGTATGGCAGCATAGTGGCTACTAGTGTGCCTATACCCATATCTTTTTTGTACTTAGCAGCGACAGCGAGGATCAAGCCAAAATAGCTCATCATTGGCGTTATTAAGTTAGTAACCGAGTCACCTATACGATAAGCCGCCTGAATGGTCTCTGGCGCGTAACCAACTAACATTAGCATAGGTACAAAAATAGGCGCGGTAACAGCCCATTGCGCCGAAGACGACCCTAAGCTTAAGTTAACCAATGCACACATTAATATAAATAATACAAAAACTTCGGGGCCAGTTAAGTTTAAAGCTTGCAGTAATGCAGCACCGTTAATTGCTAAAATAGTGCCTAAATTGGTCCATTTAAAAAACGCGACAAATTGCGCAGCAAAAAACACTAGCACAATATACATGCCCATTGAGCTCATACTTTTGCTCATCGCATTAATTACGTCTTTGTCGTTTTTCATGGTGCCAACAACGCGCCCATATACAAAGCCCGGAATACCAAAGGTTACAAAAATAAACACCACTATGCCTTTCAAAAAGGGCGAGTGGGCTACTAATCCGGTTTCGGGGTTACGTAAAATGCCATCGGCTGGCACTATGGTCCAGGCAAGTAGTAGCGATACAACTAATAGCGATACCCCTGCCCACTTTAAACCCGACTTTTCTTTGGCCGTTAACGCGGCAATATTATTTTGTGCAAGATCAGCACTGGCCTCTTCAGGATTATATTTACCTAAACGTGGTTCAACAATTTTTTCAGTAACTAAGGTGCCTAAAATCGCAATTAAAAACACCGACACCATCATAAAATACCAGTTAGCTTCTGCGCCTACTTGGTAAGTTGGGTCGATCATTTGTGCCGCAGGTGTGGTAATGCCTGCCAGTAAGGGATCTATTGTGCCTAATAATAAGTTAGCACTATAACCACCCGACACCCCAGCAAACGCCGCTGCTAAGCCCGCTAATGGATGACGCCCTAAACTATGGAATATCATTGCAGCTAATGGAATAAGTACCACATAGCCCAGCTCAGAGGCGGTATTAGATAAAATAGCGGCAAACACCACCATAAAGGTCACTAACCGCTTTGATGCACCCATTACCATGCCGCGCATTGCTGCCGACAGCAGTCCAGAGTGCTCAGCAACACTCACACCAAGTAAAGCTACCAGTACCGTGCCCAGTGGTGCAAAGCTGGTAAAATTAGTTACCAAGCCAGTTACAATACGCTGTAATCCCTCGGCACTAAGCAAGCTCACTACTTCAATAACACCATCGGGTTCGCGCCCAGGCGAGCCCTCAGGTCGAGGATCGATTGCACTTAGGCCAAACCAATCCGCCACTCCACTAAATACAACAATTACGATACAAAATATTGCAAATAAGGTGATGGGATGCGGTAGCATATTGCCTAAAAATTCTACGCCGGCTAAAAAGCGGTTAAACCAGCCTTTATTTGCGCTTTCATTACTACTTTGGGCCTTGGAGTCTAAAGAGTCTGACATACCATGTTCTCTTAATTATAAAATGCCCGTAAGCTAGCATTATTTTTATAGGAGATCATGTAATAAAGGTGAATGGCTTGTGATAATTGCGTATATAAGCGTAAATAAGACTAAAAAAGAGGCTTTGTGCCTCTATTCTATGCATGGTTTTATATTTGCTCTATAGGTGCTAATTGTAGTTTTGCAGCAATTAATACCGCTTGTGTGCGGTTATATACGCCAAGCTTTCTAAATATGGCGGTAATATGCGCTTTTACAGTGGCTTCTGAAATATGTAACTCATACGCTATTTGCTTATTTAGCAAACCTTCGTGCAGGTATTGTAAAACACGGTATTGTTGTGGGGTAAGTGAGGCAACTTGCGCTGCAATTTCTCGGTCTTCGCCTTGAATTTCGGCGACTTTATTTTTTAATTCTGTTGGTAACCAAGTATCGCCTTCGAGTATTTGATTAATTGCATTGGCAATATCATCTGATGATGATGACTTAGGAATAAACCCCATTGCGCCGTAACCCATTACTTTAGATACAATATTAGCGTCTTCACTTCCCGAAACTACCGCAATAGGTAAACTAGGATAGTCTTCTCTAATACGAATAAGGCCGTATAAATCACCATTACCTGGCATGTGTAAATCCAGCAGTAATATATCAAGATCTTCTTGCTCGCTTAACACCTGCAATGTACTGTCAAAATCAGATGATTCAAATACTTCTAAATCGTCAAATTTTACAGTTAGTGCACCCTTTAGTGCTTCACGAAATAACGGATGGTCGTCCGCTATTAAAAACTGACTCATGGTTCACTCCTAATAAATTCGGCTGTGCCCTATCTAGTAGAGCACAGCCGATATACTACGTTTAGAATCAACTTGTAATCAAGCTTTTAACGCGCATTTAACGATTTAATCGATTTTCAATTAACTCATCAACCACAGATGGATCGGCAAGTGTTGATGTATCACCTAGTTGTTCGTGCTCGTTGGCCGCAATTTTACGTAAAATTCGACGCATTATTTTACCAGAACGCGTTTTTGGTAACCCTGGTGACCACTGAATCATATCGGGTGACGCAATTGGGCTTAACTCTTTACGAACCCAGTTACGAATTTCTTTGGTTAACTCATCGCTTACCGTTATACCTTCGTTAGGGGTAATGTAAACATAAATACCTTGGCCTTTAATATCATGCGGATAACCTACTACAGCGGCTTCAGCTACTGCTGGGTGTGCAACCAGTGCGCTTTCTATTTCAGCAGTGCCTAAACGATGCCCCGAAATATTAAGTACATCATCTACGCGACCAGTGATCCAATAATAACCATCTTCGTCACGACGACAGCCATCGCCACAAAAATACACACCTGGGTAGGTAGAAAAGTAAGTTTGTTCAAAACGTTCATGATCGCCATAAATAGTACGTGCTTGCGATGGCCAGCTATCTAAAATAACTAAGTTACCATCAGCTTCACCTTCAAGCGTATTACCCTCAGCGTCAAATATTGCCGGCGCAATACCAAAAAATGGACGCGTTGCAGAGCCTGGTTTTAAATCGGTAGCACCTGGTAATGGGGTGATCATAATGCCACCCGTTTCTGTTTGCCACCAGGTATCAACGATAGGGCAATTTGACTTACCTATTTGTTCGTAATACCAATTCCATGCTTCAGGGTTAATTGGCTCACCAACCGATCCTAAAATTCGTAAACTATTACGATGAGATGACGCTACAGGCTCATCGCCTTTTGCCATTAAGGCACGAATAGCGGTAGGCGCGGTATATAAAATAGTAACACCGTGTTTATCAACAACTTCGCCCATACGCCCTGCGGTTGGGTAAGTAGGTACACCTTCAAATACAACTTGGGTACAACCATTTACCAGCGGACCATAAGCAATATAACTGTGCCCGGTGATCCAACCTACATCGGCGCTACACCAAAAAACATCGTCCTCTTTTACATCAAATATATATTCGTGCGTCATCGATGCATAAACTAAATAACCACCCGTGGTATGCACCACTCCTTTTGGCTGACCTGTTGACCCTGAGGTGTATAAAATAAATAACGGGTCTTCAGCGTTCATTACCTCAGGCTCGCACACAGGCTCTTCGTCTGCTACTAAATCGTGCCACCATATATCATGGTCGTGCCAATCAACATCGCCACCGGTAAGTTGGTGCACAATAACATGCTCTATACTTGTTACTGACTCTTGCAACACAGCTTCGTCAACGTTTGCTTTAAGTGGCACGCAGTTACCAGCACGGCGTCCTTCGTCTGAAGTAATAACCACTTTTGCGCCCGAATCCTTAATACGATCGGCAATCGCAGAGGGTGAAAAACCACCAAATATAACTGAGTGAATAGCACCAATACGTGCACACCCTTGCATTGCGTAAATAGCTTGTGGGCTCATTGGCATATAAATAGCGACGCGATCACCTTTTTGTACGCCCAGCTTTTTTAAACCATTAGCAAACTTTGCTACTTCATCATGTAATTTTTGATAAGTAATATGCTCGCTTTGCGATGGGTTATCGCCCTCCCATATAAGCGCTACTTTATTGGCTTTTGTTTTTAAGTGGCGGTCAATACAGTTATACGATGCATTAAGGTAGCCATCTTCATACCACTTAATATTTATGTGGCCTTTATCAAAGGTGGTGTTTTTTACTTTAGAATAAGGAGTAAACCAATCAAGGCGCTTACCGTGTTCAGCCCAAAAACTTCGTGGATCATCAATCGAGTGTTTATACATTTTATTATATTTATCGTTATCGACGAGAGCTGTGTTTTTAATATGCGTAGGAACTGGATAGATATTTTTTGACATCTTGGTCTCCATTTAAATTACTTGCCTTAGGCTTTTCTCAAGGATTACTCAGCAATGCGCTATTAAGTATTAGACCTTAGTTGTAAAGCTATTCTAATTACTAATTTGTTGTTTATAATCGCTGCGCTATTTATTACTTTTACATAAATAATACATGATGTTAAATGTAAGTAAATAATCACATTGTAATCATTACACCTTAGTCTTATAGACTAATAGATGATTGAGTAAATAGTGTACATATTTAAAAGTGCTTCACCTAAGTATTATAATATTTGCATTAATTAGCTTTAATTTTTATTTAACGAATAAAAAATCTTTAAATTAACTTTTATTCGTAAGTAATACTCACGCTATTAATACACTCTAAATAAAAAGCAATAATCAACACGTAGCCTATAAAGGACGCAACAATGAAATTTACCCCATTAAAAACACTTGCAGCAAGTGCTGTACTATGTGCACTTTCAAGCACAGCTTATGCAGCCACTGCAGCAAAAGTTGGAGATACTGAATTTACTTACGGCGGATATATTAAATTAGATGCTATGTGGAGTGACTATTCTGCAGGCGCACCAGCGGGCACTAACGTGGGTCGTGACTTTTATGTACCGAGCACAGTGACTGTAGGCCCAGACAATAGCTCTGACGCTGTATTTGATATGCATGCCCGTGAATCTCGTTTTAACTTTGGTACAGCTACATTACTTGATAATGGCAAAACCATTAACACCAAAATTGAAATCGACTTTTTGGCTTCTGCTCCTGGTGGTAACGAGCGTGTATCTAACTCTTACGCTCCACGTGTACGTCATGCATTTATTAGCTACGATGGTTGGTTATTTGGCCAAACATGGTCTAACTTTCAAAACGTTGGCGCACTACCTGAAGCACTTGATTTTATAGGCCCAGCAGAGGGCACAGTGTTTGTACGCCAAACTCAAGTTAAATACACTACTGGCGCTTGGTCTTTCTCATTAGAAAACCCAGAAAGCACCATTACTACTGCTGGCGGCGGTATGGCTGTAACCGACGATGCTTCACTTCCTGACTTTACTGCACGTTATACCCATAAAGCTGACTGGGGTAATTTAGTAGTTGCTGCACTTGCCCGTCAACTTACTTATAAAGTAGGTGCTATTGATGCCGATGAAACTTCATTTGGTGTTAGTGCATCGGGTATGGTTAAACTAGGCGAAGACAACTTTAAGTTTATGCTTACACAAGGTAAAGGCTTAGGCCGTTATGTTGGTGTTAATGTAGCCCATGGTGCAGTACTCAATGGCGATGATTTAGATGCTATTGATTCAACTTCTGGCTTTGTAGCGTATCAGCATAAGTGGAATAGCCAATGGCGTTCAACTTTCTTATATTCATTTTTCAGTGCTGATAACAACACAGACTTACTCGCCCTTACAGTCGATCCAACTAAATCAAGCCAAAGCTACAGTGCTAACATTTTATATTCACCAGTTAAACGCTTAACTTTTGGTGCTGAGTTTAAGCATGCCGAGCGCGAGCTTGAAAGCGGTAACGATGGCGATATGGACCGTTTACAATTCTCGGTTAAGTATGCATTTTAAGCGTACATAGTTTACTTCCTTGAGCGGCTTTGGCCGCTTTTTTTTGTTAATTAATTTATAAGTCTCATCTGTTTTATCAACTTCATCACTCTTTATTAATCCCGATAGTACAAATTGTTATAAGTGAACTACCCATCGACGCCACTCCGTGTCGATCAATGGGCTTCTACAGCCTTGACTTAGAGACTAGGCTGCTTCTTTTTTCTCAGTTCCAACAGCAAACTTCGATAGCTCGAAGACTTTCGTTTTAATGGCTAATTTCTGCTGAGATGTGGGGGTAACCCTTGCGACGATCCCAGCCGCAATCAAATCTAATTCACCTGTTTTTGCTATGCTTTTAGCCGCTGACAAGTCTCGGCTTTGGTAAGTTTCACAAGCCGTACATGTGAAATATCTGTCGTTCAATGTTAAAACATGATGTTGGCCGCATTCAGAA
>NZ_JADYXG010000030.1:0-29667 GCF_015864415.1 Pseudoalteromonas sp. SCQQ13 | reverse complement strand
CCATTTGCGATAGC
This sequence comes from Pseudoalteromonas sp. SCQQ13, assembly GCF_015864415.1. NCBI lineage: Bacteria > Pseudomonadati > Pseudomonadota > Gammaproteobacteria > Alteromonadales > Pseudoalteromonadaceae > Pseudoalteromonas > Pseudoalteromonas sp. SCQQ13. The sequence goes on along the minus strand of NZ_JADYXG010000030.1, from coordinate 29,653 downwards.
TGCACAGCCAACGTGTTTACTGCCAGTGTCCATGCCAGCAACTACGTGCTGAGTATGGCCGCTAGACCCATGCAATAATTTGATTGTGAACGGGGTGCGTTTGACTACCTTAGCTTCGCCAGCTCTAAGCAGCTTACGTGCTTTAGCTGTCTTGCAAGGCATCAAAGGCTTCCCGTGCTTGTTAAGTACATACGCTAACATAGCGCGTATCTCCTTCGAGTTGTGCGTATAACTGTGCTTGAGGCACACAGCAAACTCGACTTCCTCTCGACCAGATAATTTAGCTTCGCAACGTGGTTGACTGCCCATAACTCAATAGGACTGTTTACAGTGCCACGAAAGAGCGTGGAACTGAGGCGGCATTCCAAGGTTTCTACATCTAAATTATCGTTTTACTAACATTTCTAATCCTCAGTTAGTGGTCTGGTCAACAAGCGCTTTTACAAGCTCATCCCTTTAGGGGTGAGTAGTTGACCCTATCTTTCACTATCAAATTTATACTCCATACAGAAATTACGTAATATAAAATTATAAATATAAGCAGCTTATTTTTGCCCTTAATAACACCTCTCAACCTATTTTTTCGCCTTTTTAAATACAAATGAGCAGTAACAAAACCATATAGATGTGATGGTTAAAAAGTCATTCGTATCCTTGCCCATCCTTTAATAAATATAGATTAGCACATCGCTAAAATGGTGAAATTAAACTTTTATTAACTCAACCAACGCTAATAGCGCGCTGCATTTTTCCTAGTAGATGATTTAAAGTATTAATGCACATACATGTGCAGCTTTTACCTATAAATCACAGCAATTAAGTTTGATTTAATTAAGTTAAATGCACATGTATGTGCAGCTCTGTTTTAAAATCACCTGTTACTTTGAGTGTTCTACGTTTTACTTTGTTTTTATATCACATGTGCAGCTTTAATTAATAAATGCACATGTATATGTGCATCTTTGTTTTAGAGCTGGCTTATTCTTCTTAAAACGCTCACACCTTGCTTTGCAATTGTTCCACATGTGCATTTGTTACTAATAAATGCACATGCATGTGCATTTATTTTTTTATAGGCGATATTTATCTTAATTCCCCGCTCCACATGTGCAGCTTTAATTTTAAATGCACATGTATGTGCATCTTTACTTTAGAGGCACCTTGTTTTTTTTGAGATGTTCACGCCTTGCTTTTCTCGCGTTCCGCATGTGCATTTTTTACTAATAAATGCACATGTATGTGCATTTATTTTTTTTAAAGGCGATATTTATCTTAATTCCCCGTTCCACATGTGCAGCTTTAATTTAAAATGCACATGGTAGTTATTTACATTTTTTCTTATTTATCAACCTTTCCTTAGTTGTGTGTGACCAACTACTTTTTTTGGTTTTGCGTTCGTTTCCGTTTGAAATTTTTTTACCTAAATCGTTAGAGCGTCGAAATTAGTATGCTCTAATTATTAAAAGTTTTTTTCTTTAGTTGATAATAAGGTTATTGCTAACAGAGGTAAGGGGGTTTGATTTGGAGACTGTAGGTACAACCTTAAAGCTGGATGACGGTGATGAAGTGCGCAATCTCTTAGCTACAAAAATAGAAAAGTTGATGCTTAGAGTTTGAGTGTAAGAAAGTAATAAGATTTTAAAAGTAGATTAGCAAAATGGTTTGAGGCTTAGGAAACACCAAATTAACTTCGGCCCTTTATTAAAACCTAGGGTGTCATGTTGGTATATAAAGAAATTTCCTACATTGAGTTACTCCTAGGTTTATCATAGACTCAATAATTTGAAAAACTGGAATGTTCAAACACCTAATCAGCCAAAGGACAAATCGCTGCATTAGTGCGAGAAAGTAAATGGCTCAAGTTACCCAATGATGTTTACCCAAGCAAAGAACGACCGTGAATAGAAATAACCATGACTTTAAAAGCGCTGTAGCGAGCCACGCAGCGCCAAACCAACACACCACCAGCAAGAGCATACCTTAACTGAGTATCACGCTCACAAGCAACCACAGCGCCAATTAAGCGATCACTTAAGAGTAATGCCGAGCTAAAAGAATATTGGAAAGGACTAGCAATGCAGCTCAAGACGAAAAAATTAAAAGCAGGTAAGCAAACCATTAGACTGCTCACAGTATCTGCGACTTTGGTTTTAATGTTGATAACAGCTGGGAATATTAATACTAGGGGGGATTACCACTTGAACATTATGCTTGCGCAATCTCGCCCTTTTAAGGGCGAGATTGCGCAAAAGGTAACTAGTCTTTTTTGTGACTTAAAGCGCGTGATGTTTTAATAGCTCTTTCACTTGGTGGTGTGCTTTGGTTTTCGATGTACTGCTTAACCACACCCAAACTCGTACCACCACATGACACAATAGCTAGGCGACCAAAAGTGATTACCCCAAAGCATTGTCTTTATCCGCCCCCAATACTCGCGCTTTAGCATGTATGACGATTTTCCTTTGAGCTTACCAAGCAGGGAAAGCCGTATTCAAAGTAAATCCAGCCTACACCAGTCAGGAGTGCGCCAAGTGCGATCACACTCCCCCCGACAACCGAGGATCACAAGAACTATTTTTGTGCGGTAACTGTGGAAACACTGACAATGCAGATAACAACGCATCACAGGTCATTAAGAAACGGGCAATTAACCTAATATTAGAAACTGGAATGGTGTTGTCTGACGGTGGAGTTCTACGAACCAAGTCAGATAGTGGACGTGGAGGCAATCGTAAGACTAGCCGAGCCTAAATCTCGACTAGCGGTGTCCAACGAAGCGTCAAAAAAGAAGAGTTAGCGACTTAGGCTGTTATCTTGGAAGCTCGCTGCTTTAGTTGCGAGTAGTTCACATGAACCTTAGCATATTATTAAATAATAAAATATTTCTTAGAAGTACACATAATGATATTAGAAATCAATCTTAATCAAATCCAGTCCAGTCCAAGAAGGACGGGTATTGGCCATTAATTTAAGTCTAACTCATAGGCCTTTTTAAGGTTATTAGTAACAGGTGAAATATTTAAACTTCTGGCAGTCTCTCGCTAAAGTAAAACTCCAACAACAAGTTACCCACAAAAAAGCTTATATTACTGCCTATAGGACACCTTTCTGTGGGTAAACCTCTGTTTTCAGAAAGTTATCCACGCATAAATACTCGCGCTTTTACGCATAAATACTCGCGCTTGTTGATCTTTCTCGATGGCTTTTTGAGCAGTGTGGTAAGTCGTTATAATTTGTTGCACCAAAAATAAACAGTAACTCCATACCATCGTGACTTTTCACCGCCCTCGAGAGAGGGTTTACAGCGAAATTGCTAAGTGGACGATGCAGTCTAAGTGGACAAAACGCCTAGCGGGTGTAGTCCAAGCAGGACGATGTAGTCTAAGTGGGCGCTAATATGCCTCAGAAAACGCAGTCCAAGCAGGGCGGTGTAGTCTAAGTGGGCACTAATATGCCTCAGCAAATGCAGCCCAAGCAGGGCGGTGTAGTCTAAGTGGGCAGTAATATGCCTCAGAAAATACAGTCTAAGCAGGACGGTGTAGTCTAAGTGGGCAGTAATATGCCTCAGAAAATACAGTCTAAGCAGGACGGTGTAGTCTAAGTGGGCAGATACACACCTCACGGATGTAGTCTAAACGGGGCTGTTCACTGTATTACTAATATTTTACCTTAGACATTTTTTGCATGAGATGCGCCTGAATTTGGCCATTAATTTAAGTCTAACTCATAGGCCTTTTTAAGGTGATTAGTAACAGGTAAAATATTTAAACTTCTGGCAATCTCTCGATGGGATGAGTCAGGCTAGATGCTGTTGATTTATTCAGCCTGAATAACTAGAAATAAAAAACACAAAGATACTTAAAAACAATAACTTAAAACAAATTTCCCGTTGAGGAATCTAAAAGGTATTCACTCATAAATTAGCTATGACTGAATACCTTTATTATTAAAGCGAGTCTTGCAACACTTTAGCAATAGCCTGGTCTAAAGTATCTTGTACTTCTTTTGTTAGCTGTGAAAACTCATAAGCGAATTTTCTACCTTTAACGCGCTTACGTGCATAGGTATTCTTTTTGCTAAAATTTGCAAGTGGAGTAACGATAGCCTGCTCGGTTGGCTTAGGTTTGTATGTTTTAATAGCGTCTGTAACTATTTTTAATACAGCTTCTTTATAATCGTCTTGAACTAATTCACTATTGATATTAATTATATTGCTTTCTATATCCTTTATAAATTCATTTACGTTTTCACCTAACGTTTTTTGTACTGTATTTAATACTTTGTAGTCTGAGTGTGACAATAAAGAAATATCCGGAAACAGCTCAATAATAGCACTATCGATAGAGGCAGCAGTTAGCGCCTTACTTACCTTAGCTTGGCTTAAGCCCATTTCTTCAGCTAATTCAGATTGCGTGAGTTTTTTATTATATTTTTTTTCATAAAGCTGACTTTCTAACTGACAACGCATACCAATTTCACGTAAGTTGTGCTCTTTACTAACTTGCAGCTGCTTAGCTAATGCTTTAGCGTCACCAGAGCTAATATCGTCATCTGTGACTAATATTTTAAATGAGTTAATTTTACCTGCTTCAAGCAAAAACCTAGCTCTACGCCTGGAGCCATCTAGCAGATCAATTACGCCATTAACTCTTCGGCCTATAGCTGGGTAATATTGTTGTATACATAATGAGTCTAGATCTTGAAGGGATTCTTTGGTAAGACCAGATTGATCTCGACCATTCACTTCAAATGTGACCGAAGTAAGCTCTTTAACTTGCTGATAACTTAATGTAATAGGAACAAATTGCGCTATTTTTCCTGATTTTAACTTCCAGGATACACTCTCTCCAACATTACTTATCCCTAGATGGGTTTGTAATACATCCATTAGTGATAATTTAGAACCAGTGACCTCTGCTTTTAATTGCTTTGCAAGCGACTCTATATTACTTTTCTGTCCTGACTCGATTGCATCTTGCGCTCCGACTGCATTGCCAAGTGGTGATCTTATTCCACGTTTTCTAGCCATGATTTTACTCCTGCTCCTGCTCTTGCTTACGCCATACATTTACAATATCGCGCTGTAGTTGACTTGTTACTTCATAAGCATTTTGCTGTGCCACTTGGTATGACATTTTACTTTTTGGGTACTCACTTTTAGACATATCAAACACCGTTGATAATAAAGATGATGCCTGCCTTACAGCTTCACTATTTTTAAATTCTTTAGAGTATAAATAAGGTGAAAAGCTATCATTAAGGCTATTGAGTAACTCCGTTGTTGTTGAACTGTCTTTATGATTTGTAATAAGTATTTTCATGAAGTCATACCCCTGATGCTTAGCATTATTCAATAATCCCCAGACTTGCGGTATATATGAAAAATAAGAACACGTTGCATCTATGTCATTTTCTGTAATTGATAGTGGGAAAAGTACACTGGTTGCGGCGTAGTAAGCGTTATACGTTGCATAGCCTAATGATGGAGGGGTATCTATTATGATAATATCGAATTCATCTTCAACTTCATTTAAAATCTTACTCAAAATAGAGTAGGGCGAACTTAGAGACTTATTAAATACGCCTTCATGAAACCACCCCTCAATACCACGATCTGATTGTGAGGCAGGTAAAATACGGAGGTTTGGAATTGTAGTAGGTAAAAAGGCACTTGAAATAGCTTCTTTTTTAGTTTCATTTTCGTCTAATTCATAGTTTCCCATGATCAGATCGCCTACAGATAAACAACCTTCTTGTGCTGATTCAGGGGCGTAATACATTGATAGTGTAGCTTGTCCATCCATATCAATAAGACCTACGCGATACTCTTGATGAAACTCAGTAGCTAGTCCTGAACCTATTGTTGCACTTGACACTGTTTTACCAACACCACCTTTTTGATTCTGAATCACTATAATCTGTGCTTTCTGCTTATCACTACGTTTGAACTTAGGTTCTTTACGTAATTCAACAGAGAGCGAATCTCTTACTTTATAAATTTCTTCGATGTCAATTGACCACTGTGCATCTTCGTGTCTACGTGGGTCAATACCCAGTGAAGCGCAATACCTATCTAAAGTTTTTACATCAATATCTAAATATATAGATGCTTCAGCTCGCGTAAAACTTCTAAGCTCCTTACGATGATTTACTAAAAGCCTCTGATTGCGTCTTTTTATATAGCGATCAGCGCCTTCCTTTAAATCTTGAAAAATGTGAGTAGTCTTTTCAATGGTCATAGATGAATCCCTTTTTATTTAAAACAAGTGTATCCCTTGTTTTTTGAGTTGTCCATGTGTTTTAGAGGTATTTGATTTTTGTTTTAGTTTTAGTTTTATAATTTGAGTTATTCACATTGAATAATTACCAAAAAAGAAGCCGTAGGTGTTGGCAAATGTGGCTTGTAGGCAAAATACAACTTGAGGAATATTTTTATCGTTATTTTAAAAAATGACTATTGAAATAACTACAAATAAAAGCTCCCCTCATCATCGAAATATAAGCTAATTAGAGAGTATATTTTAATGTCTAATATGTGTAATCTAGTAAAAACACCAAGAATATGTCATCAACTAGCAAATACAGTCTCGACATTGGAAGAAGAAATGAGTATCGATGAGAAAAAGAAAGTAGTTTCAAGGGATTCTCTTCCTAAACACATAAAAAAGAGCCATCAGATAGTATTTAGTCGCCAAGATTTATCTGCCCGTGAAGCAGATATATTTGCACTCATGATTGCAACTATGAAAGAAAGTGATTGGGTTGGAACAACCCCTAAATACGAGTTTTCAGCATCTCAGCTCTCCAATTGGCTCAATATAGCGCCAAAACATATAGCGACATACCTTAACCCTGTAGCTATGCGGCTATCACGATATAGCGTTGGTATAAAAACTGAAGATGGTAATGGTGAAATTGAATTTGACTATAAACCAATATTTAAAAATATAAGCTATAAAAACCGCACATTTACAATGATACCTAATGATCTTCTGAAGTCTGAGTTTATAGAGTATAAGCAAGGATTTGCGCTGATCAATACCACAAGCTTTTTATGCATAAAACAGGAATACGCAAAGCGACTCTATGAAATACTTAGTAGGTTTAAAGAGCCCGGCTACGAAATGCACTTGATTAAGCTTGATGAACTAAAAGGTTTATTTGGTCTATATGATGAAAAAGGGAATTTAAAATCAGATAAATTATCTTTTAAAAATAATGGGGTTTTTATGCAGAGATGCATTAGAAGCAGCATTGATATTCTCAAGGCCAATCCGACAACAAATAAAGAGCTATTATTTTATGAAAGTGCTAATGGTGAAGTTGGCTACGAATTAAAAAAACAAGGCAACAAAATCATAGCTATCAAATTCCTTATGAGTTGGATAACAAAAGGCAATATTGAGGAATTTAATGAACGCGATGCTATTACAACTATTAAAAAGCTAGAGCTTAAAAGGCAGCAATTAAAGTCTGAAGGCAATGGTAAAAAATTATCAACTGCAGAACTTAAACTGTTACTTTCTGCATACAATTACACTGGTAATGAGGAGCTATCTAATAAAATAGCTACAACCTTGATTGAAAGGCGTAATAACCGCGCAGAACAAGCATCCAGCAAAGAAGAAATTGATATTGCGAATAAACTGACTATAGATAATTTAGATATTCCATATTAAAAAGCATATTACATATTTTTGGTATGTGCTCTCAATAACACCAAAAATATGTAATGTAGCTCATATAAAATATGCTCACGTAGACCTATTTTTAATAACTTCCCATAAAATACGACGAATATAGCCCTACAAATAAATAAAACACCAAGAATATGTTACGTACATACAAAGATACAAGCTCTCAACACCAAAAATATGTTACGTACATGCAAAGATATAACCCCTAACACCAAAAATATGTTGCATACCTACAAAAATAGTACATGCAAAGATATAATCTCCATGATAAGAAATATGTTACATACACAAAAAAATGTTACATACAAAAATATAATCCCTCAACACCAAAAATATGTTACGTACATACAAAGATACAAGCTCTCAACACCAAAAATATGTTACGCATATACACAATTACAAACTTTCAACCTCAGAATTGTGTTAAATATATTAAAAAAGAGCTTAATCTATCATTTTGCATGCTAGCAATGAGACATATACTATAAAAATAGTGTATGTCGTCAGAACCTTATTCTAAAAAAGAACACCAAAAATATGTAATCTAAACACCAAAAATATGTAATCTAAACACCAAGTATATGATCCGAAACACCAAATATATGATCTAAAACACCAAATATATGATCTAAAACACCAAATATATGATCTGTTACCATGTTTTTATCTATTAATAACAATAACTTACAGACACCTATAGTTCTTATAGTTTTAATAGTTTTAATAGATTTAATAGAATTAATAGGTACTGTGGATATGTGAATAAGTTAATGACGATTCTAACGAGTTAATTGGATCAACATCTTACTAACTCATTAGTGAAATAGTTAATAATCAAGACTAATTACTCTATTAAGCTACTATTAAAAAGAATTAAGCTTTAAAAACACTATGGAGTAAGTAAATATCTGATCTCTAAAATGGGGTTAATATCAAAAATATTTATCTGTAGCTTGGCCATAGTAAAGCCTCTCACATCAAGAAGATTAGTCGCACATTAGCCTACATGGCTATTATAATAATCAAACAGAAAATATTAGCGCCTTTCCCCGGTTTATCATCGCCATATCAATACAGCCAAGTAATGACTTTAATTTGTTTCTTGCGGCATAAAGTATTGTTTTTGATAAAGCACTTTGCTGACAATACTCAGTGATAGTTAAATTGTTAACTTGCTACTCCTCTATAATACTACGCCAGAACTCAAGGCTACGTGTTTTCCTCATGTAAAGCTGGAGAAAGATTAATAGCTTTGACTGATTATTAGCAGGTGCCCTTTATTAGACGCTTATGGAAGTTATTACCTATTCATAAAGGCCTTTGAAAGGTCCCTTAAAAGACTAAAAATCAATCAAATATTTAACTTGAACAGGCAAGTATATATTTAGGTCTCTAAAGAGACCATTTAAGTTTTATTTTTAAACGCTACTTTTATTTTGGATAAATATCTCACTACCAAGTCACAATCCCAGATAAATAGGAAATGCTCCTATTAATCCCTGTAATAGCTATGTATGAGCTATTTTTGCGGAAATATGCATTACAATCCCAGAAATAAAGGGAATGCTCCTATCAATCCTCTGTAATAGCTATGTATGAGCTATTTTAGTGGAAATACGCATCACAATCCCAGAAATACAGGGAGTTCCCCTATCAATCCCCTGTAATAGTTATGTATAAGCTGCCTTCGTGGAAATATGCATCACAATCCCAGATAGATAGTTATTTGGGAAGTGATTGGAAAGTTCCATAGGGTTTATTCTAAGTAAAGAGGCAGAGTATTTTCCCCATTTAATGATAGAAGTTCTGCAGATGAGAGGTTTTTGTTTACTAACGAAATACTGAAAACAAGTCGTCAACAAAAAAGGGCGTTTCGATAGTACAATTATCAAATCGGTACGGATGTGAAATCCCTAATAAGAAAACTTTTTATAAGAGGATTGCTCAATACTGGCACAAACTAGCGATAAAAACCTTTACTCCAATCAAACTTAGATTGCGAAGAAGTAAGTTGCGGGCTGATTACTTCTTTGGGCAGCTTTAGTGATACCAGGATAAGTAGCGCTTTAACAGGTTTTTAAAAGCGCTACCTTCAGCCCACCACCAAAGCCCTATAGTTGGTTGCATCGGTTTTCTCCAGGTAGGGACCGAATAATGCCCTTAAAGTGTCTAAATACAGGGGAATAAAGCAGATATCAACCTAAGTCATTGATCTATAACTAGAGGTTTACTGCATCGGTTTTCCGAAGAAATCCCAGATAAACCCTCTTTCAAGTCTAAGAAAAGTAGAGCTTAAAGCACAAAATAAACCTAAGCAATTGTTTTATAACTAGAGGTTTGTTGCATCGGTTTAAAGCAGGGTATATAGGTTTGCTGCATCGGTTTGAGTGATTGACAATGGTGAACAAGGATTGATACATCAAATGGATAAAAAACAGTCTAATATCACAACTTATTTCATAAAATACAAAAATCACCTGTGAGAAACTGGGGTAAATAGACCGAAAAACCCTATAGGTTTAGTGCATCGGTTTAATAAAAACAGTGAAAACTCCGATAATACAGTCATAAACGCACCAGGAGCCGTTTGTAACTGTCCGTTCTTAGTTATTCTTACTACTCAACATAAACTGTGTTGATATGAGACACATGATCATTGCATAATCTTTGTCCCTTAATCTTAATGTGTATATTATCTCAACTAATAAAACAAAAGGATTAGCTGTTTAGTTATTAACTAATACGGCTTAGCAGGGAATAGTATGTCGTTACCAGATTACCAATCATTCATGACCCCATTACTGCTATGCTTAGCTAACGGTAAAGCTTAAAGAGATTGAAGCAAACGTTTATCAAAGCCTGAGCTTATCGGCAGAGCAGCTTAAACTGCGTATTCCTAGTGGAAAGCAAACCTATGCTTACCATCGTTTGGGTTGGGCTAAAACATACTTAGTACAAGCAGGCTTGATAGAGCAGCCTAAAAGAGCCTTTTGTAAAATCACACACAAAGGGTTGGCTGCCATACAAACGGGCGAACAAATCAATAACCAGTACTTAAGCCAATACCCTGAGTTTTTAGACTTTAAAACCCGTACTAAAGATACTAACAACTCACTAGACGAAAACACCACCAGCTTAGTAAATAGCAACTCACAAAAAACACCAGAAGAGCTAATAGAAGCCGCAGTAGATACGCTCAATACTAACTTGAGCGATGAAGTACTACAGGCTGTGCTTTCGGCCTCCCCTGCGTTTTTTGAAAACCTTGTAGTCGATTTAATGCTAGCTATGGGCTATGGCGGCTCACGTAAAGATGCGGGGCAAGCTACGCAATATACTCAAGACGGTGGCATTGATGGTGTAATAAAAGAAGATAAACTCGGCCTCGAAATGATATATTTACAGGCTAAGCGCTACACCAATAAAACAGTGGGTAGGCCAGATATACAAGCCTTTGCTGGTGCGCTAGATATGCACCGCGCTAAAAATGGGGTATTCATCATCACCACCAGCAGCTTTAGTAAAGACGCACTCGAATATGTTGGTTTAATTGATAAGCGTATTGTGCTGGTGGATGGTAAACAGCTAACAGAGCTAATGCTTACTCATAACTTAGGCGTTAGTATTAAACAGGTATTTGAAGTAAAAGCGCTTGATAGCGATTACTTTATTGAAGATTAAACTTAATAAAAAAGGATTTTAAAATGGCGATTAAAGCTGCAACTGTATTATTTATAAAGCTTGGCTCAAAAGGTGATTACGAGATTGAGTGTATTGAAAAAGAAGGTACGATAAAGTTAGATTACAGGCAAATTCCTCATGAGTTATGTTTAAGTAATAACTGGGATAAAGTGAGTGAGTTTATAGCTCTGGAATATAATACAAACAAAGCTTCGACAACAAGCCATCGAAATCAAATTAAAAGGTTTTACACCGAGCCTAAAACAACAATGTGGATTACATTTTACGACTGTAAATTGTGGTACTGTTTTGCTGAAGAAGAAGTTCTTCTTGATGAGAACAGTAGAACAAAATCACGTAAAACAGTTGATGGTTGGCGCAGTGTAGATAGTCAGAACAATTCACTTTTCATACAAACTCTAAGTGGCAAGTTGACTAAAGTACAAGGCTTCAGAGGTACAATTTGTGATGTTAAAGAAAAAGAGTACCTGCTTAATAAAATCAACAATACTCAACACCCTGATGTTAAAAATGTAGAGACGAATTTAGTATCACTTAAGCTCTCACTCGAAAAGATCATCCAATTGTTGTCACCGCAAGATTTTGAAGTATTTGTCGATTTAATATTTCGTTCATCGGGGTGGTCAAGGGTTGGCTCTGCGGGTAACACAATAAAAACGCTAGATATAGAACTCTTGGCGCCAGTTACAGGAGAACGTGCCATTGTTCAGGTGAAGTCACAGAGTAATCTAAGCTTATATCAAGACTATGAAAAACGATTAAATATTGAAGGTTATGACAGAGCTTTTTATGTAACTCACACTCCTGACAGAAAGCTAAGCGAACATATTAATACAATGGATAAAAATAATTTAATTCAGGTGTGGGACGCTGAAAAACTTGCTGATTTATCAGTAAATGCAGGATTAATTGAATGGCTTGTGAGTACTGTAGGCTAAAACCCTGAGAGCTTTTAGCGAGCACATCATTGACACAGTAGATGTTAATTTAAAACAGAGTATTAAGTAGAGAAAATATTAATGCCTCAACAGCATCAGAAAGAATTAGGAAAGCAACTCTGGAACATAGCAAATAGTTTGCGAGGCAGCATGTATGTCAATGACTTCCGGGATTACATATTAGGCTTTGTTTTTTATAAATATCTGTCCGATAAACTCACAATCTTTGCCGAACAGCTTTTAAGTGAAGACGAAGTTATATTTTCTAGAATTGATGAAGCCACCGAACAAGGCCAAGAGTATCTAAAAGTAGTAAAAGAAGAATCGCTTGATAAGCTGGGTTACTTTTTAAAGCCCTCAGAGCTTTTCCAGGTAATAGCTGAGCGTGGCGCTAGCAATAAATTTATTCTTGATGATCTAACTAACGTACTTAACCACATTGAACAAAGTACTTTAGATGCAGGCAGCGCCGATAACTTTAATGGCTTATTTGATGAGCTAGACTTAACCTCTAATAAGTTTGGTACAACGGCCGATGCACGTAATAAGTTAATTTCTAAAGTGTTAGGGAGTCTTCATAAGGTCAATTTTCAATTTGAAAGCAGTGAGATAGGCATACAGGGCGATGCTTTCGAATATCTTATCAATATGTTTGCTATTACTACCGGTAAAAAGAGTTTAGAGGTTTACACACCTCAAATGATATCTAGGTTGCTTGCTAGGCTAATTACCTTAGATAATTCAAATATTAGTTCGGTGTATGACCCCGCTTGTGGCTCAGGCTCATTATTGCTGAGTGTTGCCAAAGAGGTTAAAGATCCTGACTTAAAGATTTACGGCCAAAAGAAAAACTTAAAAACTTATAATCAAGCACGTATGAATATGTTGATGCATGGTATTGACTACGCAAATTTTGATATTAAAAATGGTAATACGATAGAAAAGCCTGCGCATATTAATCATCGTTTTAGCGCTGTGGTTGCAGTCCCCCCATTTTCTACATCATGGTCAGGTAGTCCCGCATTTAAAAGTGATCCCAGATTTATGGATTATGAAAAATTAGCACCTAGCTCTAAAGCTGATTTTGCCTTTATGTTGTGATTCAATGAAACCGGACACTAATTTAGGTGGTATTATTACCACTCAAACAGAGGTGTTCTATGACAAAACAACGTCGCTCTTTTTCTCAAGAGTTTAAATTTAATTCAGCAAAATTAGTCCTTGATGATGGATACTCATTTCCAGAAGCTGCTCGTTCACTAGAAGTCGGTGAAACAGCTCTTCGTCGTTGGGTTAAGCAATTGCAAGAAGAGCGTGGTGGCACAACACCAAACTCTAAAGCGCTTACTCCTGAGCAGCCTAGAATTCAGGAGCTTGAAGCTAAAGTTAATCGGCTTGAAAGAGAAAAAACAATTTTAAAAAAGGCTACCGCTCTCTTAATGTCAGACGAGATGAACAATATTCGTTGATAGACCAATTAAGTGAGCATGAGTCAGTGGAAATGGTCTGTAGCGTATTTAATGTTCCGCGTTCTAGCTATTACGATTTTAAGCAGCGTGTGACATCAATTAAACTTGAAGAGGTGCGACTTAGGTCAACGATTAGTGAGTTGTTTTCACTCAGTCGTGGAGCTGCCGGTAGCCGCATGTCGGTGGCAATGCTAAAAGACGCTGACTTACCTGTAGGCGTCTTTAAGGTACGCCGTATAATGCGTGACATGGGATTGGTCTGTAAACAACCTGGGCCTCATTCATATAAATTAGCGACGGTAGAGCGACCAGACATTCCAAACAGACTTAATCGTGAATTTGAAGTAAATAGCCCAAACCAAGTTTGGTGTGGGGGTATTACGTATATTTGGACGGGTAAAAAATGGTCTTATTTGGCTGTTATTATCGACTTATTTGCTCGTCGTGTGGTTGGCTGGGCAATGTCTGATAAGCCTGATACTGACTTAGTTATTAAAGCATTAGATAGAGCATACGAGCAACGGGGCAAGCCATCTGGGCTGATGTTTCATTCAGATCAAGGCAGTCAGTACAGCGCAAAAAGGTTTCAACAAAGGTTGTGGCGTTACCGAATAAAACAAAGTATGAGTCGCCGAGGAAATTGCTGGGATAATGCGCCAATGGAGCGCCTATTTAGAAGTTTAAAAACAGAATGGGTTCCCTCATTGGGTTATAGTAACTATCAAGAAGCTGAAAAAGATATTAGCAATTATTTGATGAATTATTATAACTGGCGCAGGCCACATAGCCATAATCAAATGGTTGCCCCTGCTGTAGCAGAGAAAAAACTTAATTCACTGTCCGGAATTAGTTGACCACAACACACAGCAAAAAGCGAAAGGTAATTCACACCAATCGGCAGTAAGAGCGTTGGCCTATAAATGGGTAAGGATCTTATTTAGGTGCTGGAAAACAGGAAAAGCTTATGATGAATCAAAATATTTAAAAGCACTAAAAGAGAAAGGTTCTCCTCTTTTTCTACCACTAAAAGAGAAAGGTTCTCCTCTTTTAGTGGTAGAAAAAGCTTGTTGAATGCCTCAGGGCGTGAAGCGGACATTCAAGCGTAACTCGTTTCTGCCCCATAATAAGTTAACGTAATTACTCTAAGGGTGGCTTTGAGCGAAAACTGGACGGTCGGACAAACTCACTTTTGGACAGAAACGTTTTAGAAAGTTAGTTCTTAAATAAGGTTTTGTAATGGAATGTCTACGCAAGTGGCCAGCTTTACTCCGTCACTGAAGTTGTCTAAATAATGTATATACATATCTAAAATGAGTATGCTCTTTCAATTTTCACGTATCAAAGTACCTAACTGATTGTCATTGTTGACAATAAGCCCTTGATTAAAAAATATACGCCCCCATATGTGTTGAAATGCAATTAATTTTTGGAAGCATGCTATGGACTCAAATAAATCGAATGCGAAGTCAAAAAAGGTAAGAATTCTTGCTTTAAACGGGGGAGGTGTTAGAGGACTGTTCACGATAAGCGTGCTTGCCGAACTAGAAAACGTAATAGAACAAAAGACAGGTCAAAAAGATGTCAGAATAGGTAATTACTTTGACTTGATCACTGGGGCGTCAATTGGTGGAATTCTTGCATTGGGTCTTGCTGAAGGTAAATCCGCTCGCGAACTCAAAGAAGTGTTTTTTACAGAAAGCAGTAAGATATTTCCTATACACAGCTTCGCCGATGGCGCTAGAAAGTTTTTTAGAAAAATTATAGCACCAACTTATAAAAGTGACCCATTAAGAAAAGCCATTGTTGCAATGATTGGAGATGAAATTACCTTCAATGATCTTGCTAGGCGAGTGATGATTCCTTCAATCAATTTGTCAACAGGAAAGCCTCAGTTTTTTAAAACTCCGCATAATCCTGATTTTACCAGAGATGGAACTATACGCCTCATCGATGCAGCCATGGCAACCTCAGCTGCTCCAACCTATTTTGCGCCACATTATATTGAAGATTTAGGCTTCAGATTTATAGATGGTGGCCTTGTAGCCAATAACCCAAGTTTCATAGCTTTGCATGAAGTTTTTGGTGATATGAAATTGGATTTTCCACACGCAGATTACGAAGATATTCACATATTGAATATTGGTACGATGGGCGAAGAATATGCAGTAAGTCCAAATTTATTGAGTTCTAAGTCTTTCTGGAAAGGCGGGTATATTGGACTATGGGGGTTGGGAGAAAGGTTAGTGTTAAGCACTATGGCTGCAAATCAAATTTTGCATCAAAACATGCTTAAACGAGAATTGGCTATTTATGGTGCATTGGGGAATTATATCAAGCTTGATAGTCAGGTACCAAATGAAGCTGCGAGTGATATTACTTTAGATAATTCTAGTCCAAGTTCTCTTGCTGATCTTGCTGGAAGAGGAAAGCAACTTGTTTCAGAAGAATACGCAAAAAATGGTGCATTAAGAGACTTCTTTAATGAGCCAGCAGCACTTTTTAAACCATTAGTAACTAGTGTCGATAGACCATATTCGGAGAAAAAAATATGAAGTGGAGTTTACATACATACTATATGGGCCGTGATGATAGCTTATTAAAAAAATTGGAACTTACAGACACTGAAAGGAATAAGCTGAAAAGATTGCGAGCCCATGTTCGTAAGCGCATTAGAGAAGTGTTTGATGAAGCCATAGAAGTAGCAATCAATTTAAAAAAATCAGAGTCAGAAGAAGATGTTAAAGGCCGATTGAAATCAACAAGAATAAGCTACTTATCCACAGTAGAACAGAAAACTGTAGCACGCTTAATATACGAGATGGAAGATGATGTTAGAGATGGGTTTACAAAACTAAAGCCTAGGTTTTGGACTCAAGGTAGCTTCCAATACGACACGTTAAATAAGCCCTTTCAGCCCAGTCAAGAGATGGATATAGATGATGGTACATATTTGCCAATGACTGTTTTTGAAAACCCCAAAATTGGCCATAAGCTGCTAACACTTTTAGTTGATACTTCTTTGAAGTCCTTAGTCGCTGATAACCCTGGCTGGGAATTTGAAAGTAAGCGAACTTGTGCTCGTATCAAAATCGCAGAAGAAAATACGCACATTGACGTTCCTATGTATGCCATTCCTGATGAGGGTTTTATTACCAAAGATCGTAGTCTAGGTCTTGAGTCAGCCAGTAATATGTATGAATCGTTAGATCTTGTTAAAAAGGCTACAGACTCTGATGACGTGATGTTCGAGCGATTAGATTCAAAAACCGTTAACTTAGCCTTAAGAGATGAAGGTCCTGGTACGCACAAGTGGATGAACAGCGATCCTAAAATTGTTGAAGATTGGTTTAATGATGCTTGTAAAAAGATTGGTTCTCATGTTCGCCCCGTATGTCGATTTATGAAAGCTTGGCGTGATGCTCAGTGGGATGTAGGTGGTCCAAGTTCAATTAGTTTGATGGCGGCAACCGTTGAAATTCTGAGCAAGCATTCAGTCAATCCAAAAGACATGGGGGACATCATGAAAGTAGTTGCTAAGAATTTTGCATTTGAATTTAAGAGCGGTGTAGAGAGCCCTGATGATACAGATGATCGACCGTTATTCCCAGCAAAGATAGAACATGAAGACTTTCACAAGGGTATTGTCGCTAAATTAGAGCAGTTGCCTGCATCTTTACAAAATGCTGAAAATGCACCGACAAAGCAAGATGCGTTATCAATACTATCTAGTATATTTGGGAATCGTGTATCAGATGCAAGCTTGATAAAAATTATTGCTGCAGCCCCCGCATTTAATGCTGAGCCTGCACAAAGCACTTCTCCGGCGCAGATAAGCCCCTCTATGGTTAGTGGTTAACTAGAATGATAGATGTACATCAATTGATGCTGCAAGTAGGATTTCGTTATACCTTGTCAAAAAGGCTACCTGTAGTATCTATTCTCTACAAAGAAAATTCAGGAAAGGGATATTATACAAAAGATTATGATACACCTGGGGGCGTCTTTTCTACTATATTGATTGTCCCAAATGATCCACATGTAGAGCTCCCAACGGTATATTGTTATCTAGTTCCTTCTTCGTATGAAGGTAGGCTAATTCCTCACATTTCACATGATGGATATCTTTGCTATGTCGAGCAGAAAGAAGCTGATTGGAATCCAAATGATCTTCCTAGTTTGTATAACGAGATAGATTGTCAGATTCAACGAACTCTCAACAATGCTGTCCTATCTATGAATGACAACGATGTTGGAGACATAGAGCTACAAAATGAGTTTGTATCGTATTGGGAGTCACAAGGGTCATTATATCTGTTAGCGGATTGCAATAGGAAAGTCAGTTTTACAACTGTTATGCTCGAACCTGCTAATGATACAGGCAGCAGCTATTGTGAGTTTGTTACAACGGAAGACACAAAAGGTACTAATGAAGATCTAACTAAGTGGTTAACTCAACGTAAATTAAAATTGAGTGTTAATCATTCTTATATTTCTACACATTATATTAGGGTTAACCCTACTCGCTTGTGTGGTATCAATTGGCCACCTACTAGCTTAAAAGACCTATTTTTATGGCTTAAACAAGTAGATTCTAATGCTCGAAGCCATCTAGCTAATAGCCTTTATCGTTCTGTAAAAAAACGAAACATCTTACTTCTTGATATAGTAAATCAAGATCCGATTGCAGTGTCCTTGGAAATGAATACAGCAAGACTGAGTAATCGAACGGTATCTAAAAGATCTACAAAGAAAGGTAAGGCTGGATCTTTTTTAAATAGAGTTGCGATTTTATCAAGTAAGCACTCTTGTGAATCGTTCAAGCGATTTAGCGTAACAAAAGCTGATAAGAAAACGCTACAGAGTAGAAATAGAGCTGCGCATGGTGATTTATCGGGTAAAAAAGTTGCTCTAGTTGGCTGTGGAACTATCGGAGGATATTTAGCTCATCTATTACTAAGGAATGGTGCTGGAAGCGGTATAGGTTATCTTCACCTATATGATCATGATGAATTTAAGCCTCATAATTTCTCTCGGCATTCACTTAAAGCAAATGATTTTGGCAAAAATAAGGCTGAGGCGTTGGTTGACACTTTGATGGACTCTATCTATGTCACCAAAAACATACGAGGTTTTGGTTACCGGTTCCCCATCAATGGGTCATCGTTGGTACTATATGATCTCGTGATAGATACGACTGGCCGCGCACCAATATCTAAACGGTTAGCGTATGTTGTTAGACAAATGAGAGACAATGAGCGTCCTCTGATAATCCATGCATTTAACGATGGTAATGGTCGAGCAGCAAAAGTCTTTGTTGACGATGGACGTAGTTGTTATGGCTGCATGAATGTAGATAGCTCTGTTCATCAAGGGTCAAAAGATAATGCCAATATGGATTTACGTTTTGTGGATATAGACCAAGCAGCTGAGCGTTTTGTAAGTTGCGGGAGTACGTACACAACATATGATGCAGCAGTCAGTCATATAACGGCTGCTATAGCGCAAGAAGCCGCATTAAATACCTTAAAGCCATGCTTACCTTGGTCATATAGTGAATTTATGCTTGATGAACGTTATAGAACAGGTAAGCGACGGATTTTGGAAAAACAGTCAAGATGTGCAATTTGTAATGATGAATAATGAAGAAATAGTATTTAGGGATAAAAGCGGCCAGCTAGTCGTAATAGAACCAATAGTTGTTGGTAAACTATTATCGTACCGACAAATGAACCCTCTAGCAGCAGAAGCAGGTGGAGTGCTTATAGGAGAAAGACGTGGGGGGCATATTGTCATCTGTGATATTTCTGAGCCCGGACCAGGAGATCACCAAACAAGGTATTGCGTGAATCGTAAAGGCCCGCATCACCAGCAAAAGGTCATGACTGCATTTAAAAGCTCTAATGGGCATTTTCAATATATTGGTGAGTGGCATACGCATCCAGAGGATATACCTTCTCCGTCATCAATAGATGTTAATTCTTGGATAGGTTCCATACATACGCCTCATTCTATGGTTGTAATGATCATAGGTAGACGAAATATTTGGATAGGAACTATTTTTCGCAAAGTGATAACTGTATTCAAAGCTATGAATTGATCATTGGTGACATTGTATTAATGACTTTCTTATAAAAAATTCAGTCTATAAGTGGTAAGTCATTAAATCTATAGAATTTCTTAAGCATCACTACATTTTGGTTAACTCGATTTTGCCAGGCTTGTCAACACATTGTCCTGTTGACAAGCAATGGGGCAAAAGTGAGCTTATCCGACCGACCGCTCTTTGCCGAAGTTCGGCTCAGTGCCAACAGCGGACGGTCAGGAAAATAATGCCTGAAGTCAGGACTCTCCCCCTTTGGCCTAAAACTCCGCATTATATGCCAGCTTGAATAATATATTGCTTACACTTTTGCCATGCAACAATGTGATCCATATTTAATTCATTTACAGGCTCTACATGAAGCTCATTTAATTGAATATGATTTATAACTTTTAGAGCCAAAATTGATGGATTAAATGCGAGAGTTAATAGAGTAGAAAATTTATCTCGCTGTTTGTCTAAAAATGCATCTATTTTTTCTTTTCCAAATTTGTGTTCAAAAATAAAATCTTGATCATTAATTGGAATCATCATATGTAGCACCCCTTGTGCTGCGGGGTGGCTAAGTTGGCATAGTTCAGAATAACAATCATAAAAATCTGAGTTTGTTTCTTCATCTAACTTTTTAACATAGCGTGCGGCTGTTTCTGCTTTATGAGAATCAGGCGCAGATTCACCACTATTTAATCTTCTAGCATGGGAATAGTGGATAAGTTGATTTTCTAAATCTGTGTATATATGGAAATTCGGGGAGTTTTGATTAATGGAGATATTAATATTTTTTATGTTCTTTGAAAGAGTGGTGCATAAATTTGACAGGGAAAAATAACTGTCGGCTACTGACTCAATAAGGCACCTAAATGAAGATGCAAACGGCAAATATAGTCCAGCCTCATATGAATTATGCATTCCTCTTAACCATTCATAATTTTTAGCAATTGCAGATAAGGAACCAAAATTTGCTCTATACAATAATTCTTTCATATATTGAGATTGCCCCTCACTTGCTGAGGTTTGCGTTAGGGATGTAAATTCACTCTCGTTCATGAAATGATATTTATGATTTTTAACTTCGGAAAGAATCTTATTAATTATAGGGATAAACTGTGATGCTTCTTTACCTAGTATTTTTTCGTACGTGTTTTCCATTACAACTTAACTCCTTTGATGGGCCTGAATATTTCGCCAATAGTTGATTTGGCATATAACTAACTCACTAAGAGGCAAATAGAAGTTGGTTTAAATAAGCGACGAAGGGGCAAAAACCAGCTGCTATTTTTGACTTATAGTGCTATACACTCTCGCTGACGGACAAGCTTTTTGGTGCTGAAAGTTGAGCTCCAGTTTTATCATAAGCTAAGAATTTAAACGATGACTTATTTTTGAGCCCCTTGATTTCTGTCTCTACAACGTTTTCCATTTCTGTTTGTACATTGGCATGCACTTTAAACATTTCTTCATTTGTTTCTTTAATAGTTTTCTCTAAAGCTTCCATAGCTGTACCTAAAACTGGAATTTTAGATAACTCTCCCCACATATAATTTTGTAAGAAAGTAATTAAAAACTCCCATGCGCCATTAATGGAAAAGTATGAGCCATCCTTATTCTTTTTCAGAGTGGCGATAACTTTGCCTAGTCCCTTAATCATAACAAGGCTATCAAGTTCACCGCTTGCTTGAATTTCTTCGAGGATTCTAACTATGTCATTGAATAATTCAGGTAAACGACTTTCTGCTTTGTAGTGTTCATAAATTGAATCAAAATCAAATGCAGTATCAGTTGGGTTTTCAAAAACCCACTTATGACTTTTAATTTGATTTATATTCTTAATTAAATGATCAATTAAGTGAGTTTGCTTCCACGAATTTCCTTGGAAGTGATTGAGTCCTTGAATTAGACTAGGTAGCCACGCTGGTGAGTCTTGCTTAGATATTGAAGCTTTTAAATCATTTGCCTTTGTTAAGGCTTCTTTTCCCTTATTCTTTTTACCCTCAAGTTTTTCTCCTACGAGAGCAACAACTAATTCATCTAGCGTTTTAATTAATTCTTGATGTTTCTCAGTCACAAAACGCATGTGAAACTGAACGCTTTCATTGGTAGTCAAAGTGTAACTCCTGTAGCACTAACATTTTATAGTGCGCTAATGGCGCATATTTCTGCCGACGCCACACTTATTTATCTATTTTATATAGTTTTATCAAATAACCTAAGGTATTGCTATCATAAAGTTTTCTAAAACTTTAAAGAAAAGTTAAATAGAACAATATGCTCGCGTCGCTCATTTTCATGAATATATGCGCAAAGAGCAGTTTGCCCACTCAATTGACTATTATATTTAGCCAATCTCAATGACCGCTTCTCGCTCTTCGGCTCAGTGCCATTTGCGGACATTCAGTATTTGAATTTAAGTCTATACTGATGGTCGCAAATGCCACCATTGCGGCCATTCGAAAGATCAGTATATTTACAGTTGAGCCTCAAATATCCTTTAACTTTTCGAAAAATTGCTTATTGATCAGTATTTATCCGAATTCTGCATACCCTGTAAGTGTTTATTTATAATTAAGTCGGGTGTTAGTATGGGGCATGAATGAAAAGTGAAAACTTATCAATAATTTCAATTTATCATGTGCTATACAAAAATGTCTTACGTTAATCAAACAGTAAAAAAGTTATCGGAATTTAAAGATGCAGCTAAATTTGAAAGGTTAGCTACTGCTTATTTAAGATCGTTTAATCCAAATAAGTATCAGAGTACAAGTCATTTAGGTGTCAACCCGAAAGGAAGTACAGTAAAAGCACCATTAGACGGGTTTTCAGTCTATGAAGAAAATGGTGAATTGGGAGTAGCTGGTTTAGAACATACAACGACAGATATAAGTAGCCTACATGACAAGTTTCTTAAAGATCTATCCACTGTAAAACCCAAAGATCCCTCAAAAGGCCCCACTGGTAATGATGGAGATTTAAGAAAAGCTATTAATGAAATTAACGGTTATCGTTCTAAATACCAAGATATAAAAAAAGCAACAATCGCTTTAGTATCGACATTCGACCCTAAACCAGAAACGATCTTAGATGCTAAGACTTTAGCCAAAGAAAATGATATAGACTTAGAAATTCATGGAGGTACTAGAATAGCAAATTACCTCGATACGACTGCTAAAGGTCAATATTTAAGAAAACTGTATTTGGCTGAAAAACCAGAGAAGTTATCACTTGAATTGTTGAGGGAAATTACAGAAAAGCAAGTCGATGATTATTCCAAGCTTATTGATGTCCAGTTAATGGTTCAAAGAGTAACCTGTCAGCCTGAAGTAATTAATCATCAATTTTTAGTAGGGGAGTCAGGCGTTGGTAAATCAATTATTGCTTTTAATTCCCTTAAAGCTAATTTTGATAATGGCGGCGCAGGTATCATTTTATCTGAAAAAATCATTGATAAATCAAATTCTCTAGAACAAGCTATAACTGAGCAATTATCCGTATTTGAAAACAATTTAAATGATGCTGCTGGAGCAACAGCCCTTGAAATTTGTCAACACCAATTGCCTTTCGTTATAGTTATTGAAGACATAAACAAATCGGATAGCCCAACAAAAACATTACAGAAAATATTAAAATGGATACAAAGAAATACATCTGATAAATGGCTAATTGTATGTCCTGTATATCCTAATTATCTCGATAGCTTAAAACATGATGAAAAAGTAAAAATTAGTGAATTTACTTCATTTGTAGGTAATTTTTCAACAAGAGAGGCAAAAGAAGCTGTCAAATTAAAAGTTGAAAAGAGCGGAGCTGAACTATCAGAGGTAGAAATAGCATCAATATGCTCATCACTTGGTAATGACCCTTTATTGATAGCTTTAAGTGACTTAAGTTCAGAAACCGCCGCTGCCGATATCATTGAAAATTATATAAGCAACGACATTTGCAAAATTGCGGCTAATTTTGATGATATTTATGACGATGAAATTGAAGAAATATATGAAGAGTTAGTCGGATATTTATTGAGCAATAGAAATTTAAATCCAACTATAAAAGAAATAGCCGAATGGTTCAAAGACTCACCTAACAAATTAGGCTGTTTGAAGAAGCTATTAAAAAAAGGTTCTGCGATTTATTTTTCAAACAAAAGTGGTAGTAATTCCCTTTCTTTCCGTCACGATAGAATTAGTCTAGCAATGACTGCAAAAGTTATTGCTAAATCCTTAAGTTTACCGAAAAAAAGTGAGTATATATGCGACCCATTTTATTCGGAAGCCGTAGCCGTAGCACTTGTAAAAAATGCACTTAAACAAGAATCAATAGACTACCTTGTAAGGAAAAACCCCCTAAGTTTATTCCATACATTCAAACTAACTACAACAAGTAGTACCTTTATAGATACGACATATCTGATTGAAAAAATTGAAGCGTGGATTGTTGAAACTAATAAGGATGAATTGGCGAATGAATATATTAGATTTGAGGCAATTAGGATACTTTCAAGAATTGATTCTGAATGTGTTATACCAATGACTAAGTTATTTACAAACAGCTCGTCAAATGAATTCTGGCTGGAGGCTAGGTTTAGAAATGGTGATTTGAATGCTGGTCTAAACCTAATTTCAAGGCATGAGCTTGGTCTAAAAGTAAAAGGAAGAAAAGAGTTTTTAGCCCATGTTTTTTCAAAACATGGGCAAGCTTACACTAAGCAGCTAAGTAATTTATTAAGCTCAAACCCTAAATGCGATAAAACACTTAATGCTTGTTTATTATTGGCAGGTTATATAGGTAATTCCTCACTTGAACCCTCAATAGGTGAATGTTGGAGAAAATCAAAAGACAAAAAAGAAAACCTTTTGAGTTATATGTGGGCGGCTTCTCGCTGTCATGAAAGGGATGAATCATTATTGAGACAAGTTTGCGATCAATGGACTAGTTTATCTGATGAAGAAAACGATTACGGAAGTTGTGATTTATACTCTTTTGCTAGTGATGGTTTGTCTTGGGCATTTGAATCTTATGTACCTATTAATGCGCTAACTTACTTTGTTAAAAGGGCGAGTGAGGATGAAAGGCTTGAGTGGCCTATTACTTATATGTTTAGAGTATTTGGAGTACCTGTTGCTGTACAACATATAGTTGAATATTTGGCTAAAAGATATGAGCAATCAAAAGATGGGTTCTTCTTTGTTAGTTCAACATTTGCTGATCACTCTAAACGCAAAAATAAGATGCCTGATGAATCTAAAAAGCTTTTAGAAAAAATTATTAAAGATAAACAATCTTCACTCTCCATGATCAAAGCTGCTACAAATATTTACGGTTCAGTTGAAGCAAACACAGACCTCTCATTTCTAAGTTCAATTGACAAAAAAGACGATGCTTTTGAATGGGCTATTTTTGAAAGAGCTAAGAGAGGTGATTTATCAGTTATCAATTCGGCAATAGAGTTGATCCCTTCGAACAAAGGGTATTGGTGGCAAGCTGGTAGATATGTTTGGAATGAGAACCTTACCGCTTATTTATCTAAAACAATAAACGAAATCAATACAGAAAATGACGGAGAGGTAGATTATATTCTTTCTGAATTATTGATGGAGATGGAACCAGATACATCAAGTAGGATCTTGCTAGATAATTGGGAAAAAGTTAAAAGTCGGAGACGATTTCTTCAAGCAGCATTGTATATTTCTCTTCCTAAATTATTAGAACTTTTTCACAAAGAGATTGAGAGTTCAACAGAGCCTCAAGATATTTTTAAACATGTTTTAATGGCGTTTGGTGACAGGACTAATGGAAGAAAGGGGATAACAAGACTGGAGCAGGTAAAAGCCTTATGGCGTTATAGAGAGTATTTAAGTGAAATGGATATTCACTCGCTTTGGGACGTATGTAATCGAAATAAGTGGTTTCAATATAGAAGAACCAATATAGATGAATTTGTTTCAAAAAATAAATATAGATCAATCACATCAATTGATACTGACTCCTTAGAAAAAGAGTATGTAGATGAGCGAGCGTTATCATACTGGCTCACCACGCAGTGGTTTGAAGACTGTATTGAAAGCGGATTCGAACATTCTGACTTAGTAAATTCAGTAATAAAGTGGTTCGAAACAAAAAAAGATGTCAAGAGTTTCGGCATAGTAAATCAGATAGCAATGAAAATGTTCACTAGGAAGGATATGGCTAAACTTAAGATTGCTGTAAATGGCTTGAAAGATTTAGATAAGTCGTTTCAAAATTTAGACTTTTATATAAAAAGCAGGTCGCTCTCTTAGCTCTTACTTTTACATTATTTTCACAAAGTAGTAAGTGTTTTTTGCTTTTTAGGAACGATGCGCCCCTAAAAATCAGCGTCAGCTATGAGCTTGAAGAAGTCATACAATGTAAAAAATACGACTGACTGCTTATCGCTCAAAGCTGGTTTCAGCAAAGTGCCAATTGCGGACAGTCATAACCTTAGTCACTTGTTATGTGTTTAATTGCACTAATAAACTTTGAGCCTTTTCTCTGGTTTCAGGTAATATTCTAGTTGATTGAGAGCTAATTACAGCTTCAAGTGCTTTTTTAGCTAAACCAGCGTTAATAATACTTTGAGCATGCCCTGTACGAGAAACACATGACCCGTCAGTATAATTAGTTTCGGATTTTAGCTTTTCAATTATATCTTCGCGACTTAACGTTTTAGATGAAAAAACATCAAAATATTTTACAAAACAACTTTGACCTACTGATTGCAAAGTCCTCGAAAATTGTTCGTCGTTCACAATACTCTCCTAAACACATAACGCCCGCATAAATTGCGGATTACAGTTGGCTAAAATAAGCGAAGAATTAGCGACAGCCAACTGTTAGACGTCCATTTTAATGCGTTTGTTAGGCTTACTGTTCGAATTTTCTTAGTACTTTTTCTCTATGAAATATTATTAATCCACCCAAGCTTGCAATACCTATTACCAACATAATTTTTATTCTTTGTTCAAAAAGCGTCTTTTGCACATCGTCATTTTTCTCTAAATATGCAAAGGCTTCATCTTTTGACTCGAAAAGCTTTTTACCCTCATCTGTAGGGTGATTAGTATTCATAACTTTTTCTATAAACTGGCCATAAACAATCTCACCAGATAGTTTTGTCATTCCAGCAATCAGGTTACCGCTAGTTTTATTGAATATTTCGTATATCTGATCCAAGTTTTCTTCAATTGAAAATGCAGATGCTTGATGTGCTAAGTTATTTCTTAGTTTTCTCAGTAAATGCAGACAATTAACTAAATCTAAAGGCAATAAGCGGCAAACGTAAGCTATATCCAACTTTGCAGACAAACTGCCAAAAGCACTTTTGCCATCAAATATTTCTTTTAATCGCGTATTGCTTGTTTTTTCCGGAACAAAAGATTTAAACATTTTATTTAATTCTTCATCCAATAAAGAAACACCAAGCAAAACACATCCTCTGTCAGCCTCTTCCATCAGTAGCGAATATGTACGATCAAAGAACTCTTGTGAATCAGGATGTTCTAAAAGGGAAGCCATAGTTAAATTTTCCTGAAGCCTAACACCCGCATAAAGGGCGATAACATATGGGCTAAAATAGGAACGAAGTGACGCTGCCCATGTGTTAGCGTCCCAGCGAGCTTGCGAGCGATTTAATGCGTTTGTTATGTTTCGTTTTCCGGAATTAAAGCAATACGAATAGAAAAAATAAATGAAATTAACGTTAGAATTAAAAGCAAAACTTTTTTATATGAATCTTCTAGACTAACTTGCTTGTTGTAACCAGAAAGTACTTTCTCATAGTTATAAAGCATTGAATAAGAATTATCCCCCATGTCCCTAATGAATTTAAACACATCCGTGTTCCTCTTTAGGAATAGGTAATCACTAGAATACAGTTCACTTAAAAGTTCAAGCTGCTTTACGCTTAGCTCAATTTTTTCAGAGTCACTATATTCTTTTTTGTATTCAAAAGCCGAAATCAATTCAGGCAAATAGGTATTGAGCCTTTCTGTTACTTTGTCATGTTTCAAGAGTAGTTTTTCGAACTCTTCAACCTTTACTTTTATCTCTGTAGGGGCATCAGTATGAACTAAGCCTTTAGGATTCATTCTATCTATTTCTCTAAGCATTTCGAATGAAACGCGAGAGTTAAACTCTTGTGTTCTAAGTATGCTTTTTATATGTCGTTGATACTCATGTATATCTAAAAAGAAAGCAGGGCTAACCACCTTTTTACCTCGCGACAAATCCAAGTTGTCGTAGGTTCCACTTTTCCTTAGAGACTCAAATTTACTATAAGTATCCTCTTTCCATTGATTTAGCTGGTATGAGTATGCATAAGACTTGCTTTGAGTGGTTTTTCCAGCTTCTGTCCAGACATATGTTTGAGCGAAAAATAAAATGAGACTGGTAACTATCACCAAGATAGTTAATTTGACTTTGGTATTCATTTTCTTCCTTGTGCCTATATTAGAAGCATAACAATTTAATAGTGCGCTCATCGCGCATATTTCTGCCGACTTAACGCTCATTTATCTATTTTGTATAGTTTTAACAAATTAACTAAGGCATTACTATCAGTAAGTTTTCTAAATTTTTTAGGTAAAGTTAAATGAACTAACATACGCGCAGCGCTCATTTTCGTGAATATATGCGCAAAGAGCAGTCTAACGAATCAATTAACGACGATATTTAGCCAACCTCAATGTCCGGTTATCGCTCAAAGCTGCTCATTCTGAATTAAAAACTAACTAATAAAAGCTGAGAGTTTCACGTTAAAAATCACTTGATTGATTATTAATTCTAAGCTTTCATAAATCATGATTAAGATGATATGTTTAAAGACCTCTACTCTCACAACGACTTTTTACTACATTATTTTGATTCTTTTGTAGCTTTGAAATTTTTTCTGCTCTAGTACATTCCCAATCATCTACAGGATACATTTTATCCCACGCATTCATTAGCTGGCTTTGTGCTTTACTCATGCTGTATCGTTTATAGGTGTTCTCCATATACAGATAAGTACGCGCAATTTGACCTCTAGCCATTTCAGGTGGCTCAGCTTTGCTGTCGTCAATCTTCATCGCACAACGTCCAAAATCGCTTTGAGCCGCTGGAAGCATAGTAAAGTTATGATTACTTCTCAGCGCATTCACGGCACCAATGGC
Organism: Pseudoalteromonas sp. SCQQ13; assembly: GCF_015864415.1. Taxonomy (NCBI): domain Bacteria; kingdom Pseudomonadati; phylum Pseudomonadota; class Gammaproteobacteria; order Alteromonadales; family Pseudoalteromonadaceae; genus Pseudoalteromonas; species Pseudoalteromonas sp. SCQQ13. The sequence goes on along the minus strand of NZ_JADYXG010000030.1, from coordinate 586 downwards.
CGGATAGAGGTTGAACATATCAGCTTGCATAAAACGGTATTCTGTATTTACTTTTTCTGCACATCTTCGACCCTTAAATGACTTCCCCACACTATTTACACACTGCTTATGTCCATCTCGCCATTCGCTAAAAGTACGACCAAAGTTTTCTGCCGGAACGACATGTTCCCATTCAATTTTTTTAGCTCGTTTGACGTACTTTGTTGTAGAAAAGCCCTCCGGTGCGGTTACTTTTTTACTAGCGTCAAATGTCGCACCACAATAAAGTGTAACGCGGTGGTTGTTATAAACTTGTTTTTCTAACAGTCGTTTAGCTTTGCTAAATGAGTCGATTTCTTGATTTGCTGAAGAGGCAGCAGAGAAAATAAGTGTTGCTAACAGTGAAATTGTGGATGCTTTCATTATGATTCTAGGTACCTATTTCAGTTTAAATATGTCACATATAATAAATGAGTTAATAAGCTAGTTCTCATTTGTGGTTACTGATAATTTTAATTTTTAGAACTCAAATATTATGCTTTTAAAATTAAATGGGAAAGCTACTTCCCAGTCCATGTATTATCATTTTGATACTGTCCAGAGCAAG
>NZ_JADYXG010000003.1:0-236807 GCF_015864415.1 Pseudoalteromonas sp. SCQQ13 | reverse complement strand
ATTGACTCTTTGTTGCCTACATGGATGTAGGTAAGGGGCGTGAGCAGGACGCGGAAGCTTTGCTCGGTTTTTACTTAGCCCACTAGGTTACAAACCTCGCGCCGTGATTAAATCGCCCCTAGTTTGAACAAATTTTAATCCGCAAAGGTCAACAGACCCTAAAATAAAATGAATTTATTACTCAGCGGCAGGTCTCAATTGATTGATTTTACTTATAACAATTAAGAGACTGAAGAAAGTCAGTTTTTTCAGCGTTTTTTTCTCAAAACAACGATAACTTTTGGTATTATGATCATACTTTAAAAGCTCAAAGGTTAACTACTCATGTCAGGCCCGCGTTTATACACAGAAGAAGAAGCAACTCATCAAGCGTACGATATTTTTTTAGAATTGGCACCAAGCAACCTGAATGAGCAAGACGTTGAGACTTTTAATCAATACAGAGAAGAACTTGGTTTTATTGAAGAGGGCGAGCCCGATGAGCAATGGCAGGATTTTGTTGCTCTAGAAGTTGAAGCTGATCATTTTTTGCAGGTGTTAGTAGGCTTAGAATTTGAAAATGACGATGTATTATTCGCTAAAATTTTAATTAGCCGTGATAAAGACGCGCCTTTTTGTCACATTTTATGGAAAGAGACTGAGTAACTCAGTTTTAGTTAAAGTTGTTTTATGATCACCTACAAGAGAGAGTGTTTTGCGTAAGTTTTTATTCTTAATTTTTTTAATGGTTTGCCGCCCAAGTTGGGCTGTCGATCCTTTTGAAGATTTTCATGAATACGGACAACTCTCGGATGAAGAAATTCATGATTTACATAAAGGCGAAATGCTTTACGGCGACACCGAATTTGGTTTTATATTAAGTAAAGGCAATACTAATTCGACCAGTTTTAAACTCAAAGGTAACCTTTATCAAGATTTTGAAAGCTGGCGTAATCAATTTAAAATAGATTCCTTATACAAACGCGATCATAACGATGACACCGGAAAGTCTGATGTGACCGCTAACCGGGTGTTTATATCAGCGCAAGGTAACTACAAAGTAGGCGTTAAGAATTCCTCATTTTTTATTTATGGCGATTACGAAGAAGATAAATTTAGCGGTCTAGCGTTTAAAAGTACAGTAGCAACAGGTTATGGTGCGCGCGTTTACCAAGGCGTTAAAAATAAAGTTGATATTGATATAGGACCTGGTTTGTATCGCTCTGTGGCTGAGGAGCAGTCTGATGTTAGCGAAGATGATAAAAACAAAGTAGGTTATTTAGTGCGCTTTGCTATGCAATGGGAGCGGTTGGTTTCTGAGCGAACGCGCTTTAACCAAGATGTAAGTATAGAGCAGTCTTTGTCGGGGCTTAATTCACGATTAAAATCAGAAACAGCCTTGATCAGCCAAGTAATTGGTGGGGTATCACTTAAGTTTGCTTATATGTATCGTTATAATTCCAAACCTGAAGAAAATAAGCTCAAGTTTGACTCAGAGCTCAGCGCAACATTAGTTTATAGCTTTTAAGTTGTTTTATTTTTAATCGTATCGTTATTTAATTTTGAGAGTGTTATGTATCAGCATAAGCAGTATGCGCTATTTATATTTTTTGTATTAGCCTGGATTGGCGGCTTTGTAGCCCTTGCCTGGAATTTAATTGGGGCTGATGGCCCACTTATGGTGTTTGCCGGTATTTTAGTGCTGGTGGGTTTTTTGTTTCATGGCTTAACCGTAAAAGTAAATGACACTCATATTAGTTGGGCATTTGGTCCAGGTGTTGCTGGGCAAAGTATTGCACTTGCAGATATTGCAGAAGCTAAAGCGGTGCAAAACTCGTATCGTCATGGGATTGGTATTCGTATTACCCACGATGGCTGGATATATACAGTGTCTGGTTTTAGTGCTATTCAACTTACCCTTAAAGATGGCACTTTATACAGAGTGGGTACTAATGATCAGCAAGGCTTACTCACAGCGCTTGAAGGTAAAATAGCACCTGCAGAAACACTTAAAGCAGCTTCCGATGATGTTAAACCTGCTGCGGTTTAAATGTAATTAAATTGAGTTTAGTAACAAAAAAAGCGCCTTAGGCGCTTTTTTATTTGCTTAGGGCATTTTAGTGGTCGTGACCACAACCGCCTTCACCATGTACATGACCATGGCTTAGTTCTTCTTCGGTTGCATCGCGTACTTCTAAAATTTCTACATTAAAGTTAAGCGTAATACCAGCCAGTGGGTTATTACCATCTACAATAACTTCTTCGTCTTGAATGTCGATGATCATGACTGATTGATCGCCATCATCGGTTGATGCACGAAACTGCATACCCACTTCAATTTCCATGCCTTCAAACATTTCTTTAGGCACAGCTTGCATTAAGTTGTCACTACGTTCGCCGTAACCTTCATCAGGTTCAACTTTTACGCTTAACGTGTCGCCAGCTTGTTTGCCTTGCAGAGCATTTTCTAGGCCTGAAATTAGATAGCCGGTGCCAATAATAAAAATTAGTGGTTCGCCATCGAACGAGTTATCAATGGTATTGCCGTCATTATCTAATACCGAATAATGCATTTTTACCACTTTGTTTGCTGCAACGATCATAGTCAGTCCTATTTATTCATCTTCAAGAGAGTAGGGTAGAGGAAGAATGTTTAGCTCTACCGAAGGAGTGTGTTTTGCACGAAGTACCTGAGTAACATCAGTATCGTTTGGCAACACTACAAGGCCAGTAAGTGTTTTAGTTTGTTCATTAAAGCTCTGGCTGATAAGTTTACCAGCGCGGCGCCAGTTTTCGCCTAGTTGTCTTTCTAGATCCAACTCAGTAAGTAACCCATCGCTTTGCCCTGAAACGATATACATAGCACGCTTATTTTTACCTAAGTATTTCATTCGCGCTACGGTTTCTTGCCCTGCGTAACAGCCTTTTTTAAAGCTAATGCCACCTATTGCTTGCAAGTTAACCATTTGCGGCACGTATTCACCAATCGCTTGCTCATTAAGCTGTGGCTCGCCGGCTAAAATAGCAGCTTGTTGCCATAGCATATCGTTTTCAAGCGTTACTACGTTATCAGGCAAGTTAAATTGCTCATCTACCATTAGTAAAAGTCGATTGCCGGTAAGCTTAAGAGCTTTACCATGGCTAAAATCGCATGCAGTGTCTTGCGCCGCAAATTCGATATTAAGTTGTGTGAGTAACTCAGTAAAGTCGTCGCTAATTAAGCCAATTAATCGCTGTGGTGCTACGTTAATGTCTACTTTAGCAAATACCGCATATTTTTTTAACTCGGCTAAAGAGCACTCTACTTCAGCCTTAGAGCCAATTAAATAGTAATGATCTTGATGAGAAAATAATTTAAACACGCCCCATAACTTACCTTTGGCGCTACAGTGCCCGGCCCAAAGATAATTGTTGTTGGTTAGCTTGTTGATATCCTGAGTGATTTGTCCGTGAAGATAAGATAATTTATCTGCGCCAGAGAAGCTAATAAGCTGATGAGATAAAGCACACGCATGAACAATCGACATAAACACCTTCTTTGACTATTTAATGAGGTAACATAATAACGTAGATACAACCTTGGGTACAGCAGCTAACTCTGTACGGGTTTTTATTATTTTAATAAGTGATTAAGAGCTGCTAAATTAATTGGTATTTGTTAAACTCAGGTCAATTAAATATGAGGTTTAAAATGACTGAAATTCATAGTAAAGCACGTATCCGTTGGGCTTGTCGCCGTGGCATGCTAGAGCTAGATGTATTGTTTATGCCCTTTGTAGAGGATGCTTTTGATTCACTTAGCGTTGAACAGCAAGCTATTTTTCAGCGTTTACTTACCGAAGAAGATCCTGACTTATTTGCTTGGTTTATGGGCCATAAAGAATGTAAAGATGAGCAGCTCAACAGCATGGTGCAACTTATTTTAGACCGAGTTCGTGTATAGGTTTACAGTTACAGCAAACAAAACAGACCATAAATCTATTGTGGTCTTTTTTTGTGTTTTAACATTATTGCTGTGCTTATTTTTAAGCTCACTTGAGGCAATCATTTTTTGCATAGTTGTTAACTTTGTAGCAGCCATACTTGTATGGCTAAAAATGCAGGCAGTACAGCCACTTGAAGGCGTTATTATTTTAGCCCCAAAGCAGTTTAGGTTTGAAAATAACACACGGTTAATTCAAGGCGAAATAAGTGCTAAAAGCCGCTTAATTGGCAACGGTGTTTGGCTTTATATTAAGGGTTTTAATAACAACTATTGGCTGATTATTACAGCCAATAGTGTTGATGTACAAAGCTATGCGCGCCTAAAACGCGCCACACTTAATGCAATTAACGCTGTGGAGTTAAAATAGTAGGTGTTGGATTAGCGTTTTGCTCTGGATAATCAATAGTGTAGTGCAGGCCACGGCTTTCTTTGCGCTCAAGTGCACTGCGAATAATTAGTTCGGCAACTTGTACCAAATTACGCAGCTCTAACAAGTTATTACTAACTCTAAAGTTAGCGTAATAGTCATGTATTTCCTGCTGTAACAACTCAACTCTATGTAGTGCACGCTCTAAGCGTTTGGTTGAGCGCACAATACCCACGTAGTCCCACATAAACAACCTTAGTTCATGCCAGTTGTGAGTAATCACTATTTCTTCATCTGAATTAGCTACGCGGCTTTCATCCCAGTGCGGCAGATTAATGGGCTCTGGTGCATGTTCAATTTTGCTTAAAATGTCTTTTGCAGCCGCATGGGCAAACACAATACACTCTAGTAATGAGTTACTCGCCATACGATTAGCACCATGTAAGCCGGTATAAGCAACTTCACCTACTGCATATAAGTTATCTAAATCGGTTTTACCATTAAAGTCAGTCATTACTCCACCACAGGTATAATGCGCTGCAGGTACAACAGGAATAGGATCTTTGGTAATATCGAGCCCGACACTTAGGCACTTTGCATATATAGTGGGGAAGTGCTCAATAATAAAATCTTTATCTTTGTGACTAATGTCTAAAAATACGCAATTGGCACCCAAACGTTTCATTTCAAAGTCGATAGCGCGAGCAACAATATCGCGAGGAGCAAGCTCTTCACGCTCATCAAACTCGTGCATAAATCGGCTGCCGTCGGGGCGTCTTAAATAAGCGCCTTCACCACGCATTGCCTCGGTAATTAAAAAGTTTTGTAATTCAGGGTGGTACAAACTGGTTGGATGAAACTGGTTAAATTCCATGTTCGCCACTCTACAACCCGCACGCCATGCCATAGCAATACCATCACCACTGGAGACATCAGGGTTTGAAGTATACAAATACACTTTACTAGCGCCACCTGTAGCTAAAGCAACAAATTTAGCCGCAATTGTTTCTACTTTTTTGGCGTTTTTATTCCATACATACATGCCATTTATATGCGAGCTGGCTTTATTGCCGCTTTTATCTGTAATTAAATCAATGGCGTTGTAATGCTCTAACAGGGTGATGTTTTTGTGGGCTTGAACTTGGCTGATTAATGTAGTTTGTACGGCTTTACCAGTAGCGTCGGCGGCGTGTAAAATACGTCGGTGGCTGTGGCCGCCTTCACGCGTTAAATGAAAACGCTCTTTACCATGGCTATCCAGCTCTATATCAAACGGTACGCCTTGATTAATTAACCATTGCAAACAATCGTGGGCATTACTAGCGGTATAGTGCACTGCTTCTTTGTCGCATAAGCCACCGCCCGCATCGAGCGTGTCTTGCACATGTGATTCTATACTGTCATGTTTCTTATCAAATACCGCGGCTATACCACCTTGGGCATAGAGTGTGGAGCCTTCAGTGAGTGCTCCCTTACTGATTACGGTAACGTTACAATAGTTAGCTAAAGATAAGGCAAGTGATAAGCCCGCTGCGCCGCTACCGATAATAGCGACATCTGCAATGTGATGTTTATTTTGGTTCATGTCAGAGGTACTTTGCGGTTACAATGCCCATATAGAGCAATGTTTGTTTTCAATAGTGGTAGTTGTATCATATTTGCCATCATACCAAGTAGTAATTTTGGCTCTAACTACGGTTATTTACGACTATTTAATAAAAAAACAATATAAAGCAGAACTTTTTATTCATGTAAGAGTCAGAGTATCTGTGAACAATGGCGACACTATGAATGATAAGCAAAAATTAGACACAGGAGTACCGGCTCGAATGAGCGAGCAGGATCAAGATTTAGCGCTAGTAAAAAGGGTTCAGCAAGGAGATAAAAACGCCTTCAACCTATTAGTAAAGAAGTATCAAAACAAAATTGCCGGTTTGATCTCACGTTATGTGTCAAATCAGGGTGATATTGCAGATGTAGCACAAGAAGCGTTTATAAAAGCTTATCGTGCGCTTCCTAACTTCAGGGGCGATAGTGCCTTTTATACTTGGTTGTACCGTATTGCAGTAAATTGTGCTAAAAATTATTTAGTAGCTCAGGGGCGTAAACCGCCAGCAAGTGATATAGACGCACAAGATGCCGAATTTTATGACTGCGCGGACTCAATGCGTTCTAACGCATCTCCTGAAAATTTACTGCTGAGCGAAGAAGTACGCGCTGTTATTTTTAATACGATTGATAGTTTGCCTGAAGATCTTAAAACCGCAATCACCCTCAGAGAAATTGAAGGGATGAGCTATGAAGAAATAGCTGTGGTAATGGATTGCCCAGTCGGGACGGTACGTTCGCGTATATTTCGTGCCCGTGAGGCAATTGATAACAAATTAAACCCATTAATAGGCGAGTCTTAGTATGATAAAAGCACACGTTAACAGGTTAGATGACGAATCGTTATCTGCATTACTTGACGGCGAGCAACAACTAGCAGATGCAAAAATTGCAGAGCAAGACGTTGCTATCTTTGGCCGTTATGCGTTAATTGGTGATGCAATGCGAGCTCAAAAAGATCACAGCGATATTCATATTGATATTAGCAAGCGTGTTGCGTTAGCACTCGAAAGCGAACCAGTATATGCAGATTTCAGTCAGTCTAAAGCGCAATCTGCGCCGCAAAGTGATACTATAAACGACAATAAAGTTGTGGCATTTAATTGGCGCAAGCCAGTGGCACAACTTGCGATTGCAGCAAGTGTTGCTATGTTTGCTATTGTAGGCGTAAATATGTTGCCACAGGGCGATGGCGCGCAACAAAGCGAAATTCCATTGCTGCAAACAACACCTTTTACAGGTACTGCATCACCAGTGAGTTATTCATCGGAGCCCGCGCTTAAAAACGCAGAAAATGGTTTGCGTGAATTGCAGCAGCAACGTATTGGCGCACTTGTTTTAGAGCATCAACGCCAAGCTCGTGTTGCACATTCATTAGAGGCTGCGCAAACGGATGCAAAAAAACCAGAGGAAAACAACTAATTAAATGAAAGTAATTACTTTTATTCTGTCGCTGGCAATCAGCTTTAATACCTTTGCCAGCGACACCAATCCTGCCAAAGATTTACTGCTTAAAATGGCTAATGCCGTTCATACCCGTAACTTTGACGCCTCGTTTGTGGTTGTTAAAGGTAAAACCATGGAACCCTACCGTTGGTTACATGCAAAACAAGATGACATTGAGATAGAACACTTAAGTTTACTCAATGGCGCGGGCCTAGAAATGGTACGCGTTGACAACCAAGTTACTTATTTTGAGCCGCAATCAGAGCCTTATTCACTTACAACTGATTCAATTGCAGGGCCAATTCCTGAAGTACTGTTTAAAAACGTTGAGCGTTTAAGTGGCCATTATGACTTTGTACTTGGTGGAAAAGGGCGTATATCAGGACGAGCAGCTCAGTTAGTACGTATAGAATCTAAAGATGAAGACAAATATAACTACTGGATTTGGCTTGATATGGAATCCTCTTTATTACTAAAAGCGGCCTATGTTAATCATCAAGGCGAAGCTTTAGAGCAACTGCAACTTACCCACATAAGTGTTACAGAGCAGCCTGCTAGTATGTTGCTGGAAATACTTAATCGCAACTTTCCAACCCCGTTACCAAATAACTCACTCGAAACATTGGACAGTAATACGGCAAAAACGTGGAAAATAGACTGGTTGCCAGCAGGCTTTGAATTATTAAAATCAGACCGCCATAAATTAGATTTAAATAATGAATTAACCGACTACTATTTATTTTCAGATGGCTTTGTAGAAGTGTCGGTATTTATACAAAGACCTTTGCCGGGTAAGCGCTTAAGTGGCTCACTCACCTCTGGGGCAACCACAGTTTATGTGCACAACGGAGGTAATTTTGATGTTTCGGTGGTGGGTAATATTCCTAGTTTAACGGCCAAAAAAATTGCAGAGTCGGTGACCCGCGCATTATAAACGATTTATAAAGAGTTGTTATGATAGAACAAACCTTAAAAGTTGTGGCCCTTAGTGGCCACATTGCACATTTAGAGGCACAACAAAAACAAGCATGCGAAGGCTGTAATGGTCGTTGTGGATCGCAGGTGTTTAGTAAGTTATTTGGCAGTGCTAAAAAAACCTTTCCCTATAAATTTGACACGCCCGTAGTGGTGGGACAAAAAATTACCTTGTCGCTCGATGACAGCCACGTTGTTAAACACGCATTTACTGTATATATGTTGCCGCTATTTTTAAGCCTAGGCTTTGCGCTAGTTGCCGCTGAATTACTGTTAGTTACCGAAGGATGGCAAATTTTAGCTGCTGCTTTGGGTGGCGGTATTGGCTTTTTAATGGCTAAAATGTGGGTTAAATCATTCAGGCATGATATCAAAGTGATAAAAATTCATCCAATTAGCCTTCCTTTAACTCAAATAGATGGTGATTGATGCCAATTAAATGTAAAATTGCCCGCTTACGCCACAACAACTTGAAAATATAAAAACAAATATTTTCAAGTTGTTTAGGTATATCTACTTAGTCCATTAAAATAGAGTTTAGAATCCATTTTATGAAGCATATCCGTAATTTTTCGATCATCGCCCACATTGACCATGGTAAATCGACCCTTTCAGATCGTTTGATCCAAGTTTGTGGTGGTTTAACCGACCGTGAAATGCAAAAACAGGTTTTGGATTCAATGGATATTGAGCGCGAACGTGGTATTACCATTAAAGCGCAAAGTGTAACCTTGAATTATAAAGCCAATGACGGCGAGATCTACCAGCTTAACTTTATCGACACCCCAGGGCATGTTGATTTTACTTATGAAGTATCACGCTCATTAGCAGCATGTGAAGGTGCGTTACTCGTTGTAGATGCTGGTCAAGGTGTTGAAGCACAAACACTGGCAAATTGTTACACTGCCATTGAAATGAACTTAGAAGTTATTCCTGTACTTAATAAAATAGATTTACCACAAGCCGATCCGCTTCGTGTGGCTGAAGAAATCGAAGATATTATTGGTATTGATGCCCTAGATGCAGTGCAATGTAGCGCTAAAACTGGCGTTGGTATTGCCGAAGTACTTGAAATGATAGTTAAAGATGTACCGCCACCGGTTGGCGATAAAGATGCTCCTCTTCAAGCACTTATAATTGACTCATGGTTTGACCCATACCAAGGTGTTGTATCATTAGTGCGCATTAAGCACGGTGAACTGCGCGCGGGCGACAAAATTAAAATCATGTCGAACGATCACGTACACACAGCCGATCAGGTAGGTGTATTTACACCAAAGCAAACTAACACAGGTATTTTAAGAACCGGTGAAGTAGGCTTTGTAATTGCTGGTATTAAAGAAATACATGGTGCACCTGTTGGCGATACTATTACTCATCAAAAAAATGCGGCACCATTGCGTTTACCTGGTTTTCAAAAAATAAAACCACAAGTGTATGCAGGTATGTTCCCAATTGCTTCTGATGAATATGAATCGTTTCGTGATGCGCTTAATAAATTAAGCTTAAACGATGCGTCGTTATTTTTCGAACCAGAGAACTCAACAGCACTTGGTTTTGGTTTTCGTTGTGGCTTTTTAGGCATGCTACACATGGAAATTATTCAAGAGCGTTTAGAACGTGAATACGATATTGATTTAATTACCACAGCACCAACCGTAATTTATGAAGTAGTGACTAAAAAAGACGGGACTTTCCAAATTGATAACCCATCTGATTTACCTGCGGTAAACGATATTTTAGAAATTCGTGAACCGATTGTAGAAGCCAATATTTTAGTGCCGCAAGAATACTTAGGCAGTGTTATTACCTTGTGTGTTGATAAGCGTGGCATGCAAACTAAAATGTCATATCATGGTAAGCAAGTTGCGGTAACTTACGAACTGCCTATGGCAGAAGTAGTTATGGACTTTTTTGATAAGTTAAAATCAACCAGTCGTGGCTTTGCATCGCTTGATTACAACTTTAAGCATTTCCAAACATCAGATATGGTACGTGTTGATATTTTAATCAACTCAGAGCGCGTCGACGCGCTGGCGATCATTGCTCACCGCGATAGTGCGCAATCACGTGGTCGCCAATTAGCCGATGCACTAAAAGAGCTAATTCCACGTCAAATGTTTGATATTGCGATTCAAGCAGCTATTGGCGGACATGTTATTGCCCGTACTACGATAAAACAGATGCGTAAAAACGTAATTGCTAAGTGTTACGGCGGTGACGTGAGTCGTAAGAAAAAGCTACTTAAAAAGCAAAAAGATGGTAAAAAACGCATGAAGCAAGTAGGTAACGTTGAAGTGCCTCAAGAAGCGTTTTTAGCTATTTTAAAAGTTGGTAAATAAAAACAAAGGATTATAAATGGCTGGCTATTTTTCAGTTTTATTGGTGCTATTAACCTTAGGCTCAGGTCTAATATGGTTAATAGACCACTTAATGTTTGCGCCGAAACGAAATGCGCATTTGGCTATGGCAGAGGCTTCTGCTGGTGGTAAATTAGATGAAGAAACTGCCGCATTAATCGCACCAGAGCCTATGCTTACTGAAACAGCAAAGTCGATTTTTCCGATGATTGCTGCTATCACTATATTTAGATCGTTTATGTTTGAACCGTTTCAAATACCTTCAGGTTCAATGATGCCTACTTTATTAGTAGGAGATTTTATTTTAGTGCAAAAGTATTCGTACGGGATTAAAGACCCTGTATGGCGCAGCCAATTAGTTGATGTAGGTGAGCCTGAGCGTGGTGATATTATTGTTTTTAAATACCCGCTAGACGAAAAGGTCGATTTTATTAAACGCACAATAGGCTTGCCTGGCGATAAAATTGTTTATCGTGATAAGCGTTTATATATTCAACCAAATTGTAAAGCTGGTGAAACCCAGCAGGGTGAGCTGCTTTGTAATGAATTTAATAAAATTGATTTTAAATTAATTAATGATGACGAATTTAAGCAAGGCTCAATGGCATTAGCGCGTTTAAATGAAAACTTAACTACGTTAAACCATGATATTTTAATTAACCCTCAGGCGCCTGAACGTAAAGGGCGTTATTATCAGCAACCAGGTACACCTACCGATGAATGGGTTGTTCCTGCTGATCATTATTTTATGATGGGTGATAATCGCGATAACAGCCAAGATAGTCGCTTTTGGGGTTTTGTGCCAAAAGAAAACTTGGTGGGTAAAGCTGTCTTTATATGGATGAGTTTTGAATTTGATAATGGCCCAGATGACATTTTACCAGGATGGGTTCCAACTGGTGTTCGTTTTGAACGCCTAGGTAATATTCAATAGCAATGAAAAAAAATGTAACAGAACTATACAAAACAATAGACTACATATTTGCAGATCAAGGCTTGCTTGAGCAAGCAATGACGCATCGTAGTCATAAAGGTCAGCATAACGAGCGACTAGAATTTTTAGGCGATTCAATTTTAAGCTTTGTGATTGCAAATGCGCTGTATGCTAAATTTCCTAAAGCGCGTGAAGGCGATTTAAGCCGTATGCGCTCTACCTTAGTGCGTGGTCAAACATTGGCTGAATTTGGCTTAGAGTTTGGCTTAGGGGATTATTTACGCTTAGGTCCAGGCGAGCTAAAAAGTGGCGGCTTTCGTCGCGAGTCAACACTTGCCGATGCCGTAGAGGCGATTATTGGCGCTGTGTTTTTAGATTCGGATATTGAACGCTGTGGCGAATTAATTTTATCTTGGTATGAAGAGCGTTTAAATGCTATTTCACCAGGGCTTAATCAAAAAGATCCTAAGACCCTGCTGCAAGAGCATTTGCAAGCTCGTAAACTATCGTTACCGGGCTATACAGTTGTTGATACAAAAGGCCAGGCACACAATCAAACATTCACGGTTGAATGTATTGTTGATGGCATGGATAGCATTATTTCTGTTGGTAGCTCGCGTCGTAAAGCCGAACAAAAAGCTGCTGAAAAAGCATTGAAGATACTTAAAAATGAACCTTGATACCTTAATACAACCACACGATGGCGATATAGATACGTTTTGTGGCATGATCGCAATAGTAGGGCGCCCTAACGTAGGTAAATCTACTTTACTTAATAAAATTATTGAGCAAAAGGTTAGTATTACCTCACGTAAGCCACAAACCACACGCCACCGTATTATGGGTATTCATACCGAAGGTAAGCATCAAGCTGTTTACGTTGATACACCTGGGCTACACGTTGAAGAAAAACGTGCTATTAACCGCTTAATGAACCGCGCAGCATCTAGTTCAATTGGTGATGTAGAGCTTATTATATTTGTAGTTGAAGGCACCCACTGGAATGCCGATGACGACATGGTACTTAATAAAGTATCGCAAAGTGGTAAGCCGGTATTATTGGTGATCAATAAAATAGATTTAGTAAAAGATCGCGACCTAGTACTGCCTCATATGAAGTGGTTAGGCGACAAGTTTGACTTTATTGGTATTATGCCAGTGTCGGCTGAGCAAGGTAAAAATATCGACTTGATCAAAGCTGAAGTAACTAAACGCCTTCAGCCAAGTGAATTTTATTTTCCAGAAGACTACGTAACCGACCGTTCAATGCGCTTTATGGCAGCAGAAACCATTCGTGAAAAGCTAATGCGTTTTATGGGCGAGGAGCTACCGTATTCTGTTACTGTTGAAATAGAGCAGTTTAAATGGCAAGAAAACGGTATTTGGCATATCAATGGTTTAATACTCGTTGAGCGCGAAACACAAAAGCGTATGGTGATTGGTAATAAAGGCGAAAAGCTAAAAACCATTGGTCGCGAAGCACGTAAAGATCTTGAAGAAATGCTCGATAATAAAGTGTTTTTAGAGCTTTGGGTTAAAGTTAAATCGGGTTGGGCTGATGACGAGCGCGCATTAAGAAGCCTAGGTTATGGTGAAGACTAATAATCTGCTAGCAGTTTAAATTATGGATAGCGACTTCTACAGAGCGTATTTATTACATCGGCGTCCTTATAGTGACTCCCAAGTAATGCTTGATATGCTAGTAGAAGGCGTTGGCCAACTTAGAATGCTAGCCCGTATTAGTGGCCGCCAGGCCACTAAACATAAAGCGCAATTACAACCTTTCCAAGCCTTGTTGGTACATTACAACGGCAAGTACGATTTAAAATACATCAACAAATTTGAACTGCACGGAACGCCACTTTTTTTAAAAGGTGATGAGCTTTATTGCGGCTTTTATTTAAATGAATTAACTAATCGAATTGTGCCAATTAATGAACCGATTGATCAGGTTTTTCAGCTTTATAATACGCACTTAAAAAACCTTAATAGCGGTGCTAATTTACAAGCAGTACTGCGTTCTTACGAATTTCAACTATTAGAACTATTAGGTTATGGCGTCGATTTTAGTTTTGACGCCAGCGGTGAACCCATAGATGAAAAGCGAACGTATAGCTATTTTGCAGAAGTTGGCTTTTTAGTACAAGACGATCCGCGCTCTGGATTTAGCGGTTTGCAACTTAATGCCATAGCTAATCATGACTTTAGCCAAGCAGATGTGCTATATATGGCAAAGCAATTAAGCCGCTACTTATTAAAGCCACTACTTGGTAATAAACCATTAAAAAGTCGTGAGTTATTTGCGGCCTCTCAATAAACGTAATTTTACAGGTAAAATAATGAAAGATATTCTTTTGGGTGTAAACGTTGATCATATTGCAACACTTCGCCAAGCACGTGGCACTAGCTACCCTGATCCAGCACATGCAGCAAGTGTAGCTGAGCATGCAGGAGCCGACGGTATCACTATTCATTTACGTGAAGATCGCCGTCATATTCAAGACCGTGACGTGTATGTAATGGCTAAAACCATACAAACACGCATGAACCTTGAAACAGCCGTAACCGATGAAATGATCAATATTGCACTTGAGGTAAAACCTGAGTACGTATGCCTAGTGCCAGAAAAACGCGAAGAGCTAACCACCGAAGGCGGACTTGATGTGGCGGGTAATCTTGAAAAAATTACCGCAGCAACAAAAACCTTGAGCGACGCAGGTATTAAAGTTTCGTTATTTATTGATGCCGATAAAGCGCAGCTAGATGCAGCTAAAGCAACAGGCGCTCCGTATGTTGAAATTCATACCGGTGCTTATGCAGATGCTACAACCGATGAGGCAATAAGCAAAGAGCTTGAACATATTCGCCAAGGCGTTAAATACGCAGCCAGTATTGGCTTAATTGTCAATGCGGGCCATGGTTTGCATTACCATAATGTAAAACCAATTGCCGCAATGGAAGAAATTTATGAGCTTAATATTGGTCACGCCATTATTGCTCGTGCCGCCATTGATGGGCTAGATAAAGCCGTACGCGATATGAAACGCTTAATGCTTGAAGCGCGTGCCTAAAGCCTCGCTTTAAATAAGCTACTTGAAGCTTCTTGCTACTTAGTTATATTAGGTGCATGGAGCTTCTAATTTTGAGCCCGGCTGTTATGCAAGTTAGCAACTAGCTTGGGTGAGTACAATTAAAGCCACTAAAAGTTAAGAATACACTGCCAAAATAGCGCCACTTGGATCGCGAATAATAAAATAGCTTTCGCCACCATATTCAGTCGGCCCTTTAATAATTTCGCCTCCTAACTCCAGCGTTTTTTGTGCGCTAAGCTGAGCATTTTCTACGCGAACATACATTAACCACTGTGCTGGTAAATCGGCGTTATCGCCCTTAGCATGGCAAATGCCTGCTATTGTCCCTTGTGCGTTATTCATATTAAAATCATTGTAACTGCCCATATCTACAGGCTCTTTTTGCCAACCAACAACGTGTGCATAAAAGTCGCTGATTTGCTGTGCATCAGCCACAGTAAGATCGCGCCATTCAATACTACCAATTACTTTGTTATTGCTCATAAAGTCTCTTCCTGTTTATTGTACTGATGGCGCAATAGCTATCGTTTTATAGTTTCGAGCCTTTAATCTTTAGCATCAAGTAGTAAGTTCTCTAGCTCGTCTTGTAGTTCAAATAACTCAGGTTCAATAGTGGCTAATACGCAGTTACTTTTTAACGCGGTTTCGATTGTTTCGGCCAGCGACTTTAATTTAGGTACGCCAGTGTAGCAACACGCACCATGTAACTTATGAATAATGCTCAGTACTTGTTTGCAGTCTTCATCGGCAATAGCTTGTGCTAATAGGCTAAGTGTTTCGGGCACGCTGAGTAATAACATATTGAGCATTTCTAATGCCAGCTCACTTTTACCGCCAGCATGTTGCAGTGCTATGCCCCAATCAAGGCGCACACTCTTAAAAGGGGGCGGGCTTTGTGGCATGTTTTTTAGTTTATCGCGGCTAACCGGTAGTTGCGGGCTGTGATCGCAAATAATTTGATTGAGCATGTCCTCATCAATCGGTTTAGTTAAATAGCCTTCAAAACCGTCTTTTAATAACTGCTCTTTTTCGCTGTGCAGTGCATGTGCGGTTACGGCAATGATGGGCGTATCTTCGTTTAATGATGATTCTTTAATTAACTTACAGGCAGTAATACCATCCATAATTGGCATTTGTATGTCCATAAATATTACGTCGTACTTATGGCTTTTACTTAAACTGTAAGCTTGCGAGCCATTGTGCGCTGTGTCTATTAGCTCAACCTGCTCATTAAGTAAGGTGTAAATTAATTTTAAGTTAGCGTCATTATCGTCAACTACTAATACTTTTAACGGCAAGAGTGTTTGCTCATTTTGCTCAATGTTGTGCACCGGGTGATCTAATCGATACGGCGCGGCAAGTAGTTCACACAATTTACGATGGTTAAGTGGTTTACTTAAGCAGGCATCAGCGCCACTGCCAATAAAGGCTTCACGCATACTATGCGATACCGTGTTGAGCATTAAATATAAATAGTCGGTTGATTCACGCACCGCTTTTACATGAGCCTTTAAACGCTGCATATCGTTAACCGAGGCCATATCACCAATGATACAAATATCATATTGCTGCTCTTTATTGTCGATTGCAGCTAAAAATTCTGCATCGCTAAAGCAGCCGGTCACACTTATTTGCCATTCGTTAAGCAAAGATAAAACAGCATGATGGGTGTGCTCGTGTGGCTCTAAATATAAAACATGCTTACCGAGCAAAGGTTTAGTTGGTAAGTCACTGGCAAACACATGATTAGGCAGTCTAAATACGCCATTAAAGGTAAAGCAGGTGCCATTACCAGGGGCTGAGTTAAGTGTAATTTTACCACTCATGGCCTCTACAATATGCTTGGTGATAATTAGCCCCAAGCCAGTGCCACCAAATTTACGGGTAATACTTGAATCGGCTTGGCCAAAGGCGGTAAATAATGCATCTTGCTTATCAACAGGAATACCTACGCCTGTATCGGCCACTGAAACTAAAATTGAGGTGCGCTCATCATCGAGTAGTCTATGGCTAATGTCGACTTTTATAGCGCCTTTTTCGGTAAACTTAATTGCGTTACTTAATAAATTAATTAAAACTTGTTTTAATCGCGTAGGATCACCGGTTAGGTGATCGGGCACTTGCGGGCTAATATAAATAGACAGCTCAAGCTGCTTATCATGGGCGCTTGGGGCTAACAGCGTCATTACTTCGTTAACGGTATCGCGCAACTGAAACTGAATAGACTCAAGTTCCATAGCGCCCGCTTCTAATTTTGAAAAGTCTAATATATCGCTAATAATGGTCATTAAACTATTAGCCGACAGTTCAATGGTATCTAAGTAATCTTTTTGGTTTTTATTTAATGGCGTTTTATGCAGCTGACGCGTAAAACCAATCACGCCATTTAAAGGGGTGCGTAGCTCATGACTCATTTTTGCCAAAAAGTCAGATTTAACTCGGTTGGCATCTTGAGCTTCTTTTTTTGCCATAGTGAGCTGAATATTTTGCGTTTCGTACTGCTCTAATGTTTCGCGGTAATCACTGGTGGCTTGATCAATGTTTTTTTGCATTTCATCTTTTTGCATCACCATAGAGTAAGAAATAGTATTTAACCCTTCGCGGAGTAACTCAAACTCACCAATCATGGACTCGTTTAAACCAGTTTCTCTTTTACCTTCTACGAGCCTATCGGTTGCCAGTACTAATTTATTAAGAGGGGTCATAAACATATGGCTAAGTTTAAGTGCTAAAATAGCAGCCAGTACTAGGGCTAGTATAATAACAATACCACTGACCAGTAAGGCTCTTTGCTGGCCAATAACCGCTTGATCTCTATTTAACTGTAATACCACAGTTCCTAGTGAGGTTTGAAATATCGATTTATCCCATTTTGTATCAGGACTTGTGTGATTAATAATGGGTGTAAAAAAGGTAATTAAATCATCTGTTTTATGGACTTGAGTGGCATTAAGATTATTTAGTTGCTCGTTGTTGAGCAAGTCATCAAACGAGCGATGATAGTTACTGGTTATTATTAGCTTATTATTGTCGTCAAATAATGCAATCGCCTTTACTACCGGGGAGTGCTTATTGTGTGTATAGCTAATGACACGATTTAGTAATTGTTTGTTTTTTTCAAGTAATGGCTGCTCAAGCGCAATAGCAAGGGGCTCTGAAATAGTCGTCCCTTGTTGATATAAAATTTCATCAAGCTCAATGTAACGATTTATTGTAAAATAACCACCGAGTAACAATCCAATGATCACCGTGGGGATCAGAGTGAGTGTTAAAACAGAATCGCGTAAGCCTAATTTAGTCATATTGGGAGCGTTATTATTGTTATTAGCATGCTCAGAGTATATACGGATAATGAGGTATTCTGCAATTGGAGTCGATTCATCAAATGTTTAAGGTAATGCCTAATGGCGCAAATATTTAAAGCAACAAAAAAACCGCTAAAACAACAGTCTTTAGTGCTCGATATCACCGCCATGGATCACCATGGTCGCGGCATAGCTAAACATAATAATAAAGTGTGCTTTGTAAGTAATGCTTTGCCAAACGAGCAAGTAAAAGCCACCATTATCGCCGACAAAGCGCGTTATAGCGAAGCGCAAACGCATAAAGTATTACAGGCGAGTGAATATCGCGTAGCGCCGTTTTGTGAGCATTATAATCAATGTGGTGGTTGTCAGTTGCAGCATTTAGATAGCAGCCAACAGGTAGTCGAAAAGCAAATAGCAGTGAGCAAATTATTTGAAAAGTTTGCCAAGCTTGATGAATTAAACTGGCAAGCACCCTTATTAAGTAAAGCCACTCATTACCGACGAAGTGCTCGTTTAGCGGTAATGTTTGATAAAAAAGCAAAAAAAATGCATGTAGGCTATAGAGCAAGTGGCTCTAAAAGTATTATTAGTATTAATGAGTGCCCAGTACTAAGTGAAGTATTTGCAAATGTATTTACTGTATTTGATAACTTAATTAATCAACACAAGGCATTGCACAGTGTATCTCACTTGCAATTGTGCCAAGGCGATGAGCAAAACTTTGTTATTATTCGCCACACAAAACCTATTTCAGAGGATATAAAAGCACTGGTAGCACAAAGTGCCGCTGAGCAACAATGGCAATTAGTGTGGCAAAGCGAAAGTGAAGTGATTGAACACTCACATTTAGCCATGCCATTTTATGCACTTGAAGAGTTAGGGTTAAAGTTTGAATTTGGCTTAAATAACTTTATCCAAGTTAATGCTAGCGTTAATCAAGCAATGCTTAAACAAGCACAAAATTGGCTGGCACTAAAAGGCGACGAAAACGTATTGGATTTATTTTGTGGTATTGGTAACTTTTCACTAGTGCTGGCAAAACAAGCAAAAACAGTAATTGGTGTAGAAGGGGTTGCTTCAGCGGTTGCAATGGCAACGCAAAATGCGCACACTAACTCAATCACTAATGCTCAATTTAATTGCTTTGATTTAACAAATAAAATTGAAACGGCTTCGTGGTTTAATAAAAATTTAGATGTACTGGTGTTAGACCCCTCACGTACTGGGGCAATAACGGTATTAGAACAACTTCCTTTAAAGCAGTTTAAAACTATTTTATACGTCTCATGCGACCCTGTTACTTTAGCCCGTGACAGCGCTATTATTTCGCAAGCAGGCTTTGAACTGCATAAAATTGGGCTAATGAATATGTTTCCGCACACCGGACATATTGAAACTATGGCGTTATTTCAACGGAGGTAAAGCGCATTATGGTAGCTACACGTCAATCACATCAACAGGATGAAACCGGGGACTTTGCTAGTCGCTTAAAGTTGCTTGCTCTGTCGGCAGAAAAAGTAGAGCTGCTTAATAAAGCACAGGCACTTTGTTTAGCGTGTGACAATACCACCCGACAAAGCACTGCCATTGAAATGGTCGAAATTTTAGCCGAGCTTAATCTTGATGCAGACTCATTAGCTACTGCTTATTTAACGCCGTATTTTATAAATAACTTAGTCACCCTTGAAACTGTTGAAGAGCAGCTAGGTAGCAGTATTGCGGTATTGCTAAACGGGGTCGCACAAATGGCGACTATTAGCACTTTGGCGCATCAAGGAAAAGGCACGGTACAGGTTGATAATATTCGCCGTATGTTACTTGCTATGGTAGAGGATGTGCGCGCGGTTGTTATTAAGTTAGCAGAGCAAGTATGTCATTTACGCAATGTAAAAAATGCCGCAGAAGAAGAGCGCGTTATTGCCGCCAAAGAAACCGCCGACATTTTTGCACCACTGGCAAACCGCTTAGGTATAGGGCAATTAAAGTGGGAGCTTGAAGACTTATCGTTTAGGTATTTACACCCCAATATTTATAAAAACATTGCCAAACAGCTTGATGACAAACGCTTAGCGCGTGAAGCCTACATGGAAGACATGGTAGCGCAAGTTAAAAGGCGCTTAAGCGAGGCGGGCATAGAAGCTGAGGTTTACGGGCGACCAAAGCATATTTACAGCATTTATAAAAAAATGGCGCAAAAAAACTACGAGTTTGATCAACTGTTTGATATTCGTGCAATGCGTATTGTGGTGCAGCGCCTGCAAGATTGTTACGGCGCACTGGGCATAGTGCACACTAACTGGCGTCATTTGCATAAAGAGTTTGACGACTACGTAGCCACGCCAAAGCAAAATGGCTATCAGTCTATTCATACCGTGGTATTTGGCCCCGAAGGCAAAACGGTAGAGATTCAAATTCGCACTAGCGATATGCACCAAGATGCCGAGTTGGGTGTTGCTGCGCATTGGATGTATAAAGAAGGCGCATTGCCAGGGCGAGGCTCAGGTTATGAGCAAAAAATTAGCTGGTTGCGTAAACTATTACAATGGCAAGAAGAAGTGGTTGATGGTAGCGACCTAGCGCAAGAGCTTAAAAACCAAGTGGTAGAAGACCGTGTATACGTATTTACCCCCCGCGGCGATATTTTTGATTTACCACTGGGAGCAACACCATTAGATTTTGCTTATTATATTCACTCTAATGTGGGGCATCGTTGTATTGGCGCTAAAGTATTTGGCAAAATTGTGCCATTTACCCATCAGTTAAGCACCGGCGATCAGGTAGAGATTCTTACCCAAAAACAGCCAAACCCCAGCCGCGATTGGTTAAACCCGTCATTAGGCTATATAAAATCATCGCGTGCTAGAGCAAAAATACACCATTGGTTTAAACAGCTCGATCGCGACAAAAATCTTAGTGCCGGTAAAGAAATACTTGATAACGAACTGCAAAAGCTCGATTTAAATTATAGAGACTTAGCACCCGCTATTAAGCGTTTTAACTTTAAAGAGCTCGACGATTTAATGGTCGCCATTGGCGCAGGCGATATTCGCCTTAATCAAATGCTTAACTTTGTTACCGATCGCCCCGAAGAAGAGCCGGTAATACGCTTTAAAACCCCAACAAAAGTAACCGGCGATAATAACGGTATTGTGGTTGACGGCGTAGGCAGTTTAATGAGTCATGTTGCTAAATGTTGTCGTCCGGTTCCGGGGGATGAAATTATTGGCTATATAACGCAAGGGCGCGGTATTGGTGTACATCGTGATGATTGCGACTCGTTTGATAATTTAAAAACTCAGCACCCAGAGCGGGTTATTTCTGTAAGCTGGTCAGACGATATTCATAACTCCTATGCGCTAAGTATTAGAATAGAAGCCAGCGACCGCTCAGGTTTAATTCGCGACATAAGTGTAGTGTTAGCCAACGAAAAAGTGAATGTGCTAAATATGAATGTAAATACCGTTGATGATAATCAAATTGCTATATTTACTATGCAAATAGAGGTACACGATCTGTCGGGTACTAATAGAGTGCTTTCTAAGTTACACCAAATTGAAGGTGTACACAGTGCAAAGCGAGGGCAATAAATATGGCAGATAACGCCGCGCTTGCGCAACTACTAAATATAATGAAAACGCTAAGAGATCCTGAGCTTGGTTGCCCCTGGGATCGTAAGCAAACTTTTAGCTCAATAGTGCCGCACACTATTGAGGAAGCGTTTGAAGTGGCCGATTGCATTGAATCGGGCAATTTAGGTGAGCTTAAAAATGAACTTGGCGATTTACTCTTTCAAATTGTGTTTTATGCTCAACTTGCAAATGAGCAAAAACTATTTGATTTTAACGATATAGTGACACAATTAAACGCTAAACTTACGCGCCGCCATCCTCATGTGTTCGACAAGCAAACAGCGCTAAGCGATGCTGAGCTTGCAGCGCAGTGGCAAGCAATTAAGGCACAAGAGCGCAGCGCTAAAACTGCAAGCGCTACATCTTCGCTGTGGCAAGATATTCCCGTTAATATGCCAAGCTTAAGCAAAGCTAAAAAAATTCAGCAGCGGGTAGCAGCTCTTGGTTTTGATTGGCCAAGTTACCATGGTGCATTGGATAAAGTGAGCGAAGAAGTAGACGAAGTAAAAGAAGCACTCGCTCACAATCCGTATTCAGATCATAGTGCAGAAGAGCTGGGCGATTTACTGTTTGCTACAGTAAACGTTGCGCGCCATATAAAGCGCGACCCAGAGCAATTACTGCGCAGCGCCAGCGACAAGTTTTCAACTCGCTTTGAAAAAGTCCAAGCTTATTTAAATGCCCAAGGTAAATGTTTAGAGTCTGCCACACTTGATGAGATGGATGCAGCATGGGATGAGATCAAAAAAGTCAAATAGTTTGTAGTAAAATTATGGCTGTTTTTTGTGCTTACAATTTCTAATTTTAGCTGGATTGATTGGCTATGCTTTGGTACAATTTCTCCCCGTCCTGTTTATATTCCAAAATCACTTGTTTGGGTATTATATTCCTTTTAATTCCTGATATTCTAGGGTTCGCATGAGTACAAAATTTATCTTCGTTACCGGCGGGGTTGTTTCTTCGTTGGGTAAAGGTATTGCAGCAGCATCATTGGCAGCTATTTTAGAGGCCCGTGGCTTAAATGTTACTATCTTAAAGCTGGATCCTTACATCAACGTTGATCCAGGCACAATGAGCCCAATTCAACATGGTGAAGTATACGTTACAGAAGACGGCGCAGAGACCGATCTAGACTTAGGTCACTATGAGCGCTTTATTCGCACCAAAATGACAAGTCGCAATAATTTTACACAAGGTCGTGTATACAAAGATGTATTACATCGTGAGCGACGTGGCGAGTACCTTGGAGCAACAATTCAGGTAATTCCACATATTACCAACGATATTAAGCAACGTGTTTATTCTGGCGCTGAAGGTTATGATATAGCACTTGTTGAAATTGGCGGTACAGTGGGTGACATAGAGTCACAACCATTTTTAGAAGCAATTCGTCAAATGGGTACAGAAATAGGCCGTGAGCGTGCGTTATTTATTCACTTAACGCTAGTACCATTTTTAGGCCCTGCAGGCGAAGTGAAAACTAAGCCAACGCAGCACTCGGTTAAAGAACTACGTTCAATTGGTATTCAACCAGATATTCTTATTTGTCGCTCAGATCGTAAGCTGCCAAGTAACGAACGTGCAAAAATTGCATTGTTTACCAACGTAGAAGAAAAAGCGGTTATATCACTACCAGATGTAGACAGTATTTATAAAATTCCTGCGCTATTAAAGTCGCAAGATTTAGATTACTTTGTATGTCGTCGTTTTCATTTAGATGTCCCTGAAGCTGACCTTGTTGAATGGGAACAAGTACTTTATCAAGAGTCTAACCCTACAGGTGAAGTAACTATTGGTATGGTAGGTAAATACATTGAATTACCAGATGCGTATAAATCTGTAAACGAAGCATTAAAACATGCCGGTCTGAAAAATCGTTTAACGGTAAATATTCAATACATTGACTCACAAGACTTAGAAACCAAAGGCGTTGATTCGTTAGCTCATCTAGATGCTATTTTAGTGCCTGGTGGTTTTGGTGGTCGTGGCGTTGAAGGTAAAATATTAGCGGCTAAATACGCGCGTGAAAACAAAGTGCCTTACTTAGGTATTTGTTTAGGTATGCAAGTGGCGTTAATTGAATACGCTCGTAACGTAGCCGGCCTTGTTGATGCAAACTCAACTGAATTTAACGCACAATCTGCAAGCCCTGTAGTTGGCTTAATTACCGAATGGCTAGATGCTGAAGGTAAAGTAGAGCAGCGTGATGAAAAATCAGACTTAGGTGGCACTATGCGTTTAGGCGCACAAAAATGTCATTTAACACCGGGTTCTAAAGTGCATGCAGTATACGGTAGCGATGAAATAGTAGAACGTCATCGTCATCGCTACGAAGTTAATAATAACTTTGTAGAGCAGCTAGAAAAAGCAGGTTTAAGCTTTACTGGTTTATCAGAAGATAAAAAACTAGTAGAAATTATTGAAAACAAAGATCACCCTTGGTTTATTGCAGCGCAATTCCACCCGGAATTCACTTCAACACCACGCGATGGTCACCCGCTATTTGAAGGGTTTGTAGCTGCGGCTCACATCCACCAAAAAGCGTCTTCGTAATATTAATAGGCCGTGCATATTGCACGGCTTATTTGTTTTAAATGCCAACCAAATTAGTTTAAATTAAGTTGGCAGTAATTCACCATTTTGGGAATATAGAGGAATCAAGATGTCAGTAATCGTAAAAGTAATTGGTCGCGAAATTATGGATTCGCGTGGTAACCCAACTGTTGAAGCTGATGTACATTTAGCTGATGGTTCATGGGGCCGTGCTGCGGCGCCGTCTGGCGCATCTACAGGGACTCGCGAAGCATTAGAATTACGCGATGGTGATAAATCTCGTTATTTAGGTAAAGGCGTATTAAAAGCTGTAGGTTTTATTAATAATGAAATCGCAACCGCTTTAGCAGGCCAAAATGCACTTGAGCAAAGCACTGTTGATCAAGTAATGCTAGATTTAGATGGTACCGAAAACAAAGAAAAACTAGGTGCTAACGCAATCTTAGCAGTATCGCTAGCAACGGCTAAAGCTGCTGCACAATCTAAAAAAGTTGAGCTTTATGAACATATCGCTGACTTAAACGGTACTCCGGGTGTTTACTCTATGCCATTGCCAATGATGAACATTATCAACGGTGGCGAACATGCAGATAACTCTGTAGATATTCAAGAGTTTATGATCCAACCAATTGGCGCTAAAAACTTCCGTGAAGCTCTACGCATGGGCGCAGAAATATTTCACAGCCTAGCTAAAGTACTAAAAGCAGACGGTCACTCAACAGCGGTAGGTGATGAAGGTGGTTTTGCACCAAACCTTGCATCTAACGAAGCGGCACTAGCTGCAATTAAAGTAGCTGTTGCAAATGCAGGCTACGAGCTAGGTAAAGACATTACATTAGCGCTTGATTGTGCTGCCTCTGAGTTTTACGACAAAGAAGCAAATATTTACAATCTTAAAGGTGAAGGCAAAAAGTTCACCTCTGAAGAATTTAACTTCTTCTTACAAGATTTAACTCAGCAGTACCCAATCGTGTCTATCGAAGATGGCCTTGATGAGTCTGACTGGGATGGCTTTGCACACCAAACTAAACTAATGGGTGATAAAATCCAATTAGTGGGTGACGATTTATTTGTAACCAATACTAAGATTTTAAAACGTGGTATCGACAACGGTATTGCTAACTCAATCTTAATTAAGTTTAACCAAATTGGTTCTTTAACTGAGACATTAGCTGCAATTAAAATGGCTAAAGATGCTGGTTTTACAGTTGTTATTTCTCATCGCTCAGGCGAAACAGAAGATTCAACCATTGCAGATTTAGCCGTAGGTACAGCCGCAGGTCAAATTAAAACAGGTTCATTAAGCCGCTCTGATCGTGTTGCTAAGTACAACCAATTGCTTCGTATTGAAGAGCAATTAGGCGATAAAGCACCGTACAACGGTTTAAAAGAAGTTAAAGGTCAGTAATTCTTTAATTAGAATATGATGTTTAAGCTTATAAATCCTCACTTTGGTGGGGATTTTTTTTGCCTAGGTAAAAAGTAAAACAGTAACCAGAAAATCAGAAGTGAGATAACTGTCAGTAACAGTTTAAATACGATTTTTAGGTGGGGTTTTCTATCTCTCTTTTTAGTTTAAATATGTTAAAAGTAGTGTGAAAAGACTTTAAGTGAATATATGCACAAAGAGGTTATGAGGCGCTACGCTTTAGAGAAGCTAAAAAGACTAAATAATATGTCTTGTCACTGCTCATTTACTCTCATTTTTTCTCTTTGTGCAAAAATTTTAAATGATTTACTCACAACGGAGTTTTTCAAGTTAGTTGCCGCCTCAAGTTAAATTTTATGCCGCCCTAATTTACTTCTATTTGTACAAATTAAAGTTGAAACTGCTGTTTTAAAATCTCGCCGGTAAAGCTGGTTTTTAAATAAAAGCCACGGGGCAGGGTTTTAATAATTTTACCATTAGGGCCAATAGCATCGGTTACTATTTTACTGTGCGCGGCTTTAGGGCGAATTTGAATTGCGTCACCTAAATGCCCCGATATTTCATCAATACGCCCTAGCGCAATAAGCTCCATTTGTTCTTCCCAATCGCGTTGCAGTAAAGCGTCTTGCTCAGGTGTGGGTTGCCATAAAAAGCCGCTGCCGATGATCCTATCAAACGGGGCTATGTCGCGCTCGCTGAGTATAGGTAACCAAAGTACATGGTTTAGTTTTTTACGCACGCTGCTTGCGTGCCAGGTCATGCCAGTAACGTTAATGAGTGGGGTTACCGACACAAAGGTGGTTTCTAGCGGCTTGCCTTTATAAGAAATTGGCAATGTTTTTAGCTCTATGCCTAAATCTTCAAAATCGGGCAGTGGTTTTGAGCCAGCAGTTGCGCCTAATACATATTCAATTAATTGCCCCGTCCAGCCTTTTTCACGGAGTAAATCGTCAGGCGTTTTAAAGTTATACTCATTGGCTAATTGGCCAAGGGTAAGCCCAGCAATATTATTAACACGCTGCATTAAGTCATTAATTGAATGTGGTTTTATAGGTCGCATACTGTTTATTTAAGTTGAATAAATACCATCGCCATGATAGCAAATCAGTCCAGCCGTGGATATCTTTGCCTTTGAGTGTTTTTTGTGCACCTTGGGTTTGGTGCAATTTCGCACACTTTAATAAACAGTTAAATAAATATAAGCCCATGAATTATAATGAAATTTAAAAATAAACTGTTCAGTTTTCATTAAGTGACACTAAGGTTGTTTGAATGAGTACACATATATAAACATGTTTATCCACAGAATCTGTGGAGAAATCCAGTTTTGCGATCTTATATTGTGGATTTGTTTGCTAAATGAGCGTGTTTTACAAAAGTTATGCACAAGCTGTGAGTAACCACAGTAAATATTCCAATATTGTTTGCCGTAAAGCAGGTAATGTGGAACAATCATTAAAAATCGACTTACAAATGAGGCACTAAGGTGATTGATGCCGAAGGTTTTCGTGCCAATGTCGGAATTGTAATTTGCAATAACCAAGGACAAGTGTTTTGGGCTAGACGTTATGGTCAACATTCTTGGCAATTTCCCCAAGGCGGTGTTGACGATGGTGAAACGCCAGAACAAACCATGTACCGCGAATTACACGAAGAAGTAGGCTTGCGACCAGAAGATGTAGAGATAGTCGCAAGTTCTAAACATTGGTTACGTTATAAGTTACCCAAACGATTAATACGCCGTGACTCAAGTCCGGTATGTATTGGGCAAAAACAAAAATGGTTTTTACTAAAACTACGCTGTAAAGATGAGGACGTAAATTTACTTAAAACCCACCATCCTGAATTTGATGATTGGCGCTGGGTAAGTTATTGGTATCCGGTAAGGCAGGTGGTGTCGTTTAAACGCGATGTTTATCGGCGTGTAATGAAAGAGTTTGCTCCTTTTGCTATGCCTTTTAATAAACGCGAACAGCAAAAAGATCATTGGCGAAATAAAAGGTAGTTAGTTTAGTAAATTAAAGGAGCAGGACATGCTGGCAACACTTAGGTCTATTGCAGAGTCGGTTTCGCAACAAGCGAATTTAGACAGTGCTTTAGCGTGCTTTGTGACAATGGTTAAAGAAGCCATGCAAACCCAGTGCTGCTCTATTTATTTTGCTGACTACAGCCAAGATAACTTTGTACTTATGGCCACCGAAGGGTTAAACCCCGATGCGGTGGGTAAGTTTAGAATTGGCTTTACCGAAGGCCTAGTAGGGCTGGTGGCACAGCGCGAGGAGGCAATTAATATTGCCTTTGCCAAATCTCATCCCCGCTTTAAGCTCTCCCCAGAAGTTAACGAAGAAGGCTATAACGCATTTTTGTCTGTGCCTGTGGTGCATCAAAAAAAAGTACTGGGTGTTATTGTAGTACAACAAAAAATGGCACGTGTATTTAGCCAAGATGAAGAATCGTTTTTAATTACTTTGTCGGCGCAACTTGCCTCACAATTAGCGCATGCTGAAATAAAAGAAGTATTGCGTCAAGATGAGTCTTCTCATCAAACCTCGGTATTAAAAGGGGTGTCGAGTGCTCCGGGTATTAGTATTGGCCATGCATTTGTAGTTATTCCTAAAGTTAACTTTAAATCAATTGAGCTTGAAAAAGAAAGCGATGTAAATGAGCAACGACGCTTATTTACCCAAGCCGTAGCGGCAACCCGAAAAGAATTTAATACACTATCAATGACACTAAGTGATTCTATTCCGCATGAGGCTTTGGCTGTTTTTGATGTTTATCAGCAATTACTCGATGCTAAAAGCTTAGGTCATAACGTTGAGATGGAGTTGCAACAAGGTTGGTGTGCAAAAAGCGCCTTAAAAATAGTAATTGAGCGTTTAATCGCTCAGTTTAATGCCATGCAAGACCCATACATAAAAGAGCGCGCGGTTGATGTTAAAGACATTGGCCTGCGAGTGTTGCACCACCTTGTTAATACCGAATTCGCAATAAAAGATTATCCACCCAATACCATACTTATAGCGCATACACTTACTCCAGCCATGCTGGCTGAGGTGCCTAACGATCGCTTAGTGGGGGTGGTGAGCATAAATGGCTCGGCAAACAGTCATGCGTCAATATTAACCCGTGCTATGGGCGTGCCTGCTATTTGGGGCATCGAAGATATTCCATTACTGCAATTAAATAGTAAACCAATGATTTTGGATGCGTTTTCGGGGCGGTTATATATTTCCCCATCGCAAATGCTAATTGATGAATACACAGAATTACAACACCAAGACAACTTACTTAATAATCGTTTTTTAGCCGAGCAAAACTTTACAGCGGTCACCCTTGATGGTGAACACATAAGTTTACTACTCAATGCGGGGTTGGAGTTAAACACGCAGCAAAACAGTGCCCATATTTGTGACGGCGTTGGCTTGTACCGCACCGAAGCCTGGTTTATGCAAAAAGGGCAGTTTCCATCGCAATCAGAGCAAGAAACCTGGTACCGAGAAGTACTTAACAGTTATTACCCTAATCCGGTAGTAATGCGAACGTTAGATATTGGTGGCGATAAAGTTCTCGATTATTTTAATATTACCGAAGAAAACCCCTTTTTAGGTTGGCGCGGTATTCGTATTAGTTTAGATCACCCTGAGCTATTTTTAGATCAGCTCAAAGCCATGCTTAAAGCAAATATAGGCTTAGGTAATTTAAAAATAATGCTGCCGATGATAAGTGGTACAGAAGAAGTAGACGAATCATTAGCTCTTTTTGAGCAAGCGTATTTTGAGCTGAACGAGCAATACCCAGAGCAAACAATTGAACGACCCGATATAGGTATTATGCTTGAAGTACCGTCGAGTGTATTTATGCTGGCAGACTGGTCTAAAAAAGTCGATTTTTGCTCAGTGGGCAGTAACGATTTAACGCAATACCTGCTTGCTGTAGACAGATCAAACGCGCGGGTTGCAGAGCTGTTTAACCCGTATCACCCTGCAGTGCTCAGAGTATTAAATAATGTGGCTCGTGAGTGCCAGCAATACGAGCTACCGTTTAGTTTATGCGGCGAGCTTGGCGGCGATCCTGAAGGCGCAATATTACTTATTGCCATGGGGTATCGTCGTTTAAGTATGAACTTATCATCATTAAATAAAGTTAAATGGGTGCTTAGGCGCTTACATGTCAGCGAAATGGAAGCATTACTTAAAGAGTGCTTAGCGCAATCGTCGGCTAAGCAAGTATTGCGTTTAACTCGCAGCTTTATGATAGAGCATGAGTTAGGCAACTTATTTTACACCCCAAAATAAATTCTCGTGTTAACTGTAATCAGAATCCATTAAGATACGCGCATAATAAAAGGTATATGGGATAACTATGTATGATCTAGGATTATTGGTTGCAAGTTGCGCGCTACTAGGCTGTGTTGTCGGATTTTTAGCCGGATTACTCGGAATTGGTGGTGGCTTAATTATTGTTCCCGTATTAAGTGCCTTATTACTCGCTTTTAATGTAACGGCTGTTGAAAACGTATTAGTTATTGCCATTGCAACATCGCTTGCTTCTATTTTGTTTACCTCTACATCTTCAGCGCTGGCTCATCATAAAAATGATAACGTGCCTTGGGTTATTGCACCTTGGGTTATGTCGGGCGTAGCTGTTGGCGCGCTAATTAGTGGCTTTGCTGCAAGCTTAATACCCGAGCAAATATTACGCACAGTATTTGCTGTAAGCGTGGTATTTATTGCTTTAAGAATGGTGTTATCAGCTCGCAATAAACCTTTGTCAGAAAAACCTTTACCGTCGGGTCCTATTCTAGGCAGCTTATGCGCCATTATGGGGGCACTATCTGGATTAATAGGTATAGGTGGTGGCGCACTAATAGTGCCTTTACTGCATTATTTTTCGGTTGATATTAAAAAGGCCATAGGCTGCGCTGCAGCATGCGGAATTGTTATCGCCTTTTTTGGCTCTATTGGTTATATCAGTGCCGGATGGCAGGTTACCGATTTAGAACACGGTTTTGCAGGGTTTGTATACTTACCCGCATTATTTGGGATTGTAATTACCTCGTGGTTTATAGCGCCTATTGGCGCTAAAGCAACCCACTATTTACCGGTTAATACAATAAAGAAAGTTTTCGCGGTGTTACTTGTTATCATCGCAATTAAAATGGTTTTTAGCTAAAGGTTTATTTTTATGGCACTGGAATTTCCTGTAATCGATCCGATCATATTTTCTGTCGGGCCACTGAGCGTACGTTGGTACGGATTAATGTATTTAATAGGTTTTGCATTTGCAATGTGGTTTGCAAATCGCCAAGCGGCAAAACCAAATTCAGGTTGGACTAAAGACCAAGTAGGCGACTTCCTATTTTACGGCATGCTAGGGGTAATTCTTGGTGGGCGTATTGGTTATGTATTATTTTATCAATTTAGCTATTTTATAGAAAACCCCCTATATTTGTTCAGGATAGATCAAGGTGGAATGTCGTTTCATGGTGGCACCTTAGGAGTGATAACCGCGGTTGTTATTTTTGCTTGGACACGTAAAAAGTCAATACTGCAAGTAGGCGACTTTGTTGCACCGCTTGTACCGGTAGGTTTATTAGCTGGACGTATAGGTAACTTTATAAATGGTGAGCTTTGGGGTCGAGTAAGCGATGTACCATGGGCTATGGTGTTTCCAACCGGCGGGCCGTTAGCACGCCATCCATCGCAGCTATACGAAGCATTTTTTGAAGGCTTAGTATTATTTTTAATTTTACAGTGGTTTATTAAAAAGCCTCGCCCTGCTGGTAGTGTAGCGGGTGTATTTTTACTAGGTTACGGCACATTTAGATTTTGTATTGAGTACTTTCGCCAACCAGATGCACAGCTGGGTTTATTTGCTGATTTTATCTCGATGGGGCAAATACTCTCGCTGCCTATGATAGTAGGCGGGTTAGGCTTATTAATTTGGGCTTATAAGCAAGCACCACAAAAAACAGCGGTAAAGGGTTAGAATAAATACCATGAAACAATATTTACAATTATGTCAGCGTATTGTTGATGAAGGCCAGTGGGTAGAAAACAAACGTACGGGCACACGCTGTTTAACCGTGATCAACGCCGATTTAGAGTACGATGTGGCGAATAATCAGTTTCCTATGATCACCACACGTAAAAGCTATTACAAAGCAGCTATTGCCGAATTACTCGGTTACTTGCGTGGCTACGATAGCGCGGCACAGTTTCGCGAAATAGGCTGTAAAACCTGGGATGCAAACGCAAACGAAAATAGCGCTTGGCTTAATAATCCGCACCGTAAAGGTGAGGACGACATGGGCCGTGTTTACGGCGTACAAGGGCGTGCTTGGCAGCGCCCAGATGGCTCAACGCTAGACCAACTAGCAAAAGTAATTAATAACTTAAAAAATGGTATAGACGATCGCGGTGAAATAATTAGTTTTTATAACCCAGGCGAATTTGAGCTTGGCTGTTTACGCCCGTGTATGCACACCCACACGTTTTCATTATTAGGTGACACACTTTATTTAACGTCAATTCAGCGTAGCTGCGACGTACCGCTAGGGCTTAATTTTAATCAAATTCAGTGTTTTGTATTACTGGCATTAGTGGCGCAAATTACTGGGCATAAAGCGGGTAAGGCGTATCATAAAATTACCAACGCGCATATTTATGAAAACCAGCTTGAGCTAATGCGCGATGTGCAGTTAAAACGCGAGCCATTTGCATCGCCGCAGTTAAAAATTAATCCAAACATTAAATCACTAAACGATATAGAAACCTGGGTAACACGCGATGACTTTGAAGTGACAGGTTATGAGTGTCACGAAGCTATTCAATACCCATTTTCGGTATAACAAAACAGATTAAGGAAAACACCATGAAAGCAGTGATCCCCGTAGCGGGCCTCGGAACTCGCATGTTACCAGCCACCAAAGCAATTCCAAAAGAAATGCTGCCGGTTGTTGACCGTCCACTAATTCAGTACGTAGTTAACGAAGCCGTTGCCGCAGGTATTAAAGAAATAGTACTGGTAACGCATTCAAGTAAAAACTCAATCGAAAACCACTTCGACACCAGTTTTGAGCTTGAAGCCACACTAGAAAAACGAGTAAAACGACAGCTACTTGCCGAAATACAGTCTATTTGTCCTAAAGATGTAACCATTATTCAAGTACGCCAAGGCGAGGCCAAAGGCCTAGGGCATGCAATTAACTGTGCAGCGCCAATTATAGGTAACGAACCATTTGTGGTTATTTTACCCGATGTAATAATTGATGATATGGAAAGCGATCTTAGTAAAGATAACTTGGCCGAAATGATCAGCCGCTTTGAGCAAACTCAACATAGCCAAATAATGGTAGAGCCAGTTCCAATGGCTGAAGTTGATCAATTTGGTGTTGTTGACTTAGGCAGTGTTGAGCTAAAACAAGGCGAAAGTTCGCCAATTCATAACATGGTAGAAAAGCCACCAGTTAATGAAGCACCATCAAACCTTGCAGTAGTAGGGCGCTATGTATTAAGTAAAAATATTTGGCCATTACTCGCTAAAACCCCGCAAGGAGCTGGTAACGAAATTCAGCTTACTGACGCTATTGCCATGCTAATGCAGCACGAAACTGTTGATGCATACGCAATTAAAGGGCGCAGCCACGATTGTGGTAGTAAAATTGGTTATCTTAAAGCAACTATTGAGTTTGCACTGCGTCGTGAAGAATTTGCTGACGAGTTAAAAACGTTTATTAAAACATTAATTTAACATACCTACTTTTTATAAAAGTAACTAAAAGACGCCTATATGGCGTCTTTTTTGTTTTATAGTCGTTAATATCGTAGTCTTTGGCGATAAAAACATTATAACTGCAGACACGCTGCAAAATATAATGTAACATTTGTGTTAATTGCTGTTTGATTTGTTGACTACTAAGCTAAAAAGTACATTAATTGCTTCAGTAATCATTGATATAAAATAAACTCAGTTATATATCCAAGCACAATTAATAAAGTTAAACGCTTACTTATAAGAATGTTTAACTGAAATGTAAGTGTACTTACACTACTTTCAGGGCAGCGAATGCATGTTTAAATATAAAAAAAATAATACTTTAATATTGAGTTTGCTTATACTCTTGTTTAGCACTGCTTGTGCAACTGCGCCCAACAAAACGCTATTAGCAGAGCCAATAAACGACTCGCCTGAATATGTGTCTATTACTGCATTAGAGCTGGCGCAATTAAAAGATGCTGCAATGCAATGGCAGCAAGCCCGCTCTGGGATTGAACGACTTTTAAAGCTAGAAAAAGATATTACCTATTTGGTAAACCATATAGATATTATAAATAGCAAAGCAATTGCGCAGTCTAATCAAAAAAATCACAACCAATATAATCGCCCCACGCGCAAACAACGCTACTCAAGTAAAGCTCAGCAAGCAATTAAACCAGCTTATAATACAAAGCCAACGGTAAAATTAAACACCCCAAAGCAAGTTTTTGCATTGCAAGTTGCGTCGCTCGATTCCGAAAAAGACTTAGTTAAAGCATGGCAAGAAATCAATGAGCAAGCTGCGCCGTTATTTAGAGATAAAATTCGCACCAATGTTGAAACAGCAAATGTTAATAATAAAACCTACTATCGATTAAAGTTAGGCGTGTATCAAAACTTTAAAAATGCCCAAGCCGATTGCAACGTGTTTAAACTTTATAAACTCGACTGCATAGTAAGTAACTACACAGATAAACCGGTAAAGCTGTAGTTATACCAACTAGCTTTAAATATAAAGTTGCTTATGCTTTATTTATCAATAGAATATGCAGCTTACCTAAGCTGCTTTTTATAAATTAATTATAAAAAAATAAACAAAAAAGGTTAATAATCCTAATGCTTTTAAAATGGAACTTTAAGCGCATTACACTAATACTAGGATTGTCATTAGTTATAAGTGCATGCAATACAACTAAGCAAAATGAAAGCGCAGAACCGCTTGTAAAACAAGGCGCAGTAAATGCGCCGCAAAGTATACTTATTAAAAAAGCAGATTTAGTTTTACTACAAGACTCTGCAAAACAGTGGAAAAATGCTCAAACTAATGTTGACAAAATAAGCCAGCTAGAACACAAATTAACGCAGCTAACAGCCACTCTTATGCAACAAATAGAGCAGTCAGAACCCCCCTTAAGCGAACCTAAAGAAACAATATTTAATTTAAATACTCGGTTAGATAAATCCCTAGCATTATTTTCTATACAAGTCGGTGCTTTTAAAAATCAGCCCGCACTTCATAGCGCATTAGCGCAATTAAAGTTAAAAGTCCCAAACATAATACATACTGAAACAGTCGTTAATATCGAGCCTGTAGTAGCTAACAAAGTTACTTTGTATCGATTAAAGCTAGGCTCTTATAAAAATAAAGCTGCAGCACAAAGCGATTGTAAAACCTTAATACAGCAGCAAGTAGCTTGTTTTGTGGGCAATTACACCCAAAAAATTTAGCGAAGTATGTTTTAGGTATTTAAAGCTGATTAGTTATAACGTTGAAACTCAATTTACCTGTGTGCTAACACATACCTATAAGTCGAGCTAAAATTAATACAGCAGTTAAAACCCAGCAATGCAGTTTGTAAGTTCAATGCTAATTTAATAGCCAAGTAAAAATTTAAAAGGCAAATAATATGATAAAACAACAGCTAATGAGATTGTTAAGTATTAGCCTAATTGTACTTTGTGGATGCAGTAGTAAAGTTAATGAAGCTCAAAACAATGTTACTACCACAAATAAGGTTAGTAATGAGGTTACTATTTCGGCAGAAGAATTAGCGCAATTAAGAGCATCATCTCAACAATGGCAACAAGCCAAAGCAGGCGTTAGACGTTTGCTTGTTATTGAACACGATTTAAAGTTACTTATTAGCCAATTAAATGAAGTAGCGCAACGAGAGTCGACAACACAAAGTAATCTAAAGCAAGAGGGGAGCAACCTAAATCAAGACACTACAGCGCCAGAAGAGGCTGTTAATGTGCAAGCCAAAGCAACCGTACAACCTAAAGTAATACAGCCATTGTTTGCCCTGCAGGTCGCATCTGTTACCGATTGGATACGATTAACCCAAAGTTATAATGAAGTGAAATCTAAGGCTACAAAACTATTAGCAAGTCCATTTATTGCCAACGTAGAAACCGCAAAGGTTAAAGGGGTTACTTTTTATCGCTTAAAAATTGGCGCTTATAAACTTCAAAAAAATGCAACGGCAGATTGCGATATACTAAAGCAGCATCAAGTGGGTTGTATTGTTAGTAATTACACAGAACAACCATTAAAATTATAAATAGGCATAGTAATTGCTTTGTTATTGTCATGTTTTTTGAGGATGGCAACTATGCGCCTTTTATTACCGTTATTATTAGTAAACTTAACAGCATGTAGCTTAACACCACAGCCTGAGCCAAGTGTGAGCACGCCTGCGCGTATAGCAACCATGGCACCTTATACGGTTAACGACTACGTAAATAACTTAACTTATCAGCTTAGTCACTTTAAAGGGCCTTTAAGCGGTAACTCTCGCATTGGGGTAAGCAGCTTTTATTACGCAAACGCGCTAGATTCAAAGCTTCCCAGCGGCCAAGCTGAGGGTTTAAGCCAGCAAATTCAAGAAAGCCTGCTAACACAATTCACTCAATTGGGATATAACACCGTTGAGTACCGTTTAAGTAATAATATAAATTTAGCATCTAACGCCGATAGCGCGCTTAGCAGAGATATAACTAAACTGCGCGAACGTCAGAATATTGACTTAATTATTACCGGCACAGTTACGCGCCAGCAACATGCTTACATTGTTAATGCCCGATTGGTTAATATTAATAATAAACACGTTTTATCAGCTGGCAGTACCGAAATCCCGATTAATGTAATGTGGGGCAGTGAAAAAGTTCAGCAACGCGATAATAATTTATATCGCAGCGAATACTAATTAGGAGCACAAAATGAAAAAGCTATTACTTACATTATGTTTGCCATTGGGCTTTGGGTGCTCACAAATGCTAACAGGCATGAACTCAGACACCACACAAAAAAATCAAAACAACTCAGTACAATTGGCTAATGGCGAGCGTGCAGTGGCAGCCCCAATGACCGACAATCAGGTATATCAGTCGGGGTTAGGGCAACATACTAATTATTCAAAATCGAGCACGCCATCACGTAAAAACATTAATCATTATGTGCGTGGCATAATGCAAAGCATGGTAGAAAACCTACAATATGTGAACGAAAAAACTCCACTGGCCGTTTCAAGTTTTGTGTTTTTAGATGATGATTACAACGACGCAAGTTTGTTAGGAAATCAAATTGCCGAAAGTTTCATGCATGAACTACACAGCTTTGGCATACCTGTTATCGACTTTAAAACTACCGATTATATGCGCGTAACCCCAAGCGGCGACTTTGTATTTAGCCGCGACTACCTTGAACTAAACCAAGATCAAAACTTTAACTATGTTTTAGCCGGTACTTTAGTAAGCCATCAAGGTGGTGTGCTTGTAAATGCACGTATTATTGGCTTAGCTAGTAAAGCCGTAGTAGGAACAGCGCAAGGCTTTATTCCTCAGTCAGTGGTTGATGCACTTAATAGTAGCTACAGAACCGATGGCATTATGCTTAAACAAGCCACTAAATGAGCGAGGCAATAATGGGTTACAAATTAAATAGCGTTACCGCATTATTTATCCTGCTAGGATTAGCAGGGTGCTCTACTGCGGGTAATAATAAGCAGGTTAAAACTAATAATGCAGACACTCATTTTGATGTGAATGCTCGTTATGAGCATGCACAAGGGCTGCAAACGCAGAGCGAATACGACTCGTCGCGACAATTTATGCCGTTAAAACATCATAAAACCTTGGTTAATTATGTAGAGCAAATGGCGCTTGATTTAGTCGACACCTTAGAGTCTGGTAGTGAGCTTGATGAGAGCATAAATATAGCGGTGACAAGCATAGTCGATTTAGATGCCACCCTAAATAACAGCAACCAGCTGGGTAACCAAATATCAGAAACACTCATTCATCAACTACAAAAGTTTGGTTATGGGGTGGTTGATTTTAAAACGAGTGATGCAATAAACGTAAATCGCCGTGGCGACTTTGTTTTTTCACGAGACATAAAAAACCTTAGCAAAAAGCATATGGCAAGCCATGTACTCGGTGGTACGTTAATATACCGCGCTAATGGCGTTACAGTGAATACCCGAGTTATAAACGTAAATAATAAACAAGTCGTTGCCAGTAGCCGAAAATTTATACCAATATACGTTTTAAACAAAGAAGATATCTACTTATCAAGTAATTAAACACAGTTTGCACTTGATCCAAAAAAGACAATGCCGTTATAATTTTAGCCTCAGTTTAGGCCTCTTAGTTAAATGGATATAACGGCCCCCTCCTAAGGGGCAGTTGCAAGTTCGATTCTTGCAGGGGCTACCAGTAAAATCAATGAGTTATGGGGTTGGTGCTTTGAAGTTCAAACTTTATCTAGCACATATGTAGCTGTGCTAACTCAGGCATTCATTTTCAAAAAAAGATTATTAATACTTCTGTATTTTAAACATCTAATTCAATTTATCACTTCAGTCGAATAAATATTACAGCACTAAGTTAAAGCTAGGCCGTGATATAAAAAACTTTATTCAGGTTTTGTCGCGCTGGCGAGTCGTGTTAAACGTAACATGGGTGGTTAATTTTTACGTAGGTTGGGTTGATCAAAGCGAAACCCAACGAAAAAGTATGTTATCAATTAATATCGCTGTTTTGCATTATCGATTGGCTGTCACTCGCTTTAAGTTGAGCATAAAAAAGCGAGTAAATAAATTTACTCGCTGATTATTTTTATTTGACCTTGTAAGCCCTAAGCCTATGCCCCTGGGCCACATTCCATACATGAATTTACAATATCTGGGCCAAATTTAAGTTTGGCGTTTAAGTCGCGCAGCGCTGTGCGTAGCCCTTCTTCGATCACTGGGTGGTAATAAGGCATTTCTAACATTTGTGGTACGGTCATTTTGTTTTGTACCGCCCATGCTAGTAGGTGAGCTAAATGCTCGGCTTGTGGGCCGATAAACTCTGCCCCTAAAAATAACCCTGTGCCTTGCTCTGCGTAAACACGCATGTGCCCTTTGTTTTTAAGCATGACGCGGCTGCGGCCTTGGTTTTCAAAGCTTACTTCGCCTATTTCAAAACAGTCGCAGCTGCCTAAGCGAGTGGTGATCTCTTTATAACTTTCGCCAACCATGGCTATTTGCGGGTCGCTAAATACGGCGGCAATTTTTGCTCTGCGTAATCCTGGTTGTACATCGGGGAAGCGTCCAGCATTTTGGCCAGCTATTAGGCCTTGATCGGATGCTTCGTGTAATAGTGGCAGCATATTACTGGCGTCGCCTGCGATAAATATATTTGAATCGCCACATTGCATTGTTTTAGCATTAGCAACAGGTACGCCGCGCTCATCAAGTTCAAT
Source organism: Pseudoalteromonas sp. SCQQ13 (assembly GCF_015864415.1). Lineage (NCBI taxonomy): Bacteria > Pseudomonadati > Pseudomonadota > Gammaproteobacteria > Alteromonadales > Pseudoalteromonadaceae > Pseudoalteromonas > Pseudoalteromonas sp. SCQQ13. Next base: position 197,635 of record NZ_JADYXG010000003.1, on the reverse strand, counting down.
ACCGGTGTTTTCTAAGCCGAGTTTATCTGTGTTTGGGACGCGCCCCGTTGCGGCAAGTACGTAGTCAAATTGCTCGGTGTGTTTAGCACCTTGTTTGTCGGTGTAAGTAAGCTGCGCTTTGTTGTTTACTTGCATCATGTCGGATACGTTTGAGTCGGTATCAACAAAAAATTCTTCGGCAAATACGGTGTTTGCGTAGTCTTTTACTACTGGGTCGGTAAGGGGGCCAATTGCACCACCAACACCAAATAATTTTACTTTAACGCCTAAACGGTGCAGTGCTTGGCCAATTTCAAGGCCTATAACACCTGGGCCAAATACGGCTACCGATTCTGGAAGGTCGTCCCAGTCAAATACGTCGTCGTTTATAATTAATTTGTCGCCAAAATTATTAAATACGCCAGGGTATGAAGGGCGTGAGCCGGTTGCTATAACAAAGCGTTTAGCAGTAATTATGGTGTGATCATCTATTTGTATGCGGTTTGCGTCTAAAAATTTAGCATAGCCACGAATTTTGTCATCGCTTGGAAGCTCATCTACAGCTTCTACTACAAATCCGGCAAAGCGGTCGCGTTCGCTTTTAACGCGTGCCATCACTTCTTTACCATTAATACGTGGTGCAGAGCTATGTACACCAAATGCAGGTGCCATTGTGATTGAGTGCGCAGCTTCAGCAGCTGCAATTAATAATTTACTCGGCATGCAACCAACTCGTGCGCAGGTAGTGCCGTAAGGGCCTGATTCGATCATAAGTACGTTATTTGTAAATTGTTTAGCATTACGATAAGCACTTAAACCCGCAGTACCCGCACCAATAACAACAACGTCGGTTTGCAATTCTTTCATTATTTTTTCCTTATAAAATAGGGGCAACCAGTGCCCCTATTTATATTTACTAATTGAGCAAAATTATTAATTAAGCAAAGTATTTTTCTAAATCGTCTGAGCCACCAATGTGCTTACCGCCAATAAATACTTGTGGAACGGTTTCACGGCCAGATACTGCTTTAAGGCTTGTTAGTGATGCGCCTGAGCCCATAACAATTTCTTCAAATGCAAAGCCTTTTTCTGTAAGAAGCGCTTTAGCTTTTGAACAGAACGGACAACCAGGTTTAGTAAATACAGTTACTGGCTCTGGTTTAGCTTGCTTAGGGTTGATGTAATCAAGCATTGTATCTGCGTCAGATACTTCAAACGGGTCGCCTGGTAAATCTGGTTCGATGAACATTTTGTCGATCACGCCATCTTTTACAAGCATAGAGTATCTCCAGCTGCGCTTACCAAAACCTAGGTCGTTTTTGTCTACCAACATGCCCATGCCGTCAGTAAATTCGCCGTTACCGTCTGGTAGTAAAGTAATGTTTTGCGCTTCTTGATGCTCAGCCCATGCGTTCATTACAAAGGTGTCGTTTACCGATAAACATACAATTTCGTCAACGCCGTTTTGCTTAAGTACGCCAGCCAGTTCGTTGTAACGTGGTAAATGAGTAGACGAACACGTTGGTGTAAATGCACCCGGTAGTGAAAATACAACAACCGTTTTACCTTTAAAAATGTCGTCTGTTGTTACTGATTTCCATTCATCGTTTTGACGAGTTGCAAATGTAACGCTTGGGATTTTTTTGCCTTCAATATTGTTTAACATAATTTTTGTTCCTCTTGATTTGTTGATAGCCATTATGGCGGTGATTTAAATATAGTTCCAATCGTTTGTTTGTATTAAAGTGATAGGTATAAGCTATCAGCCTGGTAATGAATATGAACTTAAAAGATTTAGAGTATGTAAAAGCCATAGCGCACTTTAAGCACTTTCGTAAAGCGGCCGATGCGTGCTTTGTAAGCCAGCCTACCTTAAGTGGCCAAGTAAAAAAACTTGAACAGGAGCTAGGTGTTACTTTATTTGATCGCTCTACTAAGCAGGTAACATTAACCGCTAAAGGCGAGCGTTTATTAACACAAATTAATGTTATTTTAGAACAAACACAAATACTTAAAGAGCTTGCTGCTACGTCAAACGAGCCGCTACAGGGTAAGTTAACTATTGGTATTATTCCAACCATTGCGCCTTATTTACTGCCGGTATTACTCACTTCAATGAAAGAGGCGTTTATTAATAGTCGCTTTTCGTTTATTGAAATGCAAACCGCTACAATTTTAGAAGCGCTAGATAACGGTGAGCTCGACTTTGCAATTTTGGCTGATGTACCCGAGCTCAAAAAGTACCATAGCGTTAATTTATACAAAGAAGATTTTTTAGTGGCTGTATCACACGATAATTCATTAGCTCAGCAAAAAAAAGTAGCGCTGCGCGAATTACAAGGATGCAGCCTATTAATGTTAAGTGATGGCCATTGCTTTAAAGATCAAGCCCAACAGTTTTGTTTTTCGGCAGGAGTTAATGTGTCGAGCCAGTATCAGGGTAATAGTTTAGAAACATTACTGGCGCTGGTGGCTATGGATGACGGGGTTACATTTGTGCCTAAATTGGCTTGTACTGAGCGCGTAGGGGTTAATTATTTAGCTATTTATCCTAATCAGCAGCGCAATATAGTATTTGCATGTAGAAAGCATTACCCGCATTTATCGGGGGTTGAGCAATTGGGTGAATGGTTGTCGGCTCACCCTAATTTAAAGGCTAAATTAACTAAATCGTTGAATTAAAGGTTTTGGCTAACTATTTCGACTATATCGTTAATTTGCACGCCCGGAAGTGGTGCATTATTAATGCTTACCGCAATGGCACTTTGTTGATATAACTGCTCAACACGAATGCTATTAAGGGTAATTACTTTATGCGGCATAGTATTGCCTAAAGCGTCTGTTAGGTAATTGTGGTGTGCTATGCTAAGTAGTTGACCTTTTTTAAGGCCATGTGCTTTACCTAAGTTAATCACTATGTTGCCCTGATCAAGGTGCATAATTTTTCCTTGAGTAGGCAAGCAGGCCATAGCTGATTGTAAATCGTAACTTAGCGTTTGGTTTATATCGTTTATGCTTTGCCCATAGGGTGATTGCCAAAACATACTACTGTTAACATCAACAATAGCGGTTTTTTCAAATGGCCAAATAGCTTGGTTTTTATAGCTATTTTGCCAAAGCTGTTCATAAGTAGTGCCATCAAAAAGGGTAAACTCTATTTGGTAACTACGTTGATAGCTTTCGTCTTGCCAAAAGGCATAGTCGCTATTGAGCTTATCGCTAGTTGATAGGTTGGTTATTTGGCTTAATAAAACGTACTGCGCGTTACTACGCGAGGAAATATCTTCTAGTTGCGCATTAGAGTAGTCGTGTTGCTGTGAAAAATACTTATCGACCTTTATAGCGTTATTGTAATAAGCGATTGGTACAGCGCTCATTTTTGACTTTTGCAATGCGGTATAAATATTTTTGCTAACCGCTTTATCTATGTCAAATATTTGACCCATGCGGGCTTGTTCACGATGATTAAGCTGGCTTTGGGTAACGGCCACAAACTTTTTAAAACTACTTTGTGGGCATTGCTCTGTTTGCGCAAAAATATCTAAGCGTAGTGTAATAGCTAGCTGATTATTATGACGCTCTTCGCTCACAAGTTCTATTTTTTGAATTTCGCCATGGCTGCTTATTTTAAGCTGATCTTGCATTAGCACGCCGTCTACTAAGGTTTGTACCGAGCTTACCCGCGCACCAGAGAACACTAACGCTTGTGTAATGGCATCTTTAATTGCTGCAGATTTAGCTGCGCCTACATCGCTACTTTTAACTTGTGCATGGCCGGTCGATTCATACCACTGCGCTGCAGTAAAAGGCGAAAACGTTAATAAAGCAGTTGCGCTTAATCCTGCAAATACCGATGATAAAAACGAATTCATACATTTACTCCAGTTAAATTTTAGCTATTAGCATAAGTTATACAGCAAGGAGCGTACCAATATTATTTGTGAGTAAATACCACTTAAGTGTCAATGGCATTAAACCTGCATAAGTATCGTATAATTATTTAATTTGTTTTTTAGGGCTAGGTACTATGCGAGTAATGCCATTACTTATCACGTTAGGATGCATAACCTTAAGCGGTTGTAGCAATATGTTTGATAAGCACGTTGAATACAAATATGTAGAGCCAAACAACTACCCGGTATTAAAAGCCGTGGGTTATGCACCTATTAGCCTGCAATCGGGTGTTAATAAGTCGCAAAAGCAGTTAATGGCTATTAAAGCTTCTAAGCTAGAAGCGTATCGAGAGCTTGCAGAGCAAGTGTATGGGCAACAAATTACCGCAGGTACTACAGTTGCAGGTTCAATAGCACAAGACGATTACCTACAAAGCAAAGTGCAGGGCATTATTAAAGGCGCACAAGTTATAAAAGCCTACGCGGTAGACGACACCTATATAACTGAGCTTGAACTAAATATGAAGCGCGTGCACGACCTGTACATAGGCGAAATTAAACCCCGAGAAGTTAAAAAAGTAACTTATTACTAGGGTCTGTTGACCTTTGCGGATTAAAATTTGTTCAAGCTAGGGGCGATTTAATCGCGGCGCGAGATTTGTAACCTAGTGGGCTAAGTAAAAACCGAGCAACAAAGAGTCAATCGCTCCTAGGCAGAACCCTTCGGGCAGCGCATGTTTGGCATTAATGCTGCGTTATCGCCTATTTATGGGGAATAACCACACCACATAGGCTCTGCCTTGCCTTAATACCAAACACACTGCTGCAAAGACCCTAGTCCCCCTAAAAACGTTAGTAACTCTAAAAACAAAAAAGCCTTAGCTGATCAACAGTTAAGGCTTTTTTATTATGTAGGACGTTATTTTTAATTAAGTTTTTAAATTAAGCTTTTAAATTAAGCTTTTAAATTAAGCTTTTAAATTACGTACCAAATTATTATCGGTGTTTATTACACTACCGGCTTGGTCGTAGGTCATAGAAGAGGGGGCACCAATTAAAATATCTTTTAATTGTTTAACGCTTAATTGTGCTTGATGCGCTGCGTGGGCATTTACTTCATTTTGCTTTTGGCATTGCTCAAGCTTGCTGCGTATTAGTTTAATTAAATCGGTGATCTCGGTTGTTTGCTCATCGTTATTGGCAATCAACTTGTTGAGCTCTTTATCGAGGTTGCTTAGCGTGGTTAAAAAAGACATTTTTTGTTGGGCAATTTCTTTTAAACCTTCACCACGGCGCGAGGCAATAGATGTTAGCTCGTCATTTAATAAAATATTAAGTGATTCTAAGCAATTGTGTTGCTCATTTAGTTTAATGGTAATTAAACTATTGTGATCAGCCATAAACGTTAAACTCAAATTCAGCTAGGTTTTTTGCAAGTTTTTCGCTGTCTATTTGGTATTTACCCTCAGTGATTGCTTTTTTAAGCTCTGCCACTTTATCGGTATCAAAACCAGGAGACTGCTGCGCTTTATCTTGCAGGGTTTTTAGCTGTTTAGCTTGCGGGGTTAAGCTTACAGAGTCGCTGGCAGCTTTAGGCGCCGAAGACTGTGCAGCTTGCGTATTTGCATTATCTCTTTGTATATCAACTTTTTGCTGCTTAGTGTTAGTTAACACATTTGCTTGTTGATTACCTTTATTAACTTGACCGACCATAATAATAAACCTGTATATTACCCAACTAATGCCAAGTTATCGGCATATACATAAGATACTTTAGTATAAATTTAAATTATATATTAACTTGTACAGACTCTACACCATCTACGCGTGCATTTAAAACTTTACCGGTTTTTTTGTTTTTCACTTTAACTTGCTCGCCAAGGCTACCATCTTCAAGTGCAATACCGGTTGTTTTAACTTTTAAGCCCTTAATATTAGCATTAATATTTACAGCATCGCCTTTGCACACCATGCATATTTGGCTCAATAAAAGTGGCATTCCGCTGCGTATATTTCGTTTACTTCGGCTGCCTATTAATAATGCTGGGTTATCTAAATATTGTACTCTGATAAAGTGAGTTGAGCGCATTTCAATACTTAAATGCGCCGCAGTTATTACTTCGCCGCGAGCTAAATTTACATTAGCAACTACAACAGGAGCCGTTTCGGTTACTCTTACGTGTACATACTGGGCCCAGTTGTTAGTGTCGTTACATTTTATTTGTAATGTTACTTGGCGATTAAAAGGCGGATCGCTGGGGAGTAATAACTCAGGCTCTGATTCGCAACTGCGATCGGGAGTGCGGGGGTCGAGCGGTAACGCACTAAGCTGTATTTTATTTTCATCAAGGTTGTTAATTTGCGCAGCAACATGAGTTATAGCCATTTGTTGTAATATGTCTTTGCTAAATACTTTTGCCTCTAAAGGCAAAGTTAAACAGAGGCTAGTAAGAACATAAAAAACACTGTATCTTCTGATTTTTTTTAACAAACTCATAATGTTTCGGCTATGCTTATAGGTTAAAACAGGGTATAAATATTTAGCGTCAAAAAGTAGACGCTCCCGTTGTATTATGTGACTTTATAGATTCAAAGCAATTATCGTTCCGTATAGTTTGTTTTTTAGGAGATTTGAATGGCAGGTATTTTAGACTCAGTAAACCAACGAACCCAGTTGGTGGGGCAAAACCGCTTAGAGCTACTACTATTTAAACTCAGAGGGCGTCAGCGTTTTGGGATTAATGTGTTTAAAGTGAGAGAAGTACTGCAATGTCCTCCTCTTACCAATATGCCAAAATCAAATGCTTACATTCGTGGTGTTGCCCATATTCGCGGCCAAACTATTTCGGTTATCGACCTTTCTATGGCTGTGGGTGGGCGTCCAATTGAAAATATTAAAGACAGTTTTATAATTATTGCTGAATATAATCGTACCGTTCAAGGCTTTTTAGTTGGCGGTGTAGAGCGTATTGTAAATATGAACTGGGAAAAAATAATGCCGCCACCGCCAGGTGCAGGCCGGTATTCTTACTTAACTGCTGTAACTGAAATAGAAAACGAATTAGTTGAAATTTTAGATGTAGAAAAAATATTAAACGAAATTTGCCCAGTTAATACCGAAGTAAGTGCCGATGTTGCGGCTACACAAGGTGACATTAAAAAAGATTTAGGCGAGCGAATTGTTTTTATTGCCGATGACTCAGCAGTAGCACGAAACCAAGTTAAGCGAGCATTAGAGCCACTTGGCGTTCAAACTGAGCTTGCCAAAAATGGTAAAGAAGCACTTAAGCGATTAAAAGAAATAGCCGAACATGACTGCGTAAACGATATTACAGAACGTGTAGGGTTACTTATTTCGGATGTAGAAATGCCTGAAATGGATGGCTATACATTAACCGCCGAAATAAAAGCCGATCCTAAATTGGCACCATTACATGTTATTTTACATACCTCGTTAAGTGGCGTGTTTAATCAGGCCATGGTTGAAAAAGTAGGTGCAGATGACTTTATTGCAAAATTTAATCCCGACGAACTCGCAACAGCAGTAAGAAAATGGGTTCATTGTGATTAATAAATATAGGTGTTATTGATTTGAATAGTAAAGATTTACAGCAAAGTGAATACGATCAATTTCGCTTATTTTTAGAACAACAGTGCGGTATTGTATTAGGCGAAAACAAACAATACTTGGTTAAAAGCCGTTTAGCGCCGTTAATGAAGCGATTTAATGTTGAGTCTTTGTCACAGCTAGTAAATAAAACCTTGGGTTTGCATGAGCGCCAATTACGCGCTGCAGTGGTTGATGCAATGACCACCAATGAAACCCTATGGTTTAGAGATCAATATCCGTTTGAGTTATTAAAAACTAAACTGTTTCCAGAGTTTAAAGGGCTTAACAGACCATTAAAAATATGGTCTGCGGCAAGCTCTTCTGGTCAAGAACCATATTCAATTGCTATGTCGGTTGCTGAGTTTCAGACAAGTTCTCCTGGGGTTTTACGCATGGGAGCGCAAATAGTGGCTACCGATATATCAAATACTATGCTGGATATGTGTAAACACGCCGAGTATGACGCGTTAGCACTAGCAAGAGGGCTCTCGGCCGAACGCCGCAAAAAGTTTTTTAAAGACAGCGGCAATGGTATGGCTCAGGTTATCGATCCAATAAAAAAGCAGGTTAACTTTAGACACCTTAATTTACTCGACTCATACGCGCTTTTAGGCAAGTTTGATATTATATTTTGCCGCAATGTGTTGATTTACTTTGCACCAGAAGTAAAAGCAAAAATTATTGCTAAATTTTCTCAAGCACTTAATCCTAAAGGTTATTTACTTTTAGGTGCGTCGGAATCAATGAGCGGTTTAAGTAATGATTTTGATATGGTTAGATGTAACCCTGGTATCATTTATCAAAAGAAATAACTGCAAGTGTGGTGAAGTGCGAGCAGTTTGCACATTTTAAGCATTATTTTAAACGACGCATTTAGCGTCGTTTTTCGTTTTAGCGATAAGCAAGTAATTAGCCAAGCTTTGTGTATTACCAAGCACTGCGTATAAGTTATAGCTTCGCACCTCCCCTTATTTTAAGCGCATTGTGCCAATATGTTTAAGCGAACATACATATCCACAAAAAGGATATGAAGTGCTGCACTTTAGAGAGGTAAAACCACTAGATTATATGTTTAAGTTACTCCTCATTTCCCCTCATTGTTTTCTCTTTGTGCAAAATAATATTTAAATGCTTTATTCACAAAGAGGCTAAGAGGGCGCAGCGCTTTAGAGAAGAAAAAATAGATAAATTATCTGTTTAAATCACTGCTCATTTAGTCCCATTCGCATCCATTGTGCAAATGTGCTTTAGAGTTTTTAACTGCTGGCATTTTTTATAATAACTGTATTGGCTCATATCAATTTACTTATTGCCTTAAAATCTCCCTAAAATCTGCACTTTAAATAGCTATGTTTAATCAGCTTAGTAAATAACTTTAAACAAAAATTAGTTAAATGGCTTATTTCTTGCTTTGTTCAAGCTAAGTCAATTTTTTGGAGATGGTTATGGCTATCAGTTTTGATAAAGCGCTTGGTGTGCACCCGCACGCTATGTTGATCCGTTCGCAAAGAGCCGAAATGCTCGCTACCAATATCGCTAATGCTGATACGCCGGGCTATAAAGCAAAAGATATAGACTTTGCCTCTGCACTAAAAACGGCAAAGTCACACCAACAAGGCGGCAATAGTATGGTTAGAACCAACAGTAAACACATTGCCGGTGGTAGTAAAGAAGTAGGTGGTTCAGAAATGTTTCGTAATGCAAATCAACCAGATACAGGTGATGGCAACTCAGTTGATATACAGGTGGAACGAAACTTGTATGCACAGAATGCTATGGAGTATCAGGCCAGCTTGCAATTTTTAAGCGGCAGATTTAAAGGTCTGAAAAAAGCACTCGGTAGCCAAGGATAATAATTATGAGTTTATATAATGTTTTTGATATTGCTGGTTCTGGTATGAGCGCACAAAATGTGCGTTTAAACACCACCGCAAGTAATATTTCTAATGCGAATACTATTAGTTCTTCTCAGGATAAAACTTACCGAGCGCGACAACCTGTATTTGCTGCTGAGCTTACTAAAGCTTCAGCATCAGCAAGTAATCCACAGGGCTCCGCTGTTGGCGTTAAAGTATTAGGGATTGTTGAGAGCAACAAACCATTACAAATTGAATATAACCCAAACCATCCAAGTGCGGATGAAAATGGCTATATCTATAAACCCAACGTTAATGTTGTTGAGGAGATGGCAAACATGATTTCTGCCTCTCGTTCGTATCAAACAAATGTGCAAGTTGCCGATGCAGCAAAGCAAATGTTAAGTAAAACACTGCTGCTAGGCCAGCGGTAACAGAGGGTAGGTTATGAGTAACGATATTAGTACATCTTCATCCTATTTAGACTCTTTACGGTGGCAAGAAAAACAAGCAGCCAGTAAAGACAAGAGTGATGCGTTAACCCAAGAAGATTTTTTCTCATTACTAACGCAGCAACTGTCGTTTCAAGATCCGAGTAAACCGGCTGATAACGATCAGATGATTGCGCAAATGACTAGCTTTACTATGGCTGAGGGAATTTCAAATTTAAATTCAAACTTTGAATCTTTAGCTGCATCAATGACATCAAACTCAGCACTACAAGCTTCTACATTAGTAGGCAAGCAGGCGCTTTTAGAGTCTGACACGCTAGATTTAAATGCAGCAGGTGATGCACGAGGCTCAGTTGTTGCCGAAAAGCCAGTTGAAAGCTTAAAGCTTAGAATTGAAGACGAGTCTGGGCAGTTAGTTAGAACTATAGATTTAGGCTCGCAACCAGCAGGTGCAGTGCGTTTTGCATGGGATGGTAAAAATGAAGCAGGTGAGCGCCTACCCCCTGGTGAATATAAAATTAAAGCCGAGGGGAGTACTAATGGTGAGTTTTCGAGCCTGCCAATTGCTACCTTTAAAAATATTGAGAGTGTGAATATTAATGGTGCAAATGGCATCATTATTAACACTAAAGAAGGTGCGGTTAGGCTGACAGATGTTGCAGAAATCGCGTAAAAGATTCATTAGCCAGCGGGCTAAAAATTAAATAGTTTAGAGGTCAATTATGAGCTTCAATATTGCATTATCCGGCCTTGCTGCCGCACAAAAAGATTTAAACGTTACGGCAAATAATATAGCCAACGTAAATACTACGGGTTTTAAAGAGTCGCGCGCAGAATTTGCTGACGTGTATGCATCGTCGGTATTTAGTTCGGGTAAAACAAAAAATGGTGACGGCGTGCAAACGACTATGGTTGCACAACAATTTCATCAAGGATCATTACAGTTTACCAATAACTCGTTAGATTTAGCGATTACCGGTGAAGGTTACTTTGCAACCAGCCAAGACCTAGGCGCGCAAGATTTTACTTACACACGTGCCGGCGCATTTAAGTTAAACAAAGACAACTTTGTGGTAGATGCAAATGGCAGCTTTTTACAAGGCTTTCCGGTTGACCCTTCAACAGGCGATACTACATCAGTGAGTTTAAGTACTTCATCGGCTTTACAAATACCTGACTCGTCAGGATCGCCGCGTGCTACTTCGAGTGTGTATAGCTCGTTTAATTTAGATTCACGATCAATTGCACCTACAATTGCGTTTAACCCTTCAGAAAGTGCAACTTATAATTCATCAACCTCAACAACCGTATATGACTCACTCGGTGAGCCACATGTATTGCAGCTGTTTTTTGTAAAAAAAGAAGCCGAAGAATCTACGGATCCTGATGAAGACGCTAATAAGTGGGAAGTTCATGCAACACTAGACGGTAAATCATTTGGTAAAGATGGTGTTAAACAAGATGGTTCTGAAGACTTACCCTATACAGCTCTTAGTACACTTCAGTTTAGTGCTAATGGCTTACCATTGAAAACAGATGGTGAAGATAATCTAAGTAATACGTTTAATCCTATAGGAATAGAGTCTGGGGATGATGTTGCTGGTGGTCTTTCGGATTTATTAGGTAATGGCGCTACTTTCCCATCCGACATAGCTATAAATTGGCGCGATCAGACCGGTACAGCTAATAAAGTACCTACTCAATACGCGAGTCGCTTTGAAGTAAAAGCACTTGAGCAAGACGGTGCAACGGTTGGCCGTTTAGCGGGTATTGATATTGGCGCCGACGGTAAAGTTGTGGCTTCGTACAGTAATGGCGACTCAACATTTTTAGGCCAAGTGGCTATGGTGCGTTTTTCAAACTCGCAAGGTTTACAACAAGTGGGCAGCACAGGTTGGAAAGCGAGTATAGCGTCAGGCGAGCCTATTGCTGGTGAACCAGGTTCTGGCACCTTAGGTAATATCAACTCATCAGCGCTTGAGCAGTCAAACGTAAACTTAACTAACGAACTAGTTGATTTAATTAGCGCACAGCGTAATTTCCAAGCAAACTCGCGAGCGCTGGAAGTTAACTCAACAATTCAGCAAAGTATTCTACAAATTAGATAAAGCACAATTTATTAATTTGAATATTCAAGGCTGCTTAATTGCAGCCTTTTTTGTTTATAAGATCAGGTTTGAGGCGTCAGGTATCAGGTTTTAGGCAGAAATTTAAAGAGCAGGTTTGAGGCATCAGGTATCAGGTTTTAGGTAGAAATTTAAAGAGCAGATTTTAGGCGTCAGGTATCAGGTTTTAGGTAGAAATTTAAAGAGCAGGTTTGAGGCGTCAGGTATCAACCTAGAACCTAGCCCCTAGAACCTCATCCCTATAATTTCTGCAGCTACCGGCGGTATACCACATTGCTTGGCGGTGCAGTTTTACTGCTGTATTTAACAATGGCGCATATATTGCATTTGTTCTTACAGAGATTTTTAAGTGAGTCGATGTTATGGATAAAATGGTCTACATTGCCGCGTCTGGCGCTAAGCAAAGCTTAATGGGGCTTGCCCTTAAAGCCAATAATTTGGCGAACGCAAATACCACAGGTTTTAAAGCCGACTTTGCCCAAGCTCGATCTATGCAAGCGTTTGGTGAAGGTTTGCCATCGCGGGTGTTTTCTATGGAAGAGCGCCCAGGTTCAAACATGACATCGGGTGGCATACAGCAAACCGGTCGCGAGCTCGACATTGCCATGAGCGATAATGCCTGGCTGAGTGTACAAGACGCCTCCGGCAACGAAGCTTATACAAAAGTAGGTACGCTTAACATTACCGCCGAAGGCATGTTAGTCACCAGCGGTGGTCGTCAAGTAATTGGCGAAGGCGGCCCTATTATTTTGCCAGTCCCGATTGAAAAAATAGAATTTAGTAAAGACGGTGCCATACAAGTACGCCCACAAGGCGCGCCGGCTAACTTTTTAGAAGAGGTTGATCGTTTAAAAGTGGTTGAGGCAAATAACTCAACACTTGAAAAAGGTAACGATGGTTTATTTAGACCAAAACCAAATCAAACGGTTGAAACCTCAGCTAACGTACAAGTGATAAGCGGCGCATTAGAAATGTCGAACGTTAATCCGGTACACGAAATGGTCGATATGATCAGCCATCAACGCCAATTTGAATTACAAGTAAAGCTAATGAAAACAGCAGAAGAAATAGATCAATCGCAAGATCAGCTGTTGCGCATAGTTTAACTTTAAAATGAGGACACGATTATGAATCCAGCATTGTGGATCAGTAAAACAGGGCTTGACGCCCAACAAACCGACATTTCGGTTATTTCAAATAACTTAGCCAACGCCAGTACAGTTGGTTATAAAAAAAGCCGCGCCGTTTTTGAAGATTTACTATACCAAAACATTAATCAACCAGGCGGTCGCTCATCGCAAGATACCGAAATGCCATCAGGTTTAATGCTAGGTGCTGGTGCCAAAGTGGTAGCTAACCAAAAAAACTTTTCGCAAGGTAATATGCTAACTACTGAAAACTCACTAGATTGGATGATTTCTGGTTCAGGCTTTTTTGAAGTACTACAGCCAGATGGCAATATTGCTTATTCGCGCAACGGGCAATTTACTACCGATGGCGACGGGCGAGTTGTAACCTCGGGTGCCGGTTATGTAGTTCAACCAGAAATGAACGTACCCGACGACGCGCAATCAATAACTGTATCGCAAGACGGTGAAGTGTCTGTACGTGTTGCAGGGCAGGCCGATAACGTGGTTATTGGGCAAATTACCATTAGTGACTTTATTAATCCGTCGGGCCTTGAGCCTATAGGGCAAAACCTTTACACCGAAACTGCAGTAAGTGGTGCGCCGGTGCAGGGTAACCCTGGGGTTGATGGGCTAGGCACTATTATTCAAGGCTCACTAGAAACGTCAAACGTAAACGTAACCGAAGAGTTGGTAAACCTAATAGAAACCCAGCGTGTTTACGAAATGAACTCAAAAGTAATTTCGGCAGTTGATGAAATGATGAGCTACATCAATCAGCAATTATAATATTTTAGAGGTTATTATGCGCAATATTATATTATTTGCAGCGGGTACTTTATTGTTAAGTGGCTGTGTGTCTACACAAAATAGTGATGTAGTACAAGACGACCCTTACTACGCACCCATGTACCCAGAACCCAATGTTGAACCGGCAGTTGCTAATGGCTCACTGTTTAATACGTATTTATCGAACGACTTATACGCCGATAAAAAAGCACTGCGTACTGGCGATATAATTACAGTTAAATTGCAAGAATCTACGCAAGCCTCTAAAGCGGCAAAAACAGAAACTGATAAGCAGTCAGACGCAAAACTCGACCCCGTTATTGGTTTAGGCGGATTGCCGGTAAATATTGGCGGCGACAGCATTCAATTTGGTATTGGCAGTGACGCGTCATTTAAAGGCGACTCAAAATCAAATCAGTCAAATAGTTTAGCCGGTGATATATCGGTAAACGTAATGCGTGTTTTACCTAATGGTAATTTAGTTATTCGCGGCGAAAAATGGCTAACGTTAAACTCGGGCGAAGAATTTATTCGTTTAGAGGGATTAGTAAGGCCAGAAGATGTAACTGCAGACAATACCGTACAGTCAAATAGAATTGCTAATGCACGAATTCAATATTCGGGCAAAGGGCAAACTCAAGAAGCGCAAAGTGCCGGTTGGCTAACACGCTTTTTTAGTAGCTCACTTTTTCCTTTTTAGAGGACATTCATTATGAATGTATTTAAAGTTTTTTGTTTAATGGTGTTACTTGGCTGGCAACTTCCTGCCATGGCCGAGCGCATTAAAGATGTGTCTATGGTTGAGGGCGTACGCTCAAACCAATTAGTAGGCTATGGCCTAGTTGTTGGCTTACCTGGTACGGGCGAGCAAAGCCGATTTACCGAGCAAAGCTTTAAAGGCATGTTAAACAGCTTTGGCATTACGCTACCGGCAAGCTTAAAACCAAAAATTAAAAACGTGGCTGCGGTTGCTGTGCATGCAGAGCTACCGCCTTTTAGAAAGCCCGGGCAAACTATAGATATTACCGTATCATCTATTGGTAGTGCAGGTAGTTTACGCGGTGGTACTTTACTACAAACCTTTTTAAAGGGGGTCGACGGCAACGTATACGCTATTGGCCAAGGTAGTTTAATTGTAGGTGGTTTAGGCGCAGAAGGGCTTGATGGCAGTAAAGTCGTTATAAACACGCCAACAGTGGGGCGTATTCCAAATGGCGCAACCGTCGAGCGTGCAGTTAAAAGCCCATTTATGCAAAACGACTATATTACTTTTAACTTAAATCGCCCAGACTTTACTACCGCCAAGCGATTAGAAAAAACCATAAACGATTTAGTAGGCCCAAATAGCGCCCAAGCACTCGATGCAGCGTCTATTAGAGTGATTGCCCCAAGAGACGCCTCGCAGCGCGTGTCTTACTTATCAACGCTCGAAAACCTAGAGTTTACCCCAGCAGATACAGCGGCAAAAATTATCGTTAACTCGCGTACCGGTACTATTGTTATTGGTAAAAATGTAAAGTTGCAACCAGCTGCTATTACTCACGGTGGCTTAACAGTAACGATTGCAGAGCAGCTAAACGTATCGCAGCCTAATGCTTTTAGCGATGGCGATACCGTTGTTACCCAGCAAAGTATTATAGATATAAAACAAGACGACTCACGGGCATTTGTATTTAACCCCGGAGTGAGCTTAGATGACCTAGTACGCGCTATAAACGAAGTAGGCGCCGCGCCTGGCGATTTAATGGCAATACTAGAAGCCCTAAAAGAAGCCGGCGCAATAAACGGCCAGCTAGTTGTAATTTAAAACAACGTAATGCTATCGGTGGTCAGTTTTAAAAGCTGGTAACCGATGGCATCTTGCTTAATACCTTCCCCTCTGGCTCAATTTTTGCATTGCTTTATACATTATTCATTATTGTGTCAAAAAGCTGATGGAAACAAATCACCTCGATAAGCAAAACTTTTTTGATTTAGGTAACTTAAACGCTTTGCGTAAAGACGCCCTAAACAGTGGCGACGCGTCTAGTGATGCCTCAAAAGCGGCTCTCAAAAAAGCAGCGGCACAATTTGAAGCCATATTTACGCAAATGTTGCTTAAAAGTATGCGCAAAGCCAGCGAAGCCTTCGAAGACAAAGAAAGCCCATTAAATTCAAGTAGCGTAAAGTTTTTTGAAGAAATGCACGATCAGCAACTTTCATCAGAGCTCTCGTCTAATGGTTCATTAGGGCTTGCCGACTTAATAGTGCAGCAACTCTCTCCTACGGCAAAAAATTACACCCCAGCTTCAGTACTCAGAACCAGTAACGATCTTTTAAGCGATCAGCGTGCTGGCATAGAGTTGCCGCAGCAACAGCGTAAAAAAGCCGTAACCGAGCCTGTAGATAAAAGCGCTATGAATACCGAAAATCCAGAAGTAGCTAAGCCAAACTTTGAAACGGCCGAAGAGTTTGTAAGTTCGGTATGGGAGCATGCTAAAACAGCGGCTAAAAAAATTGGTTTAAACCCTGCCGTTATGGTGGCTCAAGCAGCGCTTGAAACCGGTTGGGGTAAGCATATTATTAATAAAAGCGACGGTAACAGCTCAAATAACTTATTTAATATTAAGTCAGATAAAAGCTGGCAGGGCGAAAAAGCCAACAAAGTAACTTTAGAGTTTGAACAAGGCGCTGCAGTTAAAAAACAAGCCAGTTTTAGGGCTTACGACTCAATAAAAGACAGCGTAAACGACTTTGTTGATTTTTTAACTCAAAACCCACGCTATCAACAAGCATTACAAAATACCGGCAAACCGGCAGCGTTTTTAGACTCATTACAACAAGCCGGTTATGCAACAGACCCAAATTATGCGGATAAAATAAAGCGCGTACTTAACAGTAGCGAGCTTAAAAATATTGCAACAAACGTGATCCGCCAAGGAGTAAAGTAACATGTCGTTTAATTTATTAAACATTGCTAATTCAGGAATAAGAGCAAACACTGATCTGTTGCAAACAACCAGTAAAAATATTGCCAATGTAAATACCGACGGCTATGTGCGCGAGCGTACAGAGCATGGCACCATGATCGACAATCAAGTTGGCAAAGGTAATACCTACAGGTTACTTAATGAATTTGCACAAAAACAATTAAACCGAGACACCTCAAATAAAACGTTTTTTGATCAGTTTGTAAGTGAAGCAAACCGGGTAGACACGTTATTTTCGCAAGAAGCGAATAGCTTATCGACTGGTATTAACTCGTTATTTAATAACGTGCAAGAAGCGCTTAATCAGCCATCGTCAACGGTTGCACGTTCGTTAGTAATGACTAACGCCGACAGCTTAATAAGCCAAATGGATAGATTGTCGGGAATAGTGCTGGATCAAAAAAATGTTGTAAATGAACAGCTCGAAATATTCTCCGATGAAGCCAACACCTTAATTCAAAAAATAGGATCGTTAAACCAACAAATTGCTGGTGTTAATGGTACTAACAACGCATCTGCTGCAAGCGGCACATATAACGAGCGCGACAAAGCGATTCGCGATTTATCAGAGTTAATCGACATTGAAACGCTTGACGGCCCCAATGGTGAAAAGCTCGTTTTTATGGGTAGCGGTGAAGCGGTTGTAATGCAAAACGGCTCGTTTAACTTGTTTTCGATGCGCGGCGACCCGGATCCAAATTTTAAAGAACTGCGCTTAGATGTAAATGGCGGCAAAGCTGTGCCGCTTGAAGTTGATGCCAGTAAATTAAAAGGCAAAATAGGTGGTTTACTTGCCTTCAGAGACGATATTTTAGTACCTGCGCAAAATCAAATAGGCCAAATGGGTTTAGCGTTAGCAGATGCATTTAACCAGCAAAACCGTTTGGGAATGGATGCTAACGGTAAATTGGGCGGCGATATATTCAATATACCTACGGCAAAAGGGTTTGCCTATCAAGCTAACACCGGCGGTGCGGGTGTTAGTGCAACAGTAGAACCCGGTAAAGGTAGTAATTTACCAGCCAGTGATTTTATTGTGACTTATACCGCAAACCCAAACGAAGTGAGTATTCAGCCAGTAGATAATAAAGGCGAGCCATTAGGCGCCGCTACAACAGCAACATTTGTAGGCGGTGAAATTAACTCGGCAAATAACCCAGGTGTTGATTTATTTGGTTTGCAGTTAACTATGGCTGGTGCAGGTAATGAAGGCGATAAATTTCAAATTAAGCTCAATTCAGAAGCCGCAGCAAATATATCGCTAACAACTGGGCGCGGTGAAGACCTAGCGTTAGCATCGCCAATACGCACCGCCGATGACATAAATAATACCGGTAGTGGCGCTATTTCTGCAGGCAGTGTGAGTAGTGTTACCGCTGGTGGCTTTACAACTACCACTCCACCTGCACTCGCTAATGGAGATATAACCATTGTTAAAGCAGCGGGTACAAATGATTACTTAATTAGCGATGGAAACGGCGCTAATGTGCCAATTGCTATTGCACCACCAGGCAAAAATGTTTTGGCTGGCCTTGGTGCTCCTTATGACGGTTATGGTTTTGACTTTGATATTGAAGGCTCGCCAGCCACAGGCGATAGCTTTACGTTAGAGTTTAACAAAGGCGGCTTTGACGATAACCGCAATGGCTTAAAGTTAGCCGAGTTACAAAACGGTGACTTGGTGCGTCAAAATGTTGTTTCAAGCTCAGATGCCGATAACCATAAAACGTTTAACCAAGCGTATGCCGGATTAGTAACCGACATTGGCGTGGTAACAGGCCAAGCTAAAACAAACGGCGCAGCATTCGACGCACTCGCACAGCAGTCAGAGGCATGGTACGAGTCGTTATCTGGGGTAAACCTTGACGAAGAAGCAGCTAATTTGCTGCGCTTTCAACAATCTTACGCGGCTTCAGCTCAGGTGCTTTCTGCTGCACGTTCTATTTTTGACACTTTACTTAGTGCCACGAGGTAATTATGCGTTTATCAAATAACTTAATGTATCAAAATAGCATTAATAAAATACTACAAAATCAAAATGGCGTAGCAAACGCACAAGAGCGAGTAAATACTGGGCAAAAGTATTTATCTACCTCAGAAGCGCCTGCCGATATATCGCAAGCTATGCTGTATACCAATAAAATACAAAGCAATGAGCAATATACAAAAAACATTAACCAGCTCAATGGCCGACTCAAAACCGAAGAAAGCGTACTGCAAGGTATTAACGAAAGTATTCAAGCAGCTAAAGATATTGCCTTAAAAGCAGGTAATGGCGCATACAGTAAAGACGACTTAAAGTCGTTAGCGTCGGAGCTAACCGAAATACAAAAAACGTTAGCTAATTTAATGAACACCCGTTCAGAAGACGGTAAATACATATTTTCAGGCTACCAAGACAGCAC
The DNA here is from genome assembly GCF_015864415.1 of Pseudoalteromonas sp. SCQQ13. Classification (NCBI taxonomy): domain Bacteria; kingdom Pseudomonadati; phylum Pseudomonadota; class Gammaproteobacteria; order Alteromonadales; family Pseudoalteromonadaceae; genus Pseudoalteromonas; species Pseudoalteromonas sp. SCQQ13. The sequence goes on along the minus strand of NZ_JADYXG010000003.1, from coordinate 178,429 downwards.
GCAACCGTATCAGTTTGATGCCGCTAGCGGCAAGTACAATTACCAAGGCGATCAAGGCCAGCATAAAATTACTATTGCCGAAGGTGTGTCGATTAAATCTAGCGACAACGGCTACGACACCTTTGAAAAAACCAATGCACGCCTCGATGTAGCATCTAACACAGGCGATGCATCAAGTACGCTTACGGGTTCTGTTTATGTAGATAAACAAGGTGTTTTCGATCAGTTTCATAAAGAGCAATATAACCCTGATCCAGACCCTTTAGTGTCAGCCACAGCAAATACTTTTAATGTAATGGTTACTGCTGGTACTAACCCAGGCGATCCACAGCAGTATGAAATTTTACGTGATGGAGTAGCGCAAGTACCACCTGTTAGCGGAAATGTAACCGACGAGCCAATTGAGTTTGCCGGAATGAAAATTCAGCTAACCGGCGCTGCACCTGGGCAGCAGCTCGATTTTAGCCTAGAAAAACCCCACAAAGAAAATGCACTTAATACGCTACAGGGCTTAATTACAGGTTTAAATAATGGCACGCTTGCGGGGGATGATTTTCAGCAAGTCCTTAACGATGGCGTAACGCAGTTACAAAATGCCAGCGAACAAGTTGTGTTTACCCAAGCGAGTTTAGGTGGGCGGATGAATGTACTAGAAAGAGTAACCGACTCTAACTCTGCGTTAGACATTCAAAATCAAAGTAATCGTTCAAGCCTTCTTGAAGTAGATATGGCCGCTGCAATTAGCGAACTCACTCAGCAAGAAACCGCACTCCAAGCATCGCAAGCCACCTTTGGCCGCTTAGCTAAACTTTCGTTATTTGATTATATTTAAAGGTTAAGAGCAGGTTTGAGGTGTCAGGTGTCAGGTATCAGGTTTTAGGCAAAAATTAACCAAGAACGGTGTGAAAGAGCAGGTTTGAGGTGTTAGGTATCAGGTTTTAGGTAGAAATTAGCCAAGCACGGTGTGAAAGAGCAGGTTTTAGGTGTCAGGTTTTAGGCAAAAACAAGCCAAGCTAGGCGTTTTTGTTGATGGAAGCGCGGTTTTATACCGCGCTTTTTGGTTTTCGACTATCTGAAATTTACTGTTCTTTGTGCAAATGGGTTTAGTAAATTTATTCACAAAAAGGTTATGAGGCGCTGCGCTCTTAGAAGCTAAATACACTAAAGTAAAAACATGTTATACCCCGGTAATCGCCCCCCGAATATCCCCACTAAACCAAGCGGCAAAAAACTGTCACTATTTATTAACCTTCCATTATAAAGCTCACTTTCGCTCTAAAACTAAGTTTAATATTTATATTTTGCTTTTAAAACAATGGGTTGGTTTTGTTGAGTTAGTTGGCACAAAACCTGCTTTATTAACAGCATCTAATAGTGGTTCCTGCAAAAGCATTTTGAACCACATCCTGTTCAACACTCGGAGATGGTAAAATGGCATTAACAGTAAATACTAATGTGTCGTCACTAAACGCACAACGTAACTTAACTAAATCAGGTCAGGGTTTAGCCACTTCAATGGAGCGACTGTCTTCTGGTATGCGTATTAATAGCGCAAAGGATGATGCAGCAGGTCTACAAATTTCAAACCGCTTAACATCGCAAATAAATGGTTTAGCGGTTGCTCAGCGAAATGCCAACGATGGTATTTCAATGGCACAAACAGCAGAAGGCGCGATGCAGACTTCGACTGATATCCTACAACGCATGCGTGAGCTAGCACTGCAATCAGCTAATGGCTCAAATTCGTCAGATGATAGAGAAGCGCTACAAAAAGAAGTCGGTGCACTACAGGAAGAATTAACTCGAATTGCTACGACTACTTCCTTCGGTGGGCAGCAGTTATTAAATGGTGACTTTGGTACTAAAGCTTTTCAAGTTGGTGCAAATGCGAATGAAACTATTAGTATTTCGTTAGGAAATATTGCAGCGGATACTATAGGTCAAGATGCTATAAAAACGGCTGGTACTACTTATACTAATACACAAAAATCAGGAACGAGCTTTACAGCAAACACTGAAGGTACTGCTACATTATCTGGCCCACTGGGGAATTCAGGTTCAATTAGTTTAGCTGCGGCGGATGCACAAGCAACAGCAGTTTTAATTAATGATAAAGGTACTGGTATCAAAGCTCAAACTAGTGTGACAGCCACAATTGCAGGCTTATCGTCTGGTGATACCGGAACATTAACCGTTGGTGAAGATACCTTTGATTTATCCTCATATAAAGGGGATTTAAAGGAGCTTGCATCAGATCTTGGGAAGTCAGGTGTTAATGCAACATATGATAAAGATACTAATAGTGTTAAAATTGAAGAAAACGATGTAGCGGGAGTGATGATTGTTGGAGGGGCTACGAATACGGTTACATTAAACGGTGACGTAGCACAAGCTGGTGGAGTTGTTATTGATTCTCAAATTAACCTAACAGCATCGGATAATTTTAATGTAACTGGAATGGGTCAGATTGTTGGTTCAACAACATCTACTTTGGATAGTGTTGCTAAGGTAAATGTAGGCACACCTGAAAGGTCTCAAAATGCACTAGCAGTTATAGATGCAGCCTTAGCTGGTATTGATTCACAACGAGCTGACTTAGGTGCGGCTCAAAACCGCTTTGGGCATACAATTAGTAACCTTGCTAATATTCAAGAAAACGTATCGGCGTCACGTAGTCGTATTCAAGATACTGATTTTGCTACTGAAACTGCACAAATGACGAAAAACCAAATATTGCAACAAGCGGGTACGTCAATACTTTCGCAAGCAAACCAAATACCGCAAGCAGCCATTAGCTTATTAGGTGGCTAATTATTTAGTTTACTAGTAACTGTTTATATAAACGCACTTCAATTTGAAGTGCGTTTTTTTGTTTTTTGGGATAGGAAAAATTATTTTAAACGTAACTTTATGCGTTATAAAAATTAATAAAAAACTATTTTTATTTTAAAACAGCTAGTTATGTTTTATTAAACAAATAAACTAATTTATTTTCAAAATACTTCTAAAGATAATTTACCTCCTGCCGTTAACTTAATCAGTACGGAGCTGAGCATACAATTTGTGACAGCTCTTGGTTAAATTAAAATAGCAACATTACGAAAGTAATCAGGAGTTTTATTATGATTTCAGTAAACACAAATGTATCTTCACTAAACGCTCAGCGTAACCTATCGCAATCAGGTTCTAATTTAGCAACATCAATGGAGCGTCTATCATCAGGTATGCGCATCAACAGCGCAAAAGATGACGCGGCAGGTATGCAAATTTCAAACCGTTTAACATCGCAAATTAATGGTTTGGGTGTAGCGCAGCGTAATGCTAACGACGGTATTTCAATGGCTCAAACCGCTGAAGGCGCTATGAGTGAGTCAACCAATATACTTCAACGTATGCGTGAACTAGCATTACAATCTGCAAATGGTTCAAACTCTACAGAAGACCGTGAATCACTGCAAAAAGAAGTATCAGCATTACAGTCTGAATTAACCCGTATTTCTGACACTACTTCGTTTGGTGGTCAGCAGTTACTAGATGGCACTTTTGGTTCTAGAGACTTCCAAGTTGGATCAAACGCTAACGAAATAATTAAAGTTAGCTTAAGTAGTACTGCAGCAGACAAAATAGGTTCGAATGTAGCTAGTACTGAACTTGCTGATGCTCGTACAGGTAATGTTGTTATAGGTGGTACGACAATAACAGTAGCCGCTAATGCTGACGGAGATACTGCTGTCGATGCTATAAATGCTGCAACCGCTGTACATGGCGTTACAGCTTCACTAACTTCAGCAGATGAAACTACTGCAACACTAAGCGCACTTGCTGATGGAGGTACTTTCAAATTAGACGATAAGACGGTGACTGCAGGTGTTGATGTTGATGCAACAGTTACTGCTATTAATGCAGCATTTGGTGATGGGAGTATAATAGCAACCAATGACGCTGGTACGCTTACATTAACTAAAGCTGATGGTACTGATATTAAATTCAGCGATTATGATGATGGAGATGGCACAACTACTGGTGCTACAGCAGAAACGGTTACATTTACTAATGCAAATGGTGTTGCAACTATAGTTACAGAATCTGACGCAACAACACCAACTCTTAGTGCGACGGGAGCTGCAAAAGAAACTATTACATTATCATCTGATACTGACTTTACCGTAACAGACGGTACTGAAACCGCTGTAACAGCTCAAGCGGTATTCACAAGTGTTGAAACAGTTAACTTAGAAACACAAGCTGGATCACAAAGCGCTATTGATATCATAGATGGTGCACTCGCCCAGATTGATGAGCAACGTGCTGACCTTGGTGCTGTACAAAACCGTTTTGGTCACACAATCAGTAACCTTGCTAATATTCAAGAAAATGTATCTGCATCACGTAGCCGTATTCAAGACACAGACTTTGCAACAGAAACAGCGCAAATGACTAAAAACCAAATATTGCAACAAGCGGGTACGTCTATCTTGTCGCAAGCGAACCAGTTGCCACAAGCAGCACTTAGCTTATTAGGTTAATAGCTAACTAATACCAAAAGTCAGTATTAGTAATTTAAAAAAGGAGATGGCTTTGTTCATCTCCTTTTGTCGTTTAACTTGCTAAATTAAGCTAATTTATAAATAGTGTACAATGTTTAAAACTATTTAGGAGGCGTTATGAATACAATTACCTCAGGCGCAGAAGCTTTAGTAACAGCAAGTAACGCAGGGCAAGCTAGCGAAAGTAAAGCAGGGCAAGTCAGTGCAGTATTAACTGCTGGCGCTATTGACGATGTTAAAAAAAGTGCTTCACAAGCACAGCAGTATCAAAGTAATGCAGACACTGCTACGCAGCAGCAACAACCGCTAGAGCGTGAACAGCTTGAAAAAGTGGCGCAGCAATTGCAGGATTTTATGGGCGAAATGAACCGTAGTTTGCAGTTTAAAGTTGATGAAGATTCAGGCCGCGATGTAATTAAAGTGCTCGATAAAGCCACTGGCGATGTAATTAAACAATACCCTTCGGAAGAAGTGTTAAGTTTAGTGTCTAAGTTGTCTGAAACTGCGGGTTTATTAATTGACCAAACGGTATAGGTATATAACTAAATAGCAGCTGCGTTTTTTAAGTTTTTTGTTTTTTATTTAATAGTGTAAAGGGGTATAAACATGGCTATTTCGTTTACTGGCTTAGGTTCAGGCTTACAAGTATCTGAAATTGTAGGTGCATTGGTTAATGCCGAAAAAGCGCCTTTTGAATCACGTTTAAATAGAAAAGAAGCTAACTTAACTACCGATATTTCCGCTGTGGGTGCGCTTAAAGCTGCCCTTGAAAAAGTACAAGAGTCGATGAGTGCATTAGGCGACGTTGATAACTATCAAAAACGTACGACATCGGGTAGTGATGATTTTATATCGCTTAGCTCAGATAAAGACGCCCAACCAGGTGGCTACTCAGTAAAAGTAAATAATTTAGCCACTGAGCATAAAATAATGTCGAGTGCATTTGATGCCACCAACCCTGTTGGCGCTGGCACCATGACATTAAGCTCGGGCGATAATAGTTTTGATATTGCAGTATCAAACACTGCAACACTTAGCGAAGTGCGCGATGCAATAAACAACAGTAAAGATAACAAAAGCATTAACGCCACCATAATTACCGATGATACTGGCCAGCGCTTAGTGTTTTCGGCTCAAAACAGTGGGCTTGAAAACCAAATTAAAATAGCAGTGGCCGATGACGATGCTAATAACACCGATACCCTAGGCCTTTCGCGTTTAGCGTTTGATCCTGCACCTGCAGGAATAAAAAATGTGAGCGAAGTAGTTGCCGCTGTTGATGCGTCAATAACTATTGACGGCACAGTAACAGTAACTAGTAGTACTAACGAATTTAAAAACGTGATTGATGGCGTGACTATTACCGCTAAAAAAGCACAAGGTGTTGACGATGACCTAAGTAAGCTAACCGTTAAAGAAAATAACAATAATATTAAAGCAGGGCTAGATAGCTTTATTAAAAGCTATAACGAGCTGTTAGAACTAAGTAAAAACTTAGGTAAATCTGGCGAAGATGGTGCTGGCGTAATGGCGGGTGATTCTCTGCTACGTGGTGTTATGTCAAAGTTAAGGCAAGAAATTACCAACAGTGTTGACTTAGGCGATGGTAACTCTTTATCGCTATCGCAGTTAGGTGTCGAGGCCGACCGCTATGGTAAATTAAGCTTAGATAGCGAACGCTTAGATGAGCAAGTAAAAAATGATGTTGATTTAGTGCAGCAGTTTTTTATTGGTGAAAATAAAGACGAAGGCGGCTTTGCCCAATCGTTTGATGAGTTAATGAACTTTTATACTAAGTCTGATGGTTTAATTCAAAACAGAATAGAGAGTAAAGAAGGTCAGCTTCGTGGGATTGATGACGAACGGGTATCGTTTGCACGTAAAATGGAGTCGTTAGAGTCGCGCCTTTATGCGCAGTACAACAGCATGGATTTATTGGTAGCAGGTTTAAACTCAACCAGTAGTTATCTTCAATCTCAGTTAGATAATATGCCAGGCGTAGTTAGAAAGTCTAAGTAGTTAAGGGTTAGGCTTTAGGGAATATACTGGGCTTTAGGCTAAGGCAAATACTGAGCTTGCGAAAAGGCAGTTTTTAGTTTTATAAGTGCGGTTTTATTTAATCACAACAATACCGCACTTTTTGCGTTAAAAATTATTATTTGCTTCACATTCCCCCCTTATTCGCATCCACTGTGCATATTTGATTTAAGTAAATATATTCACAAAAAGGCTAAGAGGCGCTGCGCTTTAGAGAAGAAAAGGCACTAAATTACTTGTTTAACTCACTTCTCATTCCCCGCGTCCTCTCCTCGCTATGCATATTTGATTTAAGTAAATATATTCACAAAGAGGCTAAGAGGGCGCTGCGCTTTAGAGAAGAAAAGGCACTAAATTACTTGTTTAACTCACTTCTCATTCCCCGCGTCCTCTCCTCGCTATGCATATTTGATTTAAGTAAATATATTCACAAAGAGGTTAAGAGGGCGCTGCGCTTTAGAGAAGAAAAGGCATTAAATTACTTGTTTAACTCACTTCTCATTTACTCTCATTGTTTTCTCTTTGTGAAAAATGATCTTTAAATAACTTATTCACAAAAAGAGATTAAGAGGCGCTGCGCTTTAGAGAAGAAAAAACAGATAAATTACCTGTTTAAGTTACTTCTCATTTACTCTCATTGTTTTCTCTTTGTGCAAAATGATCTTTAAATAACTTATTCACAAAAAGGTTAAGAGGCGCTGCGCTTTAGAGAAGAAAAGTATAAAACCATCGTTTAATTTACTTCTTATTATGCTAACTGTCTTTTTAAGTGCTTTTGTAAGCGCTGATCGCTTTGTCTGACTTTTTATGCTTTAACAAGGCTTTAAACGAGTCGTCTTTATGGATATTAGCTTGAGTTAAAATAGCATTAATATGCGCTTGTGTTGTTATAAGCTCGTCACTACTTGGCTGCTCAGCGCTTTCACACCAGCTTTTTAAACACGTATTTAACGCTTCAAGCTGTAAAGCTGCTGCGTCAGCATCGTTGTTATTTACCAGTGTTTCAAGCTCGCAGAGCAATTGTTTAATTTGCTCTGCTGGCTGTTGGTCAGTTATTAAAGGCATAATAAATTAAACTGCAGGAGAGCGTTCGCTAGCAGGAATATTATCCCACCCTTCTTTTATTTCTTTCACTATGCTAGAAACTTCCATAATTGCTGCTGTATCGTTATTTAAGTTAGCTTTAGTTAGTGTACGCTGGCAATAGTCGTATAACGCTAATAAGTTGTCTGAAATTTCTGAGCCTTGCTCAATGTCAAAATTAAGTGCGTCTTGTAATGCGCCAAAAAGTAAAATGCAGGCTGAAATGTTTTCGCCCTTTTTTTCAATTTCTTTGCGTTCAATAAAACCTTTGGTTGCAGCTAAGCGCCCAATAATGTTACTAAAAATTAGGTTTATTTGTTCGTAAGGTGTCATTTCGCTAATACTGCTTGCACGAACTTGACCGTATTTTTTAATTGATGCATGTGCCATGAGAAGATCCTAAATTTTGATAACTAAAAATATTAATACAATGCCAGCAATTATAATGCCAAGCATTTTATATATACTTACTTATCGGCATTTAAGGCAGCAACTTAAGTAAATATTAGTGAATATTTTTATTATAAAGTGACTTTATTCTCTAATTTAAGTATTAAGCTTTGCGATTAACTTATTATGCGAATGTAGGGGGCCTTTATAACCTTAATACTTAATGGTTAATCCTTAAGTATTGTTGCTTTAATTAAAGTGTCTGTTTTTTGGCGTTAATGTCAAAAAGTCGCCACTAGTGCTTGCATACAATTTCAACTGGCTTACAATTTGATTAACAAAATAAATTAGTGAAATGAATGGCCCGCTAAATATGATCTTAATTTTAGATAATAATAACAATCGCTCGATAGGATTATATGCCTCACTTACTTTTATTGGTGAAGCGGTGCAATTACAAACGGAAGCCGACTTTGAGCAAGCGTGTAGTAAGTATCAAAGTAAAGAATGTATTGTAATATTAGGTGCACTGCAGGCGCTCGATCACGAAAGTTTAATTAAACGCTACCCTACGTTTCCTTTTTTGCTAATTGGCGAAACACTCAAGCCTTTACTGAGTATTGCTAATGTAGTGGGGCTGATTTGTGAGCCATTTAGCCACGAAATAACCACGCAGTTATTACATGATTGCCAACAATATCAGCGCATGCTGCCTATTGAGCACAAACACAGTAAACCACACAATACTTTTGATGGCTTAGTGGGTGAAACATCGGCGGTTAAAGACCTGCGCTTTTTAATTGAACAAGTAGCCAAAACCGATGCTAATGTACTTATTTTAGGTGAGTCGGGCACAGGTAAAGAGGTAGTGGCGCGTAACGTACATTTATTATCTAAACGCCTTAAAGGGCCTTTTGTACCAGTTAACTGTGGTGCTATTCCGGGGGAATTGCTCGAAAGTGAATTGTTTGGCCATGAAAAAGGCGCATTTACAGGGGCTATTTCTGCTCGTAAAGGGCGTTTTGAACTGGCGCAAGGCGGTACGCTATTTTTAGATGAAATAGGCGATATGCCGCTGCAAATGCAAGTTAAGTTACTGCGCGTATTGCAAGAGCGCAGTTATGAGCGAGTAGGTGGTACAAAAGCGATTCAGGCTGATGTGCGCATTATTGCTGCAACCCATCGCAACCTCGAAACTATGATAGAGCAAGGCACGTTTCGTGAAGATTTATACTACCGATTAAACGTATTCCCTATTGAAAGCCCGTCGCTTACTCAGCGCGCCGATGACATACCGCTGTTATTAAAAGAGTTAATGCGCCGCGTTAATGAGCAAAGTGGCTCAACCGCTAAGTTTACTGAGCGCGCGGTCGAGAGTTTAAAAGAGCATAGTTGGCCGGGTAATATTCGCGAGCTTGCAAACTTAGTTGAGCGAATGGTGATAATGTTCCCAGAAAAAGTGGTCGATGTTCCCGATTTACCGGCTAAGTATCGCTATATTGAAGTTGAAGCCTATGAGCCGCAGTACCCAGAAGAGTTAATGGAGCGCGATGCTTTTAACGACATATTTAGCACCGACTTTAGCGATTATGACGATGAACCCGAACACTCTACAGCAGCAGATTCAGGCTTGTTACCCAGCGAAGGGATTGAGCTTAAAGAATATTTAGCCGAGCTAGAAATTAACTTAATTACTCAAGCATTAGAGCGCTTTGATTATGTAGTTGCCCGCGCTGCTGAAATACTCGGAGTACGCCGCACTACTTTGGTCGAAAAAATGAAAAAATATAACTTGTCGAGAGACTAAAAATTAAGGCAGCTATCAGGTTTTAGGTTTTAGGTGTCAGGGTTCAGGCTTTAGGTAAAAAATAACCAAGCACAGCGTTTAGCTTGCTGACGCGCGTACGTAGTGCGACTTAGTCTTAGTAACAATATTCGTTAAGAGGGTTAGAGACGCTGAGCTATAGAGACTTATAAATAGGTGTACTGTTCTTTTTTTGTGTTGTTATGCACAGCTCTTGGTGAAAATAAATTTCACTAAATGTAATAATTACAGAGGCTTGATTAAAAGCCTGAAATCAGACTGTTTGCCTAGCCCCTAGCCCCTAGCCCCTAGCCCCTAGCTTTTTAACTTCTTCTTTTCTAAAACAGTTATTACTGTGATCGTTAACCATACCGCAGGCTTGCATATGGGCGTATACGGTTGTTGGCCCTAAAAACTTAAAACCACGCTTTTTTAAATCTTTAGCAAATGCGCTTGAGGTAGGGGTAATTGCTGGGGTGCCATCAGCAGAATTTAAATTACTTACTTGCGGCTTATTGCCAACAAACTGCCATTGATAGTTACTGAAACTGCCAAACTCTTGCTGAATTTTAATAAAGCATTTGGCGTTATTTACAGTAGCAGCAATTTTTAAGCGATTGCGCACAATACCCGCATCAAGCATTAGTCGCTCAATATCTTGCTCGGTAAATGCTGCTACTTTGCGTACATCAAAATCGGCAAAAGCATTTTTATAACCATTACGCTTTTTTAAAATAGTGTACCAACTCAAGCCTGCTTGCGCCGACTCCAGCGTTAAAAATTCAAACAGTTTTTTATCGTCATACACAGGCACTCCCCATTCGTTATCGTGGTATGCAACGTAGTCGGGTTTGCTGGTGTCGAGCCATGAGCAGCGAGATTGCTTGGTCATTATAGTTCCTTAGTTGCGGTGCTTTTATTTGCGCGTCATTTTAATGTCGCGTATTTTTACTGTGTAACTCAATGATATACATGGTAATAAAAGGTGGTATAAATTGTGCATTTAAAGTTATATCTGCATCAATTAGAGATTTGATTATGGCACTTGCTAGTGTGTTAAAACCACAGTTTATTTCTGCAAATCAGTATAACCCATGTTTACTTCAAGAGGAGTATATAGGGGAGTTAAGCGATCTGCGTAAACAGGCTAGTTGGCTTTCGCATTTAGTAGATACTATGCCCGCAGGAGTAATTGTGCTTGATGGTAAAGGCATGATAGCGAAAGCGAATCAAATTGCGATTGATATGCTTGGCGAGCCGCTAGAAGGCGAAAAGTGGTTTAGTGTTATTCAGCGCTCTTTTCGGCCTCAGCAAGATGATGGCCACGAGGTGTCTTTAAAAGACGGGCGCTTAATAAAACTTGATATTACCGCACTTGCCCCAGAGCCTGGGCAACTTATCTTAATGACAGACTTGAGTGAAACCCGCCGCTTACAAAAGCGGGTTGCACATATGCAGCGTTTAAGTGCGCTGGGTAAAATGGTGGCATCTTTGGCGCACCAAGTACGTACGCCGCTGTCGGCGGCTATGCTTTATGCTGCTAATTTAGGTTCAAAACGCTTACCCGAAGCGTCGCGCGATAACTTTCAAACTAAATTAATGTCGCGCTTAAAAGATTTAGAAAACCAAGTAAACGACATGCTGCTATTTGCCAAAAGTGGCGATCAGCATGTGGTTGAGCAGGTGTCTATGCAGCAATTATTAAGCGAAGTAAAAACCGGTGCAGATGCCATGGTAACGCTTAATAACAGTGAGCTTGATGTAAGCTTACCTGAGCCCGACATTACTATTTTAGGGAATAAAACCGCGCTTGCCAGTGCGATTCAAAACCTGATTCATAACAGTATTCAAATTATAGGCGCTGGGGCACAAGTGCAAATAAGTGCAATGCGCGATTTGCAAACCTCAGATTTTGTACGCATTAGCGTGAGTGATAATGGCCCAGGTGTTGATCTACAGCAGGTAGATAAACTGTTTGAACCATTTTTTACCACTAGCAGCCAAGGCACAGGCTTAGGGTTGGCGGTTGTAAGCTCTGTTGTTAATGCGCACCAAGGGCGTATTGAGGTGACTAATAATGTACATGGCGGCGCTTGTTTTAACTTGTTATTGCCAATTAGCGCAGCATCTAAATTAGAGGAATCGTTATGAGTAATACTATTTTAGTTGTAGAGGACGACGCAGGGCTTCGCGAAGCATTAATAGATACCCTAGAAATGTCGGGTATTGAATGCGTTGCTGCCGACAGTGCAGAGCAGGCGATGTTACTACTTAAAAAAGAATCCTTTTCGTTAGTGGTGAGCGATGTGCAAATGGGCGCTATGAGTGGCCTAGATTTACTGCGCAGTATTAAATTAAATTACCCCGATTTACCGGTATTAATGATGACCGCCTACGCAACTATTGACGATGCGGTAGAGGCAATGCGCTTAGGTGCGATTGATTATATGGCCAAACCATTTGCACCTGAGGTGCTATTAAATATGGTGAGCCGCTATTTGCCCGAAAAACCCAAAGAAACCGACGGCCCTATTGTTGCCGACCCAACGAGTATTCAGTTGCTGGAGCTTGCAAGCAGGGTAGCTAAATCAGACGCCAGTGTTATGGTGCTGGGGCCAAGTGGCTCGGGTAAAGAAGTATTAGCGCGGTTTATTCATGATAAATCAGCGCGTGCTGCTAAGCCCTTTGTGGCTATTAACTGTGCGGCGATTCCTGAAAATATGCTCGAAGCCACGTTATTTGGCTACGAAAAAGGCGCTTTTACTGGTGCGATTCAGGCATGCCCAGGTAAGTTTGAGCAAGCACAGGGCGGTACTATTTTACTAGATGAAATTACCGAAATGGATTTGGGCTTACAAGTTAAACTACTGCGTGTATTACAAGAGCGCGAAGTTGAGCGCTTAGGGAGTCGTAAAACCATTGCGCTAGATGTACGCATACTCGCAACCAGTAACCGCGATTTAAAACAAGCGGTAGCGAATAATCAGTTTAGGGAAGATTTATATTATCGCCTTAACGTTTTTCCGCTAATGTGGCGGCCATTGTGCGAGCGCCCTGGCGATATAATTGTGTTGGCGAAGCACTTAATTGAACGCCATTTAATAAAAGCTAAGCAGCCGCTGGCTATTTTAGATAAGCAAGCTGAGCAAAAGCTGCTTAGCCATACATGGCCAGGTAATGTGCGTGAGCTTGATAACGTAATTCAGCGTGCGCTTATACTGCGCAGTGGTAACAGCATAGGTGAGCAAGCTATTTTTATTGAAAATTTAGCCCCAAGTAACTTTGTAGTAGAGCCAGCAATTAGTGAAAGTGCGTTAACTAGCGCCTATTACGATAGTAAAACAACAGCCGTTATTAATGACGAAAAGTCGGGTGATGAAAAGCTTGATGATCAAACACCGAATGAGCAAAAATCAGATTTATTCGCTCAAGATACAGGCAGTTATAAAGATGAGCTTAAAGATAAAGAGCATCGAATTATTTTAGAAACACTTGCGCGTTGCCAAGGCAAGCGTAAAGACGTAGCTGAAACTTTGGGTATTAGCCCGCGAACTTTACGTTATAAACTAGCGCAAATGCGCGACTTAGGTATTTCACTTCCTGCATAACCTTCAAAAAAGCCCTAAATTCAACACCTTGAATTTAGGGCTGTCAAAACTCTGACTAAGTAAAAACCAACTGTAACACCATGTATTTAAAGCTTTATTTATGTGGCACGTTTTGTGCTTTATTAACCTTAAGAGTTAACTGCATTGTTAGAGACAAATAATGAAAATTCAAAATAGCGCTGTATTTCAAGAAATGCAATCAATGGCCTTAGAAGCGGGCCGTAATAATCAAATTAATAAATTGCCTACGCAAGTTCAGTCTACGTCATCAGCACAATTTGGCGATATGCTTAGCAATGCGCTCAATACTGTGCATGAGTTACAGCAAGACACAGGTCAAAAAGTAAAAGCGGTTGAAATGGGCGACAGAAGCGTATCGCTTGCTGAGGCAATGATTGCTTCGCAAAAGTCTTCTGTTGCATTTGAAGCGACCGTACAAGTGCGTAATAAACTTGTTGAAGCTTACAAAGAAATCATGAATATGCCTGTTTAATCAGGTAGTGGAGAATAATTGTGGCGCAATCTAATCAATCTACAGATCTTGCACTTGCTAGTGGCGGTATTGAGCAAAGCGATAGTGACGATCAACAAGAACAAAAGTCGGGCTATTTAAGTGCGTTAAGCGGTGTTGATGTATTGCGTCAAGTTACCCTTATTATTGCACTGGCGATTTGTTTGGCAATTGCCATTTTTGTGATTATTTGGGCACGTCAGCCAGATATGCGCCCATTAGGTAAAATGCCCACCGAAGAGCTAATTCAAACGCTTGATTTTTTAGATGCGCAAAAAATAGACTATCAACTAGATGGCAACGTAGTGTCGGTTGATGAAAGCGAATACCAAAATATAAAATTACTAATGACTCGCGAAGGCTTGGATCAAGGTCCTACTTCTGGCTCAGACATAATAATGCAAGACATGGGCTTTGGTGTAAGCCAACGCTTAGAGCGCGAGCGCCTAAAGCATGGCCGAGAGCAGCAACTTGCCCGCACTATAGAAGAGCTTAATAACATCACTCGCGCCAAGGTGCTGTTAGCTATTCCAAAAGAAAACGTATTTGCTCGCAGAGAGAAAAAGCCATCAGCAACTGTGGTGCTTACGCTTAAACGCGGACGCTCGCTTAACAGCGAAGAAGTAGACTCTGTGGTGGATATGATAGCCTCAGCAGTGCAAGGGCTTGAGCCTGCACGCGTAACGGTTACCGATCAAAATGGCCGTTTATTAAATTCGGGCTCACAAAGCTCACTTTCTGCGCGCTCTCGTAAAGAGTACGACCTAGAGCGTAAGCGCGAGCAAGAATACCTAGAAAAAATTGATAGCATTTTAATCCCTATTGTTGGTTTGAGTAATTACACTGCGCAAGTTGATTTGAGCATGGACTTTAGCTCATTAGAAGAAACGCAAAAACGTTATAACCCAGACCTACCAGCGGTAAGAAGCGAAACCACGTTTGAGGAAAACAACATAGGCGGCTTAGCTGTGGGTATTCCTGGCGCGTTAAGTAATCAGCCTCCGGTAAATTCAGATATTCCAGAAGTGGCAGGCCAAGGCGGCGCAGGAAGTGCTACTTCACCGAGCCGCACGCATAAAGAAGCCACGCGTAACTATGAGCTCGATACTACTATTTCGCATAAGCGCCAACAAAGCGGCACGATTCGCAGAATTAGTGTATCGGTGGCGGTTGATTATTTGCCAACAGTGGGCGAAAACGGTGAAACCACCATGACCCCGCGCTCGGTTGAGGCACTGTCAAATATTCGACGTTTATTACAAGGTGGTGTTGGCTTTGATATACAGCGCGGCGATGCCCTAGAAGTAGTAACAGTTCCCTTTGTACGAGAAGCCGTAGATATGAGTTTTGAAGTACCTTTATGGGAACAAGACTGGTTTATGAAAATAGTACGCTTAGTACTGGCTGCATTGGTTATTATTGTGTTGATTATGGCTGTAGTTAAACCTATGCTAAAACGCTTAATTTACCCAGACAGCACGCTTGATGAGTACGATGAAGATGCACTTAGCTCAGGGGTTGATATTGGCGATAATAGCTTAGATATGCTAAATAAAGACTTTGATTCTGCTTCAGTTGGCTTCTCAAGCGATGGTACACTGCAGCTACCCGATTTACATGGTGACGAAGACTTACTTAAAGCCGTACGTGCCCTTGTAGCTAATGAACCAGAACTATCATCACAAGTAGTGAAAGCGTGGTTAACCGAAGATGACTGATCAAAACCAAAAACAACTCCCAGCAGCTTTCGATGTTGATAAGCTAGATGGCGTAGATAAAGCGGCCATACTGCTATTAAGTTTATCTGAAGAAGATGCAGCGCAAATACTCAAACACTTAGAGCCCAAACAGGTACAAAAAGTGGGTATGGCGATGGCCGGTTTGCAGGATCTATCGCAAGCTAAAATAAGCGCAGTACATAATTTATTTATAGAGCAAATTCAAAGCTTTAGTACAATTGGTTTTCAATCAGAAGACTTTATTAAAAAAGCACTTACCGCTGCATTAGGTGAAGATAAAGCCGCCAGCTTAATTGACCAAATAGTAATGGGATCGGGCGCTAAAGGGCTAGATTCGTTAAAGTGGATGGACTCGAAGCAAGTAGCTAACATTATTCGTAATGAGCATCCGCAAATTCAAACCATTGTATTATCTTATTTAGAGCCTGAGCAATCTGCCGAAATACTGGCGCAGTTTCCTGATAAAGTGCGCCTGGATTTAACCATGCGTATTGCTAACCTTGAAGAAGTGCAGCCAGCTGCCTTGCAAGAGCTTAACGAAATTATGGAAAAACAGTTTGCTGGCCAAGCGGGTGCGCAAGCTGCGAAAATGGGCGGCTTAAAAGCGGCTGCCGATATTATGAACTACCTAGATACCAACGTAGAAGGGCAGTTAATGGACTCTATTCGTGAGCATGACGAAGAAATGTCGCAACAAATTCAAGATCTTATGTTTGTGTTTGAAAACTTAATGGACGTAGACGACCGTGGTATTCAAGCAATTTTACGCGAAGTACAACAAGACGTACTAATGAAAGCGATTAAAGGCACAGACGATGCGCTTAAAGAAAAAATACTCGGTAATATGTCTAAACGTGCTGCCGAAATGCTTGCCGATGACTTAGAGGCAATGGCACCAGTGCGTATTAGTGAAGTAGAAGCAGCGCAAAAAGAAATACTCTCTACGGCGCGTCGATTGTCTGACTCGGGCGAAATACAGCTTGGCGGCGGCGGCGGCGAGGAGTTTTTATAAACCATGACTAAATCGTCAATGCACAAAGGGCGTCCACTGCACGCCGATGAAGCCGATGAACTATTAAAGCATTGGGATGTTCCTGATGTAGCACCCGATGAAAAAAGCTTTGGTAATCGCTCTACTGCCTTTGGTACACCGCTTGCTGAGTTGTATCGAAAAGAAATGGCTGAAGAGTCGCTAATTGAAGAGCCGCAAGAACCTGAGTTACCTGCGCTTACTATGGCCGAACTTGAGCGCATTAGACAAGATGCGTTTGAAGAAGGTGTAAAACAAGGACACGAGCAAGGTTACATAGACGGTTTTGATAAAGGTGTTACCGAAGGTAAAGAAGCTGGCTACAAAGAAGGCCTAGAGCTGGGGAAAACCCAAGGCCAAGAAGATGTAAAACCACTAATAGAAGAGCAGTTAACTGGCCTACGTAGTATTTTAGAGGGGTTAACCGCGCCGCTAAGTAAAGTAGATGAGCTAGCTGAAAAGCAATTAGTGCAATTAGCCGTTATGCTTGCAGAAGCTATTATTTATCAAGAAGTAAAAACCTCTCCTGATGTTATTTTACACACCCTTAAACACAGTATTGATGCGCTTAATACCGAGCAAGAAAAAGTACGCATTCATTTACACCCCGAAGATTTAGAGCTAATAAAGCAAAGTTATGGCGAGCAAACAGTGACAGATAATAACTGGCAGTTGATTGCAGAGCCAACGTTAGAGCGAGGCGGCTGCGAAGTTAAAACGGCGCAATCATCGCTTGATATGACACTTAAAACGCGTGTCAAAGAAACATTGGATAGTTTTTTGCATAGCAGTAGTATCTAACTATTTTATTGGTCTGTTATGTCTGCTTTAGATGTTTCATTAAGCGAACGCTTATCTCAATACAAACAGCATATTAAACCGCCAACACTTGCTGTAGCGGGTATTTTAACGCGAGTAGTTGGCCTTACCCTTGAGGCCAAAGGCTTACGTGCGCCTGTAGGTAGCCAATGTAAAATAGAAACCATGAACGGCTTTGTTGACGCCGAAATAGTTGGTTTTAACGACCAAACCTTATATTTAATGCCAAACGATCATATATCGGGGGTGCTCCCTGGTGCTCGGGTGATCCCCCAACTTAACGACACAGGTTTACCTGTAGGCATGAGTTTGCTGGGCCGCGTAGTTGATGGTTTAGGCCGCCCCCTTGATGGTTTAGGTAAAATTAATGCTGAGCACTATCTTAAGTTTGCCCAAAAACCGATAAACCCTCTTTCAAGACGACCCATAAGCCAGCCTATGGATGTAGGTGTGCGTGCTATAAATTCAGTAATAACAGTAGGACAAGGCCAGCGAATGGGCTTGTTTGCAGGCTCGGGTGTAGGTAAGTCGGTACTGCTTGGTATGATGACTCGTGGTAGTGAAGCCGATGTTATTGTGGTGGGGCTGGTGGGCGAGCGTGGCCGCGAAGTAAAAGAATTTATTGAAGAAATACTTGGTGTAGAGGGGCGTAAACGCTCGGTGGTTGTAGCAGCACCGGCAGATTCTTCACCATTAATGCGTTTAAAAGGCTGCGAAAGTGCGGTGACTATTGCAGAGTACTTTCGCGATCAAGGGTTAAACGTTTTGTTATTGCTCGATTCGGTAACGCGCTATGCCATGGCGCAGCGTGAAATAGCACTTGCAGTAGGCGAGCCACCGGCGACTAAAGGCTACCCGCCTTCGGTGTTTGCAAAACTACCAGCGCTGGTGGAGCGTGCCGGTAACGGCGGAGAAGGGCAAGGCTCTATTACTGCCTTTTTTACCGTATTAAGTGAAGGCGATGATATGCAAGATCCCATTGCCGATGCGGCGCGCGCCATACTCGACGGCCATATTGTACTTTCGCGGGAACTGGCCGACAGCGGTCATTATCCGGCAATTGATATAGAAAAATCTATTTCACGAGTAATGCCACAAGTGGTATCTGAGACGCATATGCAACAAGCGCGAGTGCTTAAGCAGGTATATTCTATGTACCAGCAAAATAAAGACATGATCACTTTAGGTGCGTATCAAAAAGGGACAGATCAAATGCTTGATCAAGCCATAAATATGATGCCAAGAGTAAATGCCTTTTTACAGCAAGGCATTCGCGATGTAATTAGTTACGACGACGGCCTGCAAGGGCTAGCGCAGTTATTAGGGCAAGCATAATGGCTAAAAACAAACTGCATTTATTACTAAAAATTGAAAACGATAAAGAAGAAACGCTGCGGATGAGCTATTTGCAGGCGAATAAAAATTTGCAGGCAAACCAGCAAAAACTCCAAGGTTTAAATAACTTTAGATTGGAATACACCCAGCAATTACACATTAAAGGGCAGTCGGGCTTATCAAGTGCTGGGTTTAGTCAGTTTCATGCATTTATTGCTAAAATAGAAGAAGCAATTCGCCAACAAGCCAATACAGTTAACACTGCAAAACAAGTGGTTAGCCAGCGTAAAACACTGTGGTTAAAGCAGCAAATTAAGGCTAAAGCAGTCGCTAAACTCATCGAAAAACAACAGTTAAAGGCTAATGTGCTAGTGGCTAAAAATGAGCAAAAAATGTTGGATGAATTTTCGGCTAATCAATTTTTTCAACGACACAACAATCGACTTTAGTAAGTAGCGAGTACTTTAACCGCTTTAACAAAAGCTTGTACCTTATAAACAAAGGCACGTTAATTGCTTTGTTGTTAAGTGAACTATAATTCTAGGCATTATTGGGTGGTTTGTTGCCGCTTTATATTAGGTGATTTATGACGATTAATGATATTTCAATGTTAGCGGTATCTGAGCAAGACGCTTACTCTAATAAACAAACGAGTAACTCAAGACGTAATGATGACTCTGATACTGGTTTTTTTAATCAGTTAGAAGATGCCAATAAAGCGGCTTACAATAATAACAGCAAAGCTAAAGCCGGCGCTAGCAATGCTAAGGCTGAGCAGCCTGAAACACAAGACGATGCTGTTTCGGGCGATAGTATGTTGGCGCAAATAAACGCTGCGCACACTATAGACACCTCAGTTAAAAAGAACGCTGATGCTAAAGCCGAGGCTTTAGATGAAGACGCTAAGCAATTAAAAGGGAAGCCTGATGATCAGCTTGCCCCTATTGTAATTGCACCGCAAAAAGGTGTGCTTAGCGATGTTGCAGCAAGCGCTGAAGCGGCAAATGAAAAGTTAATGCCCTTATCGCAAGGTATGGCTACGGCAAATAATAAAGGCGATACAACAGCGCAAAAACAATCGGTAGATGCCGCAGTAATGAACTTGCTAAGCAAAGATAGCGAGGCAATTAAATCAGATCCGTTACTTGCTAAACTTACACCCGAGCAGCATGAGCAATTAACTACTCAGCTGCAGGCAAGTAGCAAACCCAATAGCAACGACAACCTCGCAACGTTAAAGCAAATGCTTACTCAATATGTTGTTGAAAGTGATAAAGCAAGCGCAGCAGACACGGCTAAACAGGCTTTAAATTCTCAAATAAATGCATTAACCACCCCAGAAAAACAAGCGCTACTGAGCCAGTTAAATAGCTATATTAAAAATGAGCAGCCACAAGGTGAGCAGCTAGCAAGTATTAAGCAAACAATTGCAGAGCTAAGCGCATCGATTGATAAAAAAGTATTAATATCTGCAGATGATAAAACAGCATTAAATGCGCTTAGCGATAAAGAACTCACTAAATCGTTAGAGTCATTGCAAAAAAATAACACTGAACAGTTATCACCCCGAGCAGCACAATTATTGACGCAAATTACCAGTACGGTAAATGGTTTAGGCCTATACGATAGTGTAGGGTATGAGCAAACTATAATTGATATGCAAGCGTTGCAGGCTGGGCAATTACAAAGCACAGCGCAAGTTAAACAAGCAAGCTTGGACCCAGGTGTTATGCAAGCGCTTAATATTATAAAAAGTGACGCGGCAAAAATGTTGCAAGAGCGAGTGAGCTCTATGCTTAGCATAAATAATAAAGTAGCAGAAATTCGTCTCGACCCACCAGAAATGGGCAGTATGCAAATTCGCATCAGAAGCGATGCAGAGCAAGCACAAATAAACTTTGTAGTACAAAACCAGCAAGCTAAAGAAGCGCTTGAACAATCGCTTCCGCGCTTACGCGAAATGCTTGCCCAGCAAGGTATAGATTTAGGCGAAAGTACTATTTCTTATGGTGAGCCTGGAGGGCAAGGAGCAGAGCAAAATGATGACAACGATAGTCGTCGTTTAGCTAATAATGAATTGACTACTGATGAAAACGATGAGCAAATTAATACACAAATGCCAAGTTCTCGACAACAAACGTCATCATCAATAGATTACTATGCCTAAGTACTGCTATTATAATAGCTAAAACAAGCAAGTACCTTTGCTAATAAAGGAAATGTCATGGCTGAAGAGACTAATTTAGAAATAGAAGAAACAGGTAACAGCAAAAAGAAACTCATAGTAATTATTGCAGCTGTATTGCTTGTTATTGTTGCAGCTGTTGTTGGTTATTTTTTGCTTTCGGGCTCAGACACGCCAGCGGAAACGTTAAATGATGAAGCCGCTACAGCACAGCAAGCAAGCTCTTCTACAGGTTCATCGGCCAAAATAGGCAGCGCACTTTATGTTGCGATGCCAAGACCTTTTGTATTTAACATACCGGGCTCTAGTCGCGATAGAATTGTGCAAATTAAAGTGGAATTATTAGTGCGCGGCGAAGCAAACGAAGAAACCGCTAAAAAGCATATTCCACTAATAGAAAGTACATTATTAAGTATATTTTCTATGACCACGGCTGACGAACTAAGCACCAGTGTAGGTAAAGAAAACTTACGCTTTGCAGCTCTAGAAAAAGTACAAGCTAGCTTAATGGACGTTGAAGGCAGTAAAGTAATTGAGCGGGTATTATTTACCGGCTTTGTGATGCAATAAGGGGCTAGCGTGAGCGATTTATTATCCCAAGACGAAATTGATGCGTTATTGCATGGTGTTGATGACGTTGACGAGGAAGATATACCCGAAGGTGAAGACGGTGAAGGCAATACGCTTCAGTATGACTTTTCTTCGCAAGATCGGATCGTACGTGGGCGAATGCCGACACTGGAAATTGTTAATGAACGCTTTGCTCGTCATATGCGAATTAGCCTATTTAACATGATGCGCCGCACCGCTGAGGTGTCTATAAATGGCGTACAAATGATTAAGTTTGGCGAGTATGTGCATACTTTGTTTGTGCCAACCAGTTTAAATATGGTGCGTTTTAGACCTTTAAAAGGCACCGGCCTTATTACCATGGAAGCACGTTTAGTGTTTATTTTGGTTGATAATTTTTTTGGTGGTGATGGCCGCTACCATGCAAAAATTGAAGGGCGTGAATTTACCCCTACAGAGCGACGCATTGTGCAAATGTTACTAAAAATAATCTTTGAAGATTATAAAGAAGCATGGGCACCGGTAATGGATGTATCGTTTGAATACTTAGATTCTGAAGTAAACCCTGCTATGGCTAACATTGTAAGCCCAACCGAAGTGGTGGTTATTAGCTCTTTTCATATTGAATTGGATGGCGGTGGAGGAGACTTTCATATTGCTCTGCCTTATTCTATGCTGGAGCCAATTAGAGAGCTGCTTGACGCGGGTGTGCAATCGGATACCGAAGACACCGATTTACGTTGGAGTAAGGCACTACGCGATGAAATAATGGACGTAGAGGTTGAGCTATCTACTCAGTTATTGGAAGTGGATTTAACGCTAAAACAAATAATGGAACTTAAAGCGGGTGATATTATTCCGGTAGAAATGCCTGAGCATATAACTGTATTTGTTGAAGAGTTACCGACATTTAGAGCTAAAATGGGCCGCTCACGCGATAGTGTTGCGCTGCAAATTAGTGAAAAAATTAAACGACCTGATTCAGTTAAATCTGAGCTGCATGTATTTACCAAAGGCGGCAAGAAAATTGATTCAGATGCAGAATTAGCAGAACTAGAAGATGATTTACACCTCTCTGACGGTGTAGACTTAGACTGGTAATTGATTAAAAGGTTAAACGTATGAGCGATGATCAAGACACTATGGATGAATGGGCAGCAGCTTTAGCCGAAGCTGAGGGCACTGATGACAGTGGCCAAGCAAAAGTAACTGAACTCGATGAATTAAGCGATGCAAAACACGAGATCAGTGGCGATGAAAAGCGCAAGCTCGATACAATTTTAGATATACCTGTGACTATTTCTATGGAAGTAGGGCGCTCTAAAATTAATATTCGTAACTTATTACAATTAAACCAAGGCTCGGTGGTAGAGCTTGACCGTGTTGCAGGTGAGCCGTTAGATGTACTGGTTAATGGTACTTTAATTGCCCATGGCGAAGTGGTGGTAGTAAACGATAAGTTTGGTATTCGTTTAACCGACGTAATTAGCCAAGTAGAACGGATCAAAAAATTACGATGAGTATGGTTGTTGCTTTAACCAGCTCGGTATTTACAAAAGCAGAGCAGGTAACACCCACAGGCGATATTCTCTCTATGGTGTTATCGCTTGTTATGGTGCTGGTGCTAATTATAGTACTGGCATTTTTTGTGAAAAAGTTTAATCCAAATTTAGCAAATAGTGATGAGTTTAAAGTAGTGCGTAGTTTACCGCTGGGCTCGCGTGAGCGTTTAATGGTGGTAGAAATAGATAACGCACAACATTTATTAGGGGTTACCCCGCACAGCATTAACTATTTACATAAATTAGATACACCTTTGAGTGAAAAAGAGCTACCAGAATTAGCAAAACGCTTTAGTAAGCTTTTAAACCCACAAGCAAATCAAAATAAAAAGAATTAAAATTATGACTAAATGGCTGCTTCTTATTTTTGTCATGCTGTTTGTACCAAATGTTAGTGCAGAAGGAATAGACGCACTAACCATTACCACAAATGCAGATGGCACCCAAGACTACTCGGTAACGCTGCAAGTATTGGCTATTATGACCGCGCTGAGCTTTATTCCAGCGGCTATAATCATGATGACCTCGTTTACCCGTATAATTGTAGTGCTGGCTATTTTGCGCCAAGCCATAGGTTTACAACAAACCCCATCAAATCAAGTATTGCTAGGCATGTCGTTATTTTTAAGTATTTTTATTATGGCGCCTATTTATCAGCAAGTGAACGAACGCGCTATAGAGCCCTACCTAAGCGAGCAAGTCACTTCAATGGAAGCATTGGAGCTGGCAAAAGAGCCAATGAAAGCCTTTATGCTGTCGCAAGTGCGTATTAAAGATTTAGAAACCTTTGCCAAAATAGCGGGATACGATCAGTTAGACTCGCCAGAAGCCACTCCTTTAATTGTACTTATTCCGGCGTTTGTAACCAGTGAGCTGCAAACTGCTTTTATTATTGGTTTTATGTTTTTTATTCCTTTTTTAATCGTGGATTTAGTGGTGGCGTCGGTATTAATGGCCATGGGTATGATGATGTTATCGCCAATGATAGTGTCTTTGCCGTTTAAAATAATGCTGTTTGTGTTGGTTGATGGCTGGAGCTTAGTGATGGGAACCTTGGCAAAAAGCTTTGGTTTAGGCACATGACCTTACTTAACACTAAGCTAATTACGCACTAGGAGTATGCCGTGGAACCAGAAGTATTTGTTGATATTTTAAGTAGCGCGCTGTTTTTAGTAATTAAATTGGTTTCTGCTATTGTAGTGCCGGGCTTAATTGTGGGTTTAGTGGTTGCCGTGTTTCAGGCTGCAACTTCAATTAACGAGCAAACTTTGAGTTTTTTACCACGCTTACTAATTACTATAAGTGCGCTTATTGTTGGCGGCCACTGGTTTACCCAAGAGTTAATGGACTTTTTTACCCGCCTAGTATTACTTATTCCTGAAATTGCAGGCTAAGTATGGAATTACCGTTTGCTGTCGTTATTCAATGGTTGAGTGACTTTTTACTGCCATTAGTGCGTATTAGTTCAATGATTATGGTAATGGCTGGCCTTGGCGCTAAAAACGTACCCACACGTATAAAAATGGGCTTAGCAATTGTTATTACTTTTGTTGCAGTGCCTATGCTGCCGCCTGCTACCTTTACTAATTTGTTTTCGTTTGAAATGATTTTAGTGGTTATTCAGCAAATGCTAATAGGCATTGCGATTGGCTTTGCATCTACCTTATTGTTAAATACCTTTGTGTTAGCCGGGCAAATATTGGCTATGCAAACGGGTCTTGGTTTTGCCTCTGTAGTTGACCCCTCCAATGGTTTAAGTGTGCCTGCAGTAGGGCAGTTTTACCTTATTTTAGCGACCTTATTATTTTTTGTATTTAATGGTCACTTAATGATGATTCAAATGGTGGTACACAGCTTTGAAGTGCTGCCAATTGATGGTAATTGGTGGTCGGTGGATCATTACTGGGACATAGTAACTTGGGGCGGCTGGATGTTTACTACAGCGCTGGTGCTATCACTGGCACCGCTTACCGCTATGCTGGTAATTAATATGTCGTTTGGCATTATGACCCGTGCCGCGCCACAGCTAAATATTTTTTCTATTGGTTTTCCGTTTACTTTAGTTGCTGGGCTTATCATTATTTGGGCGACCTTAGGTAACTTTGTATCGCAGTTTGAGTTTCAGTGGCTAAAAATGGTCGAGTTAATGTGCTCATTAGTGGGCTGCTCGCCTTAGGAGGTTATTGTGTCTGAAGATTCTGGACAAGAAAAAACCGAAGAACCCACATCCAAAAAAATAGAGGATGCCAAAAAGAAAGGCCAAATAGCGCGATCCAAAGAGTTGGGTACTATGTTTGTGCTTATTTTTTCGGCTATTTCGTTGCTCATGTACGGTCCCGAAATTGGTAAAGGTTTGTATAACGTAATGGGTAGAATGCTTAGCCTAAACCGTAACGAAACCTACGATACCACCAAAATGTTTGCTGTATGGGGCGAAGTGGCCGATGCGCTGATGTTTCCTATGGCAATGTTTGTATTAATTATTGTATTAGCTGCTTTTATTGGTAACACCATGTTAGGTGGCTTTAATTTTAGCTGGCAAGCCGCTGCGCCTAAAGCCAGTAAAATGTCGCCTGCTAAAGGCTTTAAACGTATGTTTGGCCCACAAGCTGGGGTGGAGCTGTTAAAGTCGCTGTTAAAGTTTGGTTTAGTTGCCAGTTTTGCAGTGTTTTTAATTAATACCTTTTTTGATGAAATACTGCACTTAAGTGTAGAAAGCGCCCCAGGTAATATTATTCATGCCTTAGAAATATTGGCTTGGATGTTTTTAGGCTTGTCTTGTACCGTAATTATTATTGCTGCGATTGATGCGCCATTTCAAAGCTATAACCACAATAAACAACTTAAAATGACCCTTCAAGAAGTAAAAGACGAGTATAAAAACTCAGAGGGTGACCCACAAATAAAAGCGCGCATAAGGCAAACCCAGCGGCAAATGTCGCAAAAACGTATGATGCAAGATGTGCCCGATGCCGATGTTATTGTAACTAACCCTACCCATTACTCTGTGGCTTTAAAGTACGACACCGAACGCGCCGGAGCACCTATAGTAGTTGCCAAAGGAATTGATGAAATGGCAATGCAAATTCGTAAAATAGCGATTGGTAATGAAGTGCCTATTTTAGAATCGCCGTCGCTTACTCGAGCACTTTATCATACTGCAGAAGTGGGGGAGCAAATCCCGGATCAATTATTTACCGCAGTTGCGCAAGTATTAGCTTATGTGTTTCAGCTTAAGCGCTTTAATAAAGGGCGCGGAAAACGCCCCACCAAACTTAATAAAAAACTGCCTATTCCTGACGATTATCAGTATTAATTTAAATAACCTATAACTTGGAATAGTTATTGCAATTTCACAGTAGTGTCAATTTTTTGAAATTGTAGGGTTATGGGATTTAAAGCGGTATTACAACAACTTAACAAAGATAAAAAAGAGTATGCCAAAGGCGTAGGTACACCATTAATGGTACTTGCTGCGCTGGGTATGGTCATTTTACCTCTTCCTCCGTTCCTGCTTGATATATTATTTTCTTTTAATATTGCCCTTGCTTTGGTGGTGTTACTGGTAACTGTATACACCATGAAACCACTTGAATTTGGTATGTTTCCTGCTGTGTTACTAATCGCCACTATTATGCGTTTGGCACTTAACGTTGCCAGCACCCGAGTAGTATTACTTGAGGGCCACAATGGTGGTGACTCTGCCGGTAAAGTAATTGAAGCCTTTGGCTCTGTGGTTATTGGTGGTAACTATGCGGTAGGTTTAGTGGTGTTTTTAATCTTGATTATCATAAACTTTGTGGTAATTACTAAAGGTGCTGGGCGTATTTCTGAAGTGTCGGCGCGCTTTACCCTTGACGCTATGCCGGGTAAACAAATGGCAATTGATGCCGACATGAATGCGGGCTTTATTAGCGCCGAGCAAGCCCGAGAGCGCCGCGAAGAAGTTACCCGCGAAGCCGACTTTTATGGTTCTATGGATGGTGCCAGTAAATTTGTTAAAGGCGATGCTATTGCCGGTATTGTTATATTAATTATTAATATTGTTGGTGGCTTATTTGTTGGCATGATCCAACACGATTTAAGCTTTGGCAATGCCATGGAAATTTATACCTTGCTCACTATAGGTGATGGCTTAGTTGCACAACTTCCCTCATTATTACTCTCTATTGGTACTGCTATTGTTGTAACGCGTCAAAATGAGTCGCACAACATGGGCGATCAATTTAAGAAACAACTCGGTAACGAAAAGTCGTTATTTATTGCTTCAGGCATTTTAATTATTATGGGTTTAGTACCTGGTAT
Organism: Pseudoalteromonas sp. SCQQ13; assembly: GCF_015864415.1. Taxonomy (NCBI): domain Bacteria; kingdom Pseudomonadati; phylum Pseudomonadota; class Gammaproteobacteria; order Alteromonadales; family Pseudoalteromonadaceae; genus Pseudoalteromonas; species Pseudoalteromonas sp. SCQQ13. Next base: position 150,904 of record NZ_JADYXG010000003.1, on the reverse strand, counting down.
GCCACACGTAGCGTTTTTAAGCTTGGGCGCACTATTAGGTTATTTAGCTTACTACACTCAACAAAATAAATTAAAAGCGGCAGCAGCACTTGCTGAGGAAACCGCTAATGGCAGCGCAGTAGGTACAGGCATTGCCAATAAGCAAGAACAAAAAGAGTTAGGCTGGGACGATGTGCAGCAAGTTGATGTAATTGGTTTAGAGGTAGGTTACCGACTTATTCCATTGGTTGATCAATCCCAAGGTGGTGAATTGCTAAACCGTATTAAAGGCGTGCGTAAAAAGCTCTCTCAAGAATTAGGCTTTTTAGTGCCCCCGGTACATATACGCGACAACTTAGAGCTAGACCCAAATGCATACCGAATTACCTTAATGGGCGTATCAAGTGGCGAAGGCGAACTAAAACACGGCGATGAATTGGCAATTAATCCGGGGCAAGTATTTGGTCCTATAAAAGGGATTGAAACTAAAGATCCGGCTTTTGGTTTAGATGCGGTGTGGATCAAGCCTGATCAAAAAGATGAAGCGCAATCGCTTGGTTATACCGTGGTTGATTCGGCGACTGTGGTTGCCACTCATATTAGCCAATTACTCACCAATAATGCGGCGTTATTATTAGGCCACGAAGAAGTACAAAACCTATTAGATATGCTAGCAAAAAGTCACCCAAGGTTAGTAGAAGGCTTGGTGCCTGATGTATTGCCATTAACTACCATAGTTAAAGTTTTACAAAATTTATTAAACGAAGGTGTAGCTATTCGTGATATGCGTTCAATAGTGCAAACCCTTGTAGAGTATGGCTCACGTAGCCAAGACCCAGATGTTTTAACCGCTGCGGTACGTATTTCACTGCGTCGATTAATAGTTCAAGATGCAGTGGGTATGTCTTCAGAAATCCCTGTCATAACCTTGGCGCCTGAGTTGGAACAGATGTTGCATCAGTCATTACAAAATGCAGGCGACGAAGGTGCCGGAATAGAGCCAGGACTTGCAGAGCGACTTCAAGTGTCATTAAACGAAGCGCATCAAAATCAAGAAATGGCCGGTGAACCTTCAATACTGTTAACGTCAGGAATGTTACGCACTGTGTTATCTCGTTTTGTAAAGTACACCATTCCAGGATTGCGAGTGATGTCTTATCAAGAGATACCAGACGAAAGGCAGATCAAGATTGTTAGCTCAGTAGGCCAACAATAAGATTTTAAAGGGGTTGAACCATGAAGATTAAACGTTTTTTTGCTAAAGATATGCGCACAGCACTTAAAGAAGTTAAAGATGAGCTAGGTGTTGATGCGGTTATTATGTCTAATAAAAAACTCGCAAACGGCGTAGAAATTGTCGCAGCGGTTGATTATGACAAAGCAGCCCCTAAAGCCGCCGCGCCACAACAAAGTGCGCCGCTGCAGCAGCGTACGGCACATTCTGCCCACTCGCAAAGCATGCATAACTTTGTAAAACCAGAGCCACAGCGTGCTAGACCTGAGCCACAAGCAAAGGTAGCCGACAGCTTACAAGCATTATTAGAGCGCCAGTCGCCGCGTCCACGTTCAGCAGAATTGGCCTCAATGTTTTCGCAATCAGGTATAGACACCTCAGAGCATTATCAAGAGCCGGTCGCTAAACAACGCCCTACAAATATGTTTGCGCGTGAAGAAGCTGCGCAAGCACGCCCACAAACGCAAGCTGACAGCTTAGGTTTTGATGACCTAGACCGTGATTTTGATGAATTAGACACGCCAGTTGCGCAAACACACACGACTAAAAATACCGAAAGTGAAGCAATGAGCACAATGCGTGAAGAAATGAACGCAATTCGCCAGTTATTAGAGCACCAAGTGTCGGGTTTAATGCAGCAAGATATGGCGCGCCGTGACCCAACGCGCGCATGCATGATTGACCGCTTAGTAGGCATGGGAATCGATAAAGAAGTTGCTGAGCAAATGGCTTGTTTTGTACCTGAAGATGTTCCGCGTCAGCAGGGCTGGAAAGCGCTGTTAACTATGGTTGAAGATCAGATGCAAACCACGAATAACGAAATTTTGCGCCAAGGTGGTGTTTACGCATTAGTTGGCCCAACCGGTGTGGGTAAAACCACTACAGTGGCTAAGCTCGCGGCATTAGGTGCACAAAAATATGGTGCTGATAAAGTAGCGCTAATTACTACCGATACTTACAGAATTGGTGCTTACGAGCAGCTTGCAACATATGGCCGTATTATTGGCTGTGGGGTTAAACAAGTTAAAGATGCGAACGAACTGGCTGAAGTGTTATATCATTTACGTAACAAGCGCTTAGTACTTATAGATACCGCAGGTATGAGCCAACGTGATTTACGTTTAACTGAGCAGTTAAATACATTAATGCGTAATCAGCGTGTGGATATTCGTAATTACTTAGTATTAAGTGCCACTGCGCAAATAAATGTGTTACAAGAAACCGTAAGACACTTTAAAAAAGTACAGTTAAGCGGTTGTATTTTCACTAAACTCGACGAATCATTAAGTTTAGGCGAGATAATTAGTATTGCGATTCAAAATCGCCTGCCAATAGGGTATCTTACTAATGGTCAACGAGTACCTGAAGATATTCGAGTTGCAAATGCAGAAAAACTAGTGAAAAAAGCTGAGCAATTATATTTAAAGAGAACAAAAGTACAACATTCACGACACCAATCAGTGGCGTCGAGCACAGTAGAGATGTATGATTAACACAGTATTAGATCAAGCAAGCGGCCTGCGTAAAATGAGCAAAAATAATAATAACGGCGTTAAGGTTATCGCCGTCACTGGCGGTAAAGGTGGCGTTGGAAAAACAAATGTATCGTTAAATACTGCGATCGCTTTAGGTCAGCAAGGCAATAGAGTGTTAGTGCTTGATGCCGATTTGGGTTTAGCCAATTGTGATGTAATGCTTGGACTACGTGTTGAGCGTAATTTATCGCATGTGTTATCTGGCGAATGTGAGCTTGATGAAATACTAGTAGAAGGCCCCGCTGGGATAAAAATAGTACCAGCGACTTCGGGTTCACAAAGTATGGTTGAGTTGTCGCCTGCAGAACATGCTGGGCTTATTCGTGCTTTTAGCGAACTCAATACTGATTTTGATATATTAGTTGTTGATACCGCTGCCGGTATATCGGATATGGTGCTGAGTTTTTCTCGCGCTGCACAAGATGTTTTGGTTGTGGTATGTGACGAGCCTACTTCAATAACCGATGCCTATGCACTGATCAAAGTATTAAGCCGCGAACATGGCGTGTATAAATTTAAAATTGTTGCCAACATGGTGCGTTCATTACGCGAAGGGCAAGAGTTATTTGCAAAGCTATCAAAGGTTACAGACCGATTTTTAGATATATCAATGGAGCTGGTTGCAACCGTTCCTTATGATGAAAATATGCGCAAAGCAACACGTCGTCAAAAAGTAATTGTTGAACTGTTTCCTAGTTCTCCTGCTGCACTTGCCTTTAAAACATTAGCAACAAGAATAACAAAGTGGCCAATACCGAACCAGCCTTCGGGTCATTTAGAATTTTTCATTGAGAAACTCGTTAACGGCTAACTATGACTACATTGGTGAATAGAGCTATGGGATATGAATCAACACAAAATTTAAATATGATTGTTGAAAAGCATGCTTCATTAGTAAAAAAAGTAGCATGTCATTTAATTGCTCGTTTACCCCCTAGTGTACAACTCGATGATTTAATTCAATCAGGAATGATAGGATTAATAGAGGCGTCAAAAAACTTTGATGCCACTAAAGGCGCTAGTTTTGAAACCTTTGCGGGTATTCGTATTCGGGGCGCTATGCTTGATGAAATGCGCCGTGGAGACTGGGCTCCTCGCTCAGTACATCGTAAAAGCCGCCAAGTTATAGAAGCTATTTCAGCATTAGAAAGCAGCCTGAATCGTGAACCTACAGACAGTGAAGTTGCCCAAAAGCTTGAAATTACACTAGAGCAATATCATCATATTTTAACCGATGTTAATTCCAGTAAAATCTTAGGAATAGAAGATTTAGGTATTGATGAGGATGTTATAACACCTGTTGGGCACGATTTAGCACTAGACAAACCCTTTAATAATGTTAAAAATGAAAGGTTTAATGAATCTTTATTAAGTGCAATTAACTCCCTACCAGAGCGAGATGCAATGGTGCTTTCGTTGTACTATAACGATGAAATGAATTTAAAAGAAATTGGACAGATACTCGATGTAAGTGAGTCGCGTGTAAGTCAGATACATGGTCAGGCGATGATTAAGCTAAAAGCAAAAATCAATGACTGGATAAATTAGAAGTAAGTAAATACAGGTTTAGGCCTCACTGGAGGATGTTTTGGATAAAAACATAAAAATTCTTGTTGTTGATGACTTTTCAACGATGAGACGTATTATTAAAAACCTATTGCGTGATTTAGGGTTTACCAATGTTTTAGAAGCAGATGATGGCTCAACTGCTTTACCTATGTTGCAAAATCAATCATTTGACTTTGTAGTAACAGATTGGAATATGCCGGGCATGCAAGGTATTGACTTGTTAAGAGCAATACGCGCAGATGACAAATTAAAGCATCTTCCGGTTTTAATGGTTACTGCAGAAGCTAAAAAAGAGCAAATTATTGCAGCAGCCCAAGCAGGTGTTAATGGTTATATTGTTAAGCCATTTACTGCGGGTACATTAAAAACTAAATTAGAAAAAGTGTTCGAACGCTTAGGTTAATAAGGGGAGAGGCTTATGTCAGCACCTGCTGCGCCTCAGATTACTTTAGAGCAAGCACGTCAGCTGGTCACTTTTTTAGAAAACGGTGAGCAACATAAAGCTGATCAGTTAATTTTAGAAACTGCTTCTCAAGAACAATCATATTTGTTTGCAGAAGTAGGTAAATTAACGCGCCAGTTGCACGAGTCTTTAAAGGGTTTTGAGCTTGACACCCGCATAACAGATTTAACCACTGATGCCATTCCGGATGCTAAAAAGCGACTTAATTATGTCATAGAAATGACAGAAAATGCCGCCAACAAAACCATGGATGCGGTTGAAGCGAGCCTGCCTTTAGCCCAGCAATTAGCTGATGATATTTCGCATATCAAGCCAACCTGGGATCGGTTAATGAGCCGCGATCTTGAACTTGGTGAATTTAAAACATTGTGTCATAGCATTGATAAATTTATGAACAGCTCGCATCTTAAAACCGATGAGTTGCAAGTATTAATGACTAATGTGTTAATGGCTCAAGATTATCAGGATTTAACCGGGCAAGTAATTCGCCGTGTTATTGAGCTGGTACGCGAAGTTGAAGAAAGTTTAATTCATCTGTTAACTGCGTTTGCAGCACAAGATGAAAACGATAACCAAGAGCAACAAAAAACAGAAAACTCGATTGCCGCACAAGCATTAGCAGGCCCAGAAGGCCCTATTATTGATAAAGAATCGCGTGATGATGTTGTATCTGATCAAGACGAAGTTGATGATCTTTTATCAAGTTTGGGCTTCTAATAGGAGAGTAACTGCATGAGCTTTGAAGTCGATGAAGATATATTACAAGATTTTTTAGTTGAAGCTGGAGAAATCCTTGAGCTTTTATCTGAACAATTAGTTGAACTGGAAAATAACCCAGAAGATACTGAATTATTGAACGCTATTTTTAGAGGCTTTCACACTGTTAAAGGTGGCGCGGGCTTTTTAGCGATGTCAGAGCTGGTAGATGCCTGTCATGGCGCAGAAAACGTGTTTGACTTACTGCGTCAAAAAGTGCGAACAGTTAACTCTGAGTTAATGGATGTTATACTTCAAGCACTTGATACTATTAACGAAATGTTTGCTACGATTAAAAATCGTGAGCAACCAGAGCCTGCCGATCCTCAGTTACTCGAAATATTACATAAATTAGGTTTACCCCCCACAGAAGAAGAGCTTGGTGGTGACACTATTGCGCCAGTAATAACGCAAGATGCTAATTTAGATGATGACCCTTTTGCATTTGATGAGTTGTTTGATGCACCCAGTGCAGCAACAAACGCTACAGCAAACGATGCGCACATTGATGAAATTAGCGAAGATGAATTCGAAAACTTACTTGATGAACTTCATGGCAAAGGTAAAGGCCCTGCAATAAAAGAGTCATTAAGTAATAGCAGCGACTTAAGTGGCGATATTACCGACGATGAATTTGATAGCTTATTAGATGAGCTTCATGGAGTAGGAAGTTTTGGTGCGGTAAATAAAACCCCAAAACCTCAAGCAGCTCAAAGTCCGGCTGCTAGCACTAACGATGATGAAATAAGTGACGATGAGTTTGAAGCTTTACTAGATGAGCTACATGGCAAGGGAGCGGCGCCAAAATCTAAAGAAAGCGCGGCAACACCTGCACCTGTAAATAAAGTTACGGCTCCTAAAGCAGCTGTAGTTAAAGCCTCACCAGTAGCAGTTGATAAAGTTAAGCAGCCACAAGCGGCTGTTGTAGCAGCAAGTGCTAATACCAATACCGCTGCGCCAGTTGCTAAAAAAGCGCCGCCTGCACAAGCTGAAACGACAGTAAGGGTTGATACTAAACGCCTTGATCAAATTATGAATATGGTGGGCGAGCTTGTATTAGTACGTAATCGTTTAGTGAGTTTAGCCACCAGTTCAGAAAGTGAATCTATGAGTAAAGCAATATCTAACTTAGATGTTGTTACAGCTGATTTGCAAGGCGCGGTAATGAAAACGCGAATGCAGCCAATCAAAAAAGTATTTGGCCGTTTTCCGCGTGTTGTTCGCGACTTAGCACGTACCTTAAATAAAGATATTAATTTATTGCTGGTTGGCGAAGAAACCGATTTAGATAAAAACCTAGTTGAGGCACTGGCCGATCCATTAGTGCATTTAGTACGTAACTCGGTTGATCATGGTATAGAAATGCCAGATGATCGTGAAGCTGCGGGTAAACCGAGAACAGGTACAGTTACGCTTTCTGCTTCGCAGCAGGGGGATCATATTTTGCTTACCATTAAAGATGATGGCGCAGGTATGGATGCTGAAAAACTAAAACAAATAGCAATTAAAAAAGGTGTGCTTGATCAAGAGCAAGCAAGCCGTTTGTCTAACACCGAAGCTTACAATCTGATATTTGCGCCAGGGTTTTCTACCAAAGAAGCAATATCTGATATTTCTGGTCGTGGTGTTGGCATGGATGTGGTTAAAACTAAAATCACCCAGTTAAATGGCTCGGTTAGCATAGAGTCAGAACTAGGTGTGGGCACTATACTTGAAATTAAAGTACCGTTAACTTTGGCTATTTTACCTACCTTAATGGTGGTAGTGAGTGAGCAAACATTTGCACTACCATTGGCAGGAGTAAGTGAAATATTTAACTTAGACCTTACTAAAACGAATGTGGTTGATGGTCAGTTAACTATTATTGTTCGTAAAAAAGCAGTGCCTTTATTTTATTTAGAGCATTGGCTAGTGAAAGGTGCCGATCGTACAAGCCGTAAAGCGCAAGGGCATGTGGTTATTGTGCAAATAGGTACACAACAAGTTGGCTTTGTGGTTGATTCGTTAATTGGTCAAGAAGAAGTGGTTATTAAGCCGTTAGACGCTTTATTACAAGGTACGCCTGGAATGGCAGGTGCCACTATTACTTCGGATGGTGGTATTGCACTTATATTAGATGTACCGAGTATGTTAAAACACTACGCAGGTAAATAATAAAGTAGACGTATACTTTATACGTCTACATAATAAAAATAAGAGAGCAAAATGGCCGTTAAAGTTTTAGTTGTTGATGATTCGAGCTTTTTTCGCCGTCGAGTGAGTGAGATTCTTGAATTAGATAGCGAGATTGAAGTAATTGGCTTTGCCGTAAATGGCCGAGATGCTGTAGAAAAAGCAGCTAGTTTACGTCCTGATATGATCACTATGGATGTAGAAATGCCGGTGTTGGATGGTATAAGTGCTGTAAAAGAAATTATGGCCAGTAACCCGACGCCAATTTTAATGTTTTCTTCGTTAACTCGCTCCGGTGCAACTGCAACTTTAGATGCACTTGATGCTGGTGCTATGGATTTTTTACCGAAAAAATTTGAAGACATTGCTCGCAATAACGAAGATGCCATTAAGCTGCTGCAAAGCAAAGTAAAAGAAATTGGCCGCCAACGTATTAGACGTGTTGCTAGCCCTAGACCCTCCAGTATAAACAAACCTTTATTTACACCTACTTCAGCGCCAAGCGCATTAGCAGCAAGGTTTGCACAAACAAATAAAACAGCAACAACAGTATTACAACCAGAGCGAAGCTTTAATAATTCGCCAGTAACTAGTCGCAGTGCAATAGTAACAAAGCGCGCGAGTGGCAAGCACTATCAACTAGTTGCAATTGGCACATCAACCGGTGGACCTGTTGCGCTGCAAACTATATTAACTCAGCTTCCTGCTAACTTTCCGCACCCTATATTATTAATTCAGCATATGCCTGCTGCGTTTACTCCGGCTTTTGCGGCACGCTTAAATAGTTTGTGTAAAATTCAGGTAAAAGAAGCGCAGCAAGGAGATCGACTGCAAGCAGGTGTGGCTTACTTAGCACCGGGTGGCCAGCAAATGATGATTGATGGTCGTGGGGCAAGTAGAACACTACGAGTTTTTGAAGATAACAGCGAGCGCATTAGTTACAAACCAAGCGTTGATGTAACCTTCGCCAGTGCCGCTAAAGCGTATCAAGGTGATGTATTAGCTATAGTATTAACTGGTATGGGCGCAGATGGGCGTGAAGGCGCTCGTATGCTTAAACAATCAGGGGCAACCATTTGGGCACAAGATGAAAAAAGTTGTGTTGTTTATGGTATGCCACAAGCAATTGCTAATGCTGGTTTAGCGAGCGAAAGTTTGCCATTAGATGAAGTAGCAATACGTTTAAAGACAGAGGTGGGCTGTGGATAAGCTTTCCGTACTAGGTTTACTTATTGGCTTAGGCGCCATTGCAATAGGTTACTCGTTAGAGGGCGGTGTGGTATCGGCATTATTTAACGGACCTGCGTTGATCATTGTACTGGGCGGCACATTGGGTGCTGTAATGTTACAAACATCAGCCAGTACTTTTAAAAAGATGCTAGAAATTACGCACTGGGTTTTTGTATCGCCTAAATACAATATTGAAGATGCCATAGAGCAAGTAAAAGGATGGTCACATAAAGCACGTCAAGAAGGTTATTTAGCCCTTGAAAACGAAGCGCTTACCCACCCAGATGCCTATGCTGCAAAAGGGCTTGGATTATTAGTTGATGGTTGCTCAGATCAAAAACTGCGCGATACGTTAGAAATAGATTTACTGTTAGAGCGCGAACGTCTGCTAGAGGCAAGTCGTGTTTATGAAGCTATGGGCGGTTATAGTCCTACCATAGGTATTTTAGGGGCCGTGCTTGGTCTTATTCAGGCAATGTCGTTTATTACAGATCCGCAAAAGCTTGGAGCCGGTGTTGCCACTGCCTTTATAGCAACTATTTATGGCGTGGGTTTAGCTAATTTATTATTTTTACCTATGGCTAATAAGTTAAAGCAACGGGTTGAGCAAAAAATGCTTTATCACGAAATGCTTGCCGAGGGCGTAATTGCAATAAGCCAAGGCGAAAGCCCAGTAAGTATTGAATTAAAGCTTGAAGCCTATCGGGTTGACCGCCCAAATGTCGTGGTTGAGTAGCAGCTATTATGTTACGTCGTCGCTTGCGCAACACCACTACTAAAAGTCAACACACAGAACGTTGGCTGGTGTCTTATGCTGATTATATGACGATTATGTTTGCCTTTTTTGTGGTTTTGTACGCAATAGCAATTAACAAAGAAGAGAAATTTCAAGTGCTGTCCGATTCGATTGGTTATGTATTTGATAAGTCAGCCCGTCAACATTCGCAGCAAGGAACTGGGGTTAATGGCGACGCAATATTGACAGACAGAGTAACCCCAGAGCAAGAAGTGCTCTACGGCGAAAGTATTTTAAAAGAAGAACACGGGCCAAAGCTGCTGGACGGACAAAGCGATACCAGTAATATTGATCAAAAACACCTTGGCAAACCACTCGATAGTTTGTTGGCTAAGCTGCAATCGTCATTAATAGATGAAATACGCGATGGTGAAGCAAGTTTAGAACTCAGCCAAGATTGGCTGATCATTGAGCTTAGTTCTGGCATGCTATTTTCAAGTGGCAGTAGTGTAGCGCAAGTTCGAGCTAAGCAAGTTGTTAAAATAATTAAAGATATTATTGCTCCGGTAGATAACTATATTAGAGTACGCGGCTATACTGACAACCAAAGCATAGGTAATGAAATGTACCGCTCGAATTGGGAGTTGTCGGTGGCGCGTGCAACAGCCGTTTTAGTTGAGCTTGAAAGCCTAGGTATAAATTCAGCGCGAATGGCGATTGAAGGATATGGTCAATATTCTCCTTTTGCCACTAACGATACTAAGCAAGGGCGTGCTGAAAATCGCAAAGTAGTTATTGCCCTATCTAAATATGGGTTGCCACCAACAGCAGAAGTAGTAAGCGTTGAGCCGCAACAAGTAGTCGTTAAACCTGAGCCTGAAGCAGAATTACCCTCTGACGATAATACAATAAAAATAATTCGTTTACCCCATGGCGGTATTCGTATATCGACTCGAAATGAACTGTAATTAGGATGCAATGTGAAGATTTGGACTGTAGCAAATCAAAAAGGTGGAGTAGGGAAAACCACAACCGCGGTTAGCCTTGCAGGTATTTTAGCATCTCAAGGTAAGCGCGTATTATTGATTGATACCGATCCTCATGCCTCATTAACCTATTACTTTGGCATTGATTCCGAGGATTTAGAGGTTAGCGTATACGATATTTTTGTACGCGGAACTAGCATGCAAAGCGAAGAAATACTCCAAGCATTATGTCCATCTAGTATTGAAAACTTAGATATATTACCCGCCACTATGGCTATTGCTACTCTAGATAGAAGTATGGGCAATAAAACCGGCATGGGATTAATATTAAAAAAAGCGCTTGCAAAAATAAGCGAATATTACGACTATGCAATCCTCGATTGCCCCCCAGTACTTGGCGTATTAATGGTTAATGCGCTAGCTGCGAGTGAACGCATTTTAGTGCCGGTACAAACCGAGTTTTTAGCGCTAAAGGGGCTCGACAGAATGATGCGTACTATGCAGTTAATGCAAACATCTCAAGCTAAAAGCTATGAATATACTATAATTGCCACCATGTACGATAAGCGCACGAAAGCCTCGTTAGAGGCATATAAAACACTGCAAAATACTTATACTGATAAAGTGTGGCCGGGCGTTGTTCCGGTAGATACCAAATTTAGAGACGCCAGTTTAGCGCAACAAGTTCCAAGTGAATTTTGCCCACGGTCTCGCGGGGTGTATGCCTACAAGGCATTGCTCGATTATTTAATAGAACAAGGTTAATCAATGAGTAAGCAATTATTTGCTAATGAAAAAGTAATGACTCAATATCTAGGCGCGTTATTGTGCGAAGACGAGCCTGTAGATAATCTTGAACCCGTTGCAAAATTACTTGAGCAAGTAACGGATAAAAAAACTGAACACCCAGATTTAGAAGCGCAGAGCACACAAAGTACGCCAGTATTTGAGCAAGCTGTGCCAGAAGTTATTAAAAAGCCGATAGCGCAAGAAGTCAAAGCTCTAGTTACCTCTGCTGAGCAAACACTGTCGGCCGAGCAAATATTAGCCGCACAAAGCCAAGCTGATTATTTTGACGGGCAGTTTCAAGCCTTATTTTTTGAAGTGGCAGGATTAACGCTAGCTGTGCCGCTTAAAGCGTTAGGCGGTATACATGAATTAAGTGAAGTAAATCATTTATTTGGTAAACCAAAGTGGTTTAAAGGCGTTATGCTCAATAGAGATGAAAAACTTAATGTGGTTGATACCGCACGTTGGGTTATGCCAGAAAAGTATGACGAAAAGTTAGAGGCGTCACTTAACTACAAGTATTTAATTACACTAGGCGACAGTCAGTGGGGATTATTGGCAGAAAAGCTAATAAATAACATTACATTGAGTAAAGAAGATGTAAAATGGCGTACAAACCAAAGTAAGCGCCCATGGCTTGCCGGTGTTATTAAAGAAAAAATGTGCGCTTTAATAGATGTAAATAATTTAAATGCATTATTAGAGAAAGGCCTAGACAGCCGTCAGTAGTAATGACCATTACGGGGAAACAGCATGAACCAAGATAAGTTACTGTCAGCAAATAAAAATGCAGATAATAATGATGAAATACTACAGTGGGTAACGTTTAAGTTAGAAGACGAAACTTACGGTGTTAACGTAATGCAAGTGCAAGAAATATTACGCTACACTGAAATAGCCCCTGTACCTGGTGCACCTTCGTACGTGATTGGTATTATTAACTTACGTGGCAATGTGGTTACGGTTATTGATACTCGTGCCCGTTTTGGTTTAGCCGGTACGGATGCAACAGATAATTCGCGAATTTTAATTATTGAAGCTGAAGAGCAAGTTATTGGTATTTTAGCCGACAGCGTATCTGAAGTGGTTTATTTGCGCAGCTCAGAAATAGACAGTGCGCCTAATGTAGGCACAGAAGAAAGCGCTAAGTTTATTCAGGGTGTGTGTAATCGCGAAAACGAGTTACTTATTTTAGTTGATTTAAATAAGCTACTTAGTGACGACGAATGGGATGAGTTGAGCGATTTATAAGCTTTACCACTAAAAATTATGTTATTACTCAGTTTAGCAATTATAGCGTTAGCTGTTGCCCTTATAGCATTGGCGATGATCATTCTATTTAAAAGCAGCTATGCAAGTGAGCTTACCTCTCAGCTGCAGCAATTTAAAGACTCGGCTGAGCAAATTAATATTTTACGCAGTGAGGTACAAGAGTTGCGCACTGGGTTATTAAGTATTGGTAAGCGAGTACTTGAAGTTGAACAGCAAAATGAAGAGCTAACTCAACAACAAGCAGCGCAAAAGTATGACGATCCAGATGCAAAAATTTATTCTCGTGCTGTAAAAATGGTCGAACTTGGAGCTGATTTAGAAGAAGTAATTCGTGAATGCGAATTACCTAGAGCAGAAGCAGAACTGCTGTTTTCATTGCATAAACAAAAAGGCGCTTAGCGTCTTTTTGCTTTTTAATGCTGTTAAAGCTACGCCTTAATATTTAACTTACCTTGAAAGTCTTGCCAGCCTGGCGGAAATTGCCCTCTTAATACATACGAAAATGCAATTAGCTCAGCAATTACATAATACAACTCTTTAGGTATTTCTTCCCCAAGCTCTAAGTGTGATAACGTTTTGGCTAATGCTTCATCTTGATGGATCATAATGCCTTTTTTTTCAGCCGCTGCTATTATTTCATCAGCTAATTTACCAAAGCCCTTGGTACTTACCATTGGCGAGTTTCCGGCTGCATATAAAAGCCCAATCGCAGATTTGTTGTTGGCTGAGTCACTCATTTTTATACCTTAATATTAATAATGGCATGCGATTTATAAAAAGCTTGATGGCTTGCATCGCCTTGCTTTAAAGTAAGATCACCTACTTGCAAACCATGCTTGGCTAATTTTGATCTTAAATTATCAAGATGCGGATGAGCCATAGCGGTCACTTCTTGGCTTGATGCAAATAACTGGCAATCAAGTGCTTTATCCATTAATTCGGCAGTAATTTGTAACTGACCAAGCTGTGCATAATCAAAGTTTAATCTAACAAACCAGACATTTTTTCCTGCTAGCTTATCGCCACTGGGCTTTTTATATTGGCCTAATGTTATTTCTGTTTGCGCCGCTTCTGGCGGTAATTTCATTGGTAATAAAAAGTTTACCAAGGGGTTTGAGTCGGCTAGCTGATTAGCAGGGGTAACATTTACTTGGCCAAGGGTATTTTTAACTTGTGTTAACTCCCCCGCAAGTGCTTGCACTTGGCTTTGTTGCAGTTGCTCAAGTAATTTAGCACCAGAGTTGCCGGTTTTAAATGTGGGTAATAACACCTGCAGTAGTGCATCTAAGCCGGTTTGATTATTAATGCTAATAGGTGTAGTTGTTTGGCTAATAATAGGCGCGGCTAAAATGCTTACTGCAAGTTGCTCTAATCCCTTACTAAAACTGCTTTGCAGCGTGTCGTTTGTCAGTTGCGTTGGTTGTAATGTGGCAAGAATTTCGCGCTGTATAGCTGTTGGGTGTAAATTATTACTAGAAACCATCCGATTAAATGCCTGATTTACGAGGCGCGTTAAGTCGGCTGGTTGCTGCGATAACTGCTGTGCAATATCTGCTATTTTGCTGCTTAAAAGCGGCGTGTTATTGGGTGTATTTATTGCGCTAGCTGCACTGAGTTGGTTTAGCAGTGGAGCGAGTAATTTAGCTTCTAAAGGATGTAATTGATTTTGCGAACTTAGTTTGCCATTGCTCGTTGTTGCAAAGAGCATGCTTGTTGGCAACTGCCATAGGCTAACACTTGATTTTATTAATTGGGTTAACTGCACTAAAGGTGGCAACTGGTTAGGTTGCTGGTTTAACTGCTCGGTGACATTTAGTTTATTAATACCTGTTACCGTTTGATTTATAGCGGCAAAAGGTTTGTTTTCGAAGTACTTTACTGCATCACTTATACGCGTTTTTAGTTCACCAAAACTACTTTTTAACCAAGAATCAATAGGGCTGTTATTAGCCGCTATTAATGGACTAGTAGGGTTATTTAAATTGCTTGTTGATACGCTGCTTTGCTGCGCCGAAATTAGTTGATTAAACGGTTTTGTGAACGAGTTTTTAAGTATGACAGTGGTACTGTTTATATTAGTTTGAATTAACAGTTTGTTGGCTTGGCTGCTCAAGTTTACGTTTGTTACGGTATGCGAAAGTTGGTTAAGTTGATTATTGTTTATATTAAGCTTAAATGAACCTGCTTGTTGTGCATGCGTTAAAATTGCAAATTTAGGGGTTGCTTGTAGCTGTGCATTTGGCAAATTTTGCGCAAGTAAACTTGCTAGTTTTGCTTGAGTTATGGGTTGTGTATGCACGGATTCAGCAAAGCGATTGATAACGTCTAGCTGCGCGCCTTTATTATTAGTGCTAATTATTATTTTTAATGGTTGCTCGGCGGCCAGTAGTTGCGCTACTTCTTTATTAATTGCAATGCTGGCATTAAGCTTTTCAATTACCAGCTTGGGTGTAGGCGTTAATACGACCTGCGCCGGCATAGGATTATTTTGTAACTCGCTTCCGGTATTTATATAATTTAAAAATTGCTGTAATTGCACCGGTTGATTAAGTGTAAGCCTTGTATTGTTGGGGGTAATTGCAAGTGACTTGCCCTCGTTACTGAGCTGTATGCTCGCACTGGCTATTTTGTCTAAGTTTTTTGGCGCAGTTGTAATACCAAGCCTGAGAGTTTGCCAGTGCTTATTTATTAATACATCTAGGGTAATCGATTCTTTAGAAAACTGAATGTTTTTTGCCGCAAGCATCTCGCCAGGAAGCGAGGTTAAGTTATGCTTAGGCGCATTAGAGGTTAGGTTATTAACCAATGAATTAGATAATGTAATTTGCGTAGGTGTATTCATTATTTTAAATCAAGTTTTCTTTATTTTTAGTGAATCGATTTTAAAGCAATATTCGTATTACCCTATCATTATGATAGACTAACGCCTAATTTTTGGCAGAGAGAATCGTCATCTTGTTACACATTAAGTCCGTCACCTGCATCAAGCAAGAACGTTGTTTGTTTGCGGATCTTAATTTTAGCCTTAATAGCGGCCAAATCATGCAATTAGCAGGTGCTAATGGTGCTGGTAAAACGTCTTTATTACGTATTATAGCGGGCTTTTCTATGCCTGATGAAGGCGATATTTTGTACCTTAATCAGTCGATTAAAAAGTACTATGAAGAGTACGCCAGAGATCTATTATTTATAGGCCATAAAACCGGGGTTAATGTGCAGCTCAGTGCGCTTGAAAACGTTAAGCATTGGCTGGCAATTAATGGCTACACTAATGAAGGTGATTTATACCCTTTATTAAGTAAGCTTGGCTTAGTAGGCCTTGAAGATGTACCGGTTAGAACGCTCTCTGCTGGGCAGCAACGCCGTGTCGCGTTAGCTCGATTATGGTTAAGTGAAGCTAAGTTATGGATTTTAGATGAGCCATTTACAGCACTTGATAAAAGTGGTGTTGCCTTTTTACAGCAACGTTTTGTTGAGCATTTAAAAATTGGCGGAGCTATATTGCTAACCACGCATCAAGATTTAACGGCTCATTTTAGCAACCTACAAACACTCACTTTGGAGTATCGTCACTAATGACCCGACAACACTCCTATTGGTTACTTTTTAAAGCCGTGTTTAGTAAAGATGTTAAACTTGCTTTTCGTCAGCGCGCTGAAATTATCAATCCTATTTTGTTCTTTTTAATTGTTATTTCATTATTTCCGTTAGCTATTGGGCCAGAGCCCGGTCTACTGGCAAGAATGGCGCCGGGTATAATTTGGGTGGCTGCTTTACTCTCAACTATGTTGGGGTTAGATAAGCTGTTTAGAGATGATTATAACGATGGCTCACTTGAACAACTTATTGCATCGTCGTATCCGTTATCGTTAACTGTGTTGGCTAAAGTAGCCGCGCATTGGGTGATCACTGGGCTTCCTTTAGTATTAATGACCCCACTGTTTGCACTACTATTGAATTTAGATAACACAGCATTAATGGCTACGTTACTAACGCTATTATTAGGTACGCCTTTGTTGAGCTTTATTGGCGCAATTGGGGCTGGGCTTACTGTAGGATTACAAAAAGGCGGTATTTTAATGAGTTTATTGGTGTTGCCTTTGTATATTCCGGTTTTAATTTTTGCAACGTCAGCTATCGATACCAGTACTATGTCGCTGGATTATAGTGGGCAGCTTGCCATTCTTGGCGCTATGTTAGTTATTGCTATTATTAGTGCGCCAATCGCCATATCGTCAGCATTAAAAGTGAGTGTAAGTTAATATGTGGAAGTGGTTACATCCCTATGCTAAAGCAGAGCGTGCATATAAGTTATGCAATACGTTATTGCCTTATTTTGCCGTAGTTACGGTTATTAGTATGTTAGTTGGTTGGGTATGGGGGCTTGGTTTTGCGCCTGCCGATTACCAACAAAAAGACAGCTACCGTATCATTTTTATTCATGTGCCTTCGGCTATTCTATCTATGGGTGCTTATTCATCAATGGCAATTGCGGCCATTATTGCACTGGTTTGGCAGTTACGAAACGCTGAACTTGCAGTTATTGCAATTGCGCCTGTAGGGGCGTGCATTACTGCGGTTGCACTTATAACCGGTGCTGCATGGGGTAAACCTATGTGGGGCGCTTGGTGGGTGTGGGATGCGCGCTTAACCTCAGAGCTAATTTTATTATTTTTATATTTGGGTGTGTTGTCTTTGTACCATGCCTTTGAAGATAAAAAGGCAGCGGGTCGTGCCGCTTCTATATTGGCTATTGTAGGGGTTATTAATTTACCTATTATTCATTACTCTGTTGAGTGGTGGAATACCCTACACCAAGGAGCCTCAATAACTAAGCTAGATACCAAAGCAATTGATCCCAGTATGTTTTGGCCATTAATGGTAAACATTTTGGCGTTTGCGGCTTTTGTTGGCACTGTTACTTTAATTCGTCTTAAAAATGAAATATTACAACGTGAAAAGCATCGCCCATGGGTGCGCCAGTTGTTAACTAAGAGGTAGTTATGCAGTTTGACTCATTTTCTGATTTTATTGCAATGGGAGGCTATGGATTTTATGTGTGGCTTTCTTTTGGTACATGCGCACTTATTTTATTAGGTATTTTATTTAGTTCACTCAGAGAGACTAAACATATTATGGCATCGGTAGAGCAACAAATAGCGCGAGAAGTTCGTATTAAAAATGCTAAGCAGGAGCAAATATAATGAACCCAAGACGTAAAAAACGCCTTTTAGTTATTGTTGCAGTGCTGTTTGGCATTGGTGCCTCAATAGGCTTGGTACTGTATGCATTACAAGAAAACATTAATTTATTTTATACCCCAAGTGAGCTTATTGACGGTAAAGGCCCCAATAAAGAAAAACCACAAATAGGCCAAAAGCTACGCATTGGTGGCATGGTTGTACCAGGTTCGGTAGAGCGCAATGAGCAAAGTTTAAAAGTAAGCTTTACTTTAGTTGATACAGGCCCAACCGTGGTAGTGCGTTATCAGGGGATTTTGCCTGACCTATTTCGCGAAGGCCAAGGCATAGTTGCACAAGGTGTACTTGTGGAGCCCAATGTAATAGAAGCATTTGAAGTACTTGCTAAGCATGATGAAGAATACATGCCTGCTGAAGTGGCAGAAGCGTTAAAAGGAATTAAACACGAGAAACCTAAATACAACCTAGATAGTGGTAATTAATAATGATCCCAGAACTTGGTTATTTTTCTTTAACGCTTGCCATGGTGCTAAGCGTTTTATTATGTGTTTTTCCGCTGTGGGGGGCACATACCGGTAATTTACGCTTAATGCGTGCTGCTCCTTCGTTAGCGGTAGGGCAATTTGTATTTGTATTTATTTCGTTTGCCGCCCTTATTTATGCCAGCCTTACAAATGACTTTACAGTTGCGTATGTGGCGTATCACTCAAGTAGCTCTTTGCCTTGGTATTATCAAATAACCTCGACCTGGGGTGGGCATGAAGGCGCTATTTTATTGTGGTTATTGATGCAAGCTGGTTGGACAGCTGTTGTTGCACTGCGCTCTAAAGCACTACCTTGGGTATTGCGTGCTCGTGTACTTGGTGTGCTTGGCTTTTTAGGTGTTGGCTTTATGATGTACACCTTATTGCTTTCAAGCCCATTTGAGCGTTTATTACCTTATTTTCCGGTAGAGGGGCGCGACTTAAATCCGCTGCTACAAGATCCGGGTATGATCATACACCCGCCGTTACTTTATATGGGTTATGTAGGACTATCTGTAGCGTTTGCTTTTGCAATTGCGGCACTTTTAACTGGCAAGCTAGATAATACTTGGGCCAAATGGTCTCGTCCTTGGACTATGACCGCGTGGGGCTTTTTAACTTTAGGTATTACCATAGGAAGTTGGTGGGCGTATTCAGAACTTGGCTGGGGCGGCTGGTGGTTTTGGGATCCAGTAGAAAATGCATCTTTAATGCCTTGGTTAGTAGCAACAGCACTTTTACATTCATTGAGTGTGACAGAAAAACGTGGTGTATTTAAATCATGGACAGTACTGTTAGCAATTGCAGCATTTTCACTTAGCTTACTGGGCACCTTTATTGTGCGCTCAGGTATTATTGTATCTGTGCATGCTTTTGCAACAGACCCTGATAGAGGCTTATTTATACTGGCCTTTTTAGCTATTGTTGTTGGCGGTGCATTAGCACTTTATGGCATGCGCGTATCGCAAGTGCGAAGCGAAGGGCGTTACAAGTTAGTATCGCGCGAAGTAGCACTGTGGCTAAATAATATATTCTTAGTGGTTGCTACTTTAATTGTATTACTAGGTACTTTATTGCCTATGGTACACAAAGAAATGGGCTTAGGCAGTATTTCAATTGGCGAACCATTTTTTAATAAGATGTTTGCAATACTGTTAGTGCCATTTGCTATTTTAATGGGTATTGGGCCGTTTTTACGCTGGAAGCAAAATAAATGGGCGTTTTTACAAAACAAAATACTAATGGGTGTATTAGTCAGTATTATTATTACCTTTGCTTGGTTATTTTCTAGCTATGATGTGATTGCACCGCTTACCTTATTAGCAACCACGTTAGCTGTATGGATTGTAATTACAACAGGTATTGATTTGTATAGTAAAGTTACCGTACATAGCACCTTTAAAGAAGGCTTTAAGCGCTTAGGTTTAGGTTATTGGGCTATGGTACTTGGCCATATAGGTATTGCCTTTGTAATTGCTGGCGTAACTCTTACTTCGGCATACTCGGTTGAGCGCGACGTATCAATGAAACCAGGTGATACGGTGCAGCTTAATCAGTATCAATACCGCTTTGAAGGAGTGAAAAATGTTCGCGGAGCTAATTACAGTGGCCATGCGGGTGTTGTATCGGTATTAAAAAATGACAAGCTAGTCACTCAGTTACATGCCGAAAAACGCCGTTACGATATTGGCATGCAGTTTATGACAGAAGCAGCAATTGATGCAGGCTTCACACGCGATTTATACCTAGCGTTAGGTGAGCAATTAAGCGAAGGCGCGTGGTCATTACGAATTTATCATAAGCCATTTGTGCGTTGGATGTGGATTGGCGGTATATTAATTTCGTTAGCAGGGTTTGTAATTTTATTTGATAAACGCTATCGCACCTCATCGCCTCAATCAACAAAAGAAACAGCGGAGAGCGAAGCATGAATCGTAAGCTTTTAGCTATAGCACCGTTACTGGTTTTTGCTTTTATTTGTGTGTTTTTATTCCAAGGGTTATTTGCTAACCCAAGGGAAATACAAACAGGGCGATTAGGGCAATCTATGCCAGAATTTAGCCTGCCAGATCTAATGCAAGATAATAAGCAGTGGAGCAATGAGCAGTTAAAAGGTGAGGTTTATTTATTAAATGTATGGGGTACCTGGTGCCCTACATGTTTAGCAGAGCTAGGCTACTTAACTAAATTGCGCGAGCAAGGCGTTAAAATTATAGGCTTGTACTATGTGCAAGGTTACGATGCCGATTTTGACGGGCCATTTGATATGCAAGCACTGCGTAGTGACGTAACCAATATGCTAACGCGTGCTGGCGACCCATATCAGTTTAATATTTTAGATTTACATCGCACACTGTCGTTAGATTTAGGTGTGTCGGGTGCGCCAGAGACTTTTTTAGTTGATAAAAGCGGCACCATTTTGTTGCACCATACCGGTGATATAAATCCGCGAGTGTGGCGTGCTAAGTTTGCACCAATTATGCAGGAGCTCAAATAATGAAGTGGTTGTTATTAACCCTTAGCCTTTTTGTCAGTATGGGGGCGCTTGCTCAGCAAGACCGTTACCAATTTGACAGTAACGAGCAAGCGGTTCGCTTTGAAGAGCTAACCAAAGAGTTACGTTGCCCTAAGTGTCAAAATCAAAATATTGCCGACTCTGATGCGGTAGTAGCAAAAGATTTACGCGAGCGAGTATTAGCTTTAGTAAAAGATGGTAAAACGAAAGACGAAGTAATAGATTATATGATCGATCGTTATGGCTACTTTGTACATTACGATCCACCAGTAACCCCTGCAACTTTAGTGCTGTGGGTTTTACCGGTATTGATTGTAATTTTTGGTTTTGGTTTTATTGTTATTCGCCAACGCAAAGCATCGGTAAAACAAAGCTGGAGCAACAACGACGAAGCAATGTTAGTTAAATTAATTGCTAAAAATAAACGTCAGGAGCAAAGTTAAATGATTTTAATGTGGGCGTCTTTTGCTTTACTCACACTTATTGCACTGTTGTTTGTGATGTTGCCTTTTTTAAAAAAAGAGCGTGTTAAAACCATTACGCACAATGCGAACGCAGAACTTATTAGTATTTATGAACAGCGTTTAGTTGAGCTACAAAACGACTTAGAAAACCAGCGAATTGATGCACAAAATCACAGTGAGTCAGTGATCGAGCTCAAACGTCGCTTACTCAATGAGCTCTCTCCAGAAAAGTCACTTAATAGCCGTGGTAATAATCGTATTTTTGCCTTAACAGGCGGTGCGTTTGTGATTGCCCTAACCGGTGTTTTTTACTCTATGACCGGTAATCAGCAGCAAATATCGGCTTGGCACGATGCTATGGATAACTTGGCAGAGTACGGTGAGCGAGCTGTTATGCAAAAAGGCGAGCCGCTGAGTGAAAACGAGCTGCAAGCATTTGCATTGGCACTGCGAACTAAGCTTAGCCAAACGGGGGATGACGAAATTGCTTGGATGTTACTGGGCCGTGTGGCTATGTCATTGAACGAATTTGATATGGCGCAGCAGTCGTTTGATAAAGCGTTGCAAATGAATCCTGCCAATATGCAGGTGCTTATTAGTTACAGCCAAGTGCTGTTACTTGAGGGCAGTGAAGCAAGCATGACACGTGCTGCAGGTATGCTTTCAAAAGTACTGCAAGAAGAGCCGCAAAATTTAGATGCTATTTCTTTATTGGCACTCATTGCTTACGAACGTAAAGATTGGGTACAAGCAAAAGCGGCGTTTGAAGTATTACTTGCCAGTATGGATAAAGCAGATACCCGCTATAATATGATTGCGCAGCGTATTAGTGAGATAGAACAACAGCAAGCACAAAATGTTGACGTTACAAAGAGTGCAGCAATTAAAGTGACAGTAAATATAAGTACAGAGCTTAAAAATAAACAACCTGAAAACGGAATTTTATTTGTTTTTGCAAAAGCGTTAAATGGCTCTCCAATGCCAATAGCGGTTGTTAAGCTTAACGAGTATCAATTTCCTATTACAGTTGAACTAAGTGATGCAAACTCTATGGTTGCAGGATTAAACTTGTCAAGCGCAGAAGATATAGTTATTACTGCACGTATCTCTAATGATGATTCAGTAATGCCAAGTAGCGGTGAGTTAGAAGGGCATTCAGCAGCATTAAAACGTGAAAGTACCCGTCAGTTGCAACTGCAAATAGACACATTAATACCTTAAGGATACGCGATGTTAAAACATGGTTTAATTTATATATTTTTGTTAGTGCTGGCCGGGTGTGCACAAGTACCTGATAGCCAAAAGGACGAACGCGATCCACTACAAAATATTAACCGCCCAATATACGACTTTAATATGGATGTTTTAGACACATACATACTAAGACCGGCCGCCGTAGGGTATATCACGGTGACCCCTGTACCAGTGCGTCAAAGCTTAGTGCATTTTACTAATAATATTAGTGCACCGGTAGATATGATCAACGCAGGCTTACAGGGTAAACCAGGTAATGCCAGTGTTAGCTTAGCACGTTTTTTAGTTAACTCGACCGTAGGTGTTTTTGGTATATTTGATGTGGCCAGCTCATTAGGGCTAGAACATGTAGATGAGGATTTTGGGCAAACATTAGGTGTATGGGGTGCAGGTGATGGTGCTTACTTGATGCTACCTGCTATGGGGCCTTCTACAGCGCGTAACTTAACCGGCGATGTAGTTGATAACTTTGTTTTACCTGAAATAGCGTTAACTACACCACAAACAATTTTAGTGTTTGCGTTAAAAGCTGTTGAGGCCCGTGCATCACTAATTGCGCAAGAAGGTTTATTGAACGATTCACTAGACCCTTACTTATTTATTAAAGATATTTATTTTCAACGCCAATTATACGAACTTTACGACGGTAACCCGCCAATCAAAGAAGAGCCTGATGACTTTGATGAAGATTTTTTAGAAAGTTTGTAAACCTATTAAAAACGCCAGCAATGCTGGCGTTTTATTTTCTTATTAGTGATTAGAAAGTTGTTATTAAACATTACTCATTAACTGCATTTGCTCGTTCACCCAGCTAATTGCTTCGTGGTAAGCATCGGGTACTTTATCATCTAAACCAAGTTGTTGGCTGATCTGATTAGCTGCCTGCCAGTTGCCTTGCTCATAAAACTTAACCAAGTTTAAGTAGCTTGCAAGCAAGCCCTCGTCATTAAGTAAAGCGGCTTTAATCTCATTAGATAATGGCAGCTTTTGCATCACACTTTGCATACTCTCATCTAATATAGCATCCATAAGCGACATCATGCCGGTTAAAAAAACCATTCCTGTGTCTTTAAACTTACCATGCGAAATAGCCAGTAACTCACTAAAACGCGCCCGAGTGAGCGATAACCTAATTAGCTCCATAGGCTTATCTGTTGAAACTTGCGCTGCAAATAATAAAGATAAAAGCTTTTTAATTTCATTGGCTCCAAGGGTGATAAGCGCTTGTTTTATTGTGCTTATTTTTGCACGTCTAGCAAATGCTGCAGAGTTTGAATAACGCAGTAACTTATAAGATAGATTTACATCTCGCTCAAATATATCGGTGATCTTTTTTAGATCCATATCAAGCGTTGAGGTCTCATAAAGTAGTTCGGCTAATGTCATACCAGAGGGGGGAAGCGCTTTACTTTGGATCATCTCTGGTTTTGAAAAGAAAAACCCTTGAAAATAATCAAAGCCAAGTTCCAATGCTTGGTTATACACCTCATGGGTTTCAACTTTTTCAGCAAGTAATTTTAGATGTGGATAAGGTTTTAAATCATCAATAATTGTTTTAATTGTTTCTATATTACAGGTTAAAAAGTCAATTTTTATAATATCAATAAATGGATAAAAGTGACGCCACACAGGTTGATGAATGTAGTCGTCTAAGGCTAATGTATAACCTTTTTCTTTTAAGTCTTTAACAATAGCAAGTAAACGCTTACCAGGTTGCACCGTTTCGAGAATTTCTACCACCACAGCGTCTTTACTCAGTAAAGTAGGGTAGCCTTTTAGTAAAGTTTCTAGGGTAAAGTTGATATATGCTGGTTTATTGTCGGTTAAATCCTCAAGGCCAAAATTAAACTGGCTGCCTTCTATTAGGCGTGTTGTTGCCTCATCTCCATCTATATCGGGGAACACATTATTTACACCATCACGAAATAGTAATTCATAGCCAATAAGCTTTTTATCGCGATCTAAGATAGGTTGGCGTGCAGCATAAAAGTACATAAAAAATTCCGTATAGATAAAAATAACTATTCATTGTAACAATATATGGCAAAACATTAAAAATAGCATGATGTAAATAAGCTTATCTTAGATTAATAACATATTTTTAATAAGTTACAGAGGTTTTGATTTAAATATATACGCTTTGTTTGTTTTTAATTCACTAAAGTTGACATGTTGGAATTTTAACTATTACCCATGCTATAGTGACAGAGAATGGTTTTTATCCCAATACTGTCTTAACTATAATATTTTAAGAGTCATTATTTGGATCAAAAGCCTGTTGCAATTTATTAGTGGAGGCGAGTTTGGAAACAGGAATGATTATTTCACTAGCATTATACTTTGTTGTAATGCTAGGTATAGGATTGTATGCATTTAAGCAATCAACCAGCGATGTTTCAGGTTACATGTTAGGGGGCCGTAATTTATCACCAAGTGTTGCTGCGCTATCTGCAGGTGCATCTGATATGAGCGGTTGGTTACTTATGGGCCTTCCCGGCGCTATGTATCTTTTTGGTTTGAGTAAGGTTTGGATTGCGATTGGTTTAGTACTTGGTGCTTGGGCAAATTACTTCTTAGTTGCACCTAGGCTTCGTGTTTACACTGAAAAAGCGAATGATTCAATTACGATCCCGGATTATTTTGCAAATCGCTTTGCGGACAATAAGAATATATTACGTGTTATTTCAGCTATTGTTATTATTGTTTTCTTCACACTTTATACCTCATCTGGCGTGGTCGCTGGTGGTAAGTTATTTGAAAATTCATTTGGAATGAGCTATGAAGTTGGCCTTTATGTTACTACTGGCGTTGTAGTACTTTATACGCTTTTTGGTGGTTTTTTAGCGGTAAGTTTGACCGACTTTGTACAAGGTTGCATTATGCTTATTGCGCTATTAGTAGTACCAATAGTAACGTTTACTATGCTTGATCACCCAGTAATGGAAACGCTCGCTAATGCAAGATATGACCTGTTACTTATCTCGCCAAAGGCCAGTGAAGTTCATTCTCTAAATATGCTAGATTGGTTTGCTGGTGGCTCTACCATCGCAATTATTTCTGCGTTAGCTTGGGGCTTTGGTTACTTTGGTCAGCCTCATATTATAGTACGCTTTATGTCGGTACGTTCAGTTAAAGATATTCCAGCAATGCGACGCATTGGTATGTCTTGGATGACATTATCTGCAATAGGCGCAGTACTAACTGGTTTATTTGGGGCAGCCTTCATACTAGAAAATGAAATGCCGATAAATGATAAAGAAACAATATTTTTAGTGCTATCTGAATTGGTTTTTCATCCATTGATTGCTGGCTTTTTATTAGCAGCTATTTTAGCGGCTGTAATGAGTACTATCTCTTCACAATTGCTAGTGTGTTCAAGCTCGTTAACTGAAGACTTTTATAAAATATACCTGCATCGCGAAGCCTCTCAAAAAGAGCTGGTTTTTGTTGGGCGTATTAGTGTGGCATTAGTTGCTATGTTTGCTATTTACTTAGCTTACGATAGAGATAGTTCTATTTTAGACTTAGTGAGTAATGCGTGGGCAGGCTTTGGCGCTGCATTTGGACCACTCGTATTGTTTAGCCTTTACTGGAGAAGAATGAACTTTGCTGGCGCCTTAGCAGGCATGTTAGTGGGGGCTTCAACAGTACTTATATGGATATACGCACCAATTACCATTAATGGTGCGAGTTTAAGTAGCGTTATTTATGAAATAGTCCCAGGCTTTATTTTATCAAGTATTGCGATTGTATTAGTTAGCTTAATGACCAATGAGCCAGCTAAAGAAATTACAACCTTATTTGATGAAGTAGAACAAGAACTATAAAAAGTTATAAACAAAAAAAGGGAGTAACTTAGGTTACTCCCTTTTTTTATGCAAAATTTATTAACTCGCTTTTTTGTCGCTATTTTCTTCTATGGGTGCAACATTATCTGCTTTTTTGCCTTTTACAGCAGCTTTAGGGGCTATAGGCTCTTTACCACCTTTTAATATTGTCATGAAGTCATCTTTACTTTTTGCCATTTCTAAAGCGAGTGACTCTACTTGTTGCTCACTTAATGGTACATCAACTTTTTCTAGCAAAATTTCAAGCGACTCTGCAATATCGAGCATTTTATCATAGGCATCAGCTTCTTTTTTGGTAGTAAACGTCATGCGCTCGACTCCGTTTCGTTCTACAACATATTTAACAACAACAGCCATGATTTCTCCTGCTTACTTGCGTGGCATATAGTATATATAAACCATTAGATTACTGTTTTTATGTACAGTACAAGTTTGTGCCTAAATTTGCAAGTCCCCTAATTAATATTAAGTGATAATAGTTGACAACAAAGATTAACTTTACTTTATTTAACTTAATCACTTTTGTGTACCGTTGCAGTTAAGGATCTCACAGGGAGTGAATGTTAGGTTTAAGTATTTAATAAAGTGCAGGTGTAAAAGCCTTTTGCGTTATGACTTAAACATATAAACAACAAAGTAAATGTTCATGTATGAACAAAAAAGGAAGAAAGATGAAAAAACTAAAATATAGTATTTTAGCTGCAGCTTTTTGTATGTTGCCAGTAACTCTTACCTACGCAAATGTTGATACCTCAGCAATAACTCAGCAAGTAAAACAGGCGGCTTTAAATATTAATACTGCTGATGTTAGCCAGCTATCTAAGCTCCCTGGTATTGGTAAGAAAAAAGCACAAGCTATTATAGATTATCGCGAAGCAAAGGGTAACTTTACATCGTTAGAGGATTTGAAAATGGTAAAAGGTATAGGTAAAAAATTAGCTGCAAAGCTTGAAGGTAAGGTTTCGTTTTAAGTTAAAAAGGGCGCGTTAAGCGCCCTTAGTATATTGGGTTAATGCTTCACATAAATGCTTTTTAGCAAAGTTAATCTCAATTGGAGTCGTTAGTAGTGGGTAACACAACCCACCGAGTAGTAAAAAAGGGATGAGTAACCAGCCTTCAAATACGGCAAATATTAAAAACAGCGGACTGAGTAATAATAATTTTATAATACGAAGTAGTACTTTATTAACAGGTGAAAGCATACTTAAAGAAATCGCTATAACAGCTTGTCTGTCACGTATTTTTAAATGTTTTAGAGCATTAATTTGGCTTGAAAAAAACACAAGCATTACAGCGACCTTTTAGTCATTAAGCGACTCGTTACCAGTAAAAATAAAGTGGCTGCAAACAGCGCAAATATTACTTCCATCCATGCCGGCATACTTAGCCCCGCAAATTGCCAGTCAATGTTTCCGCAATCACCAGTGGCTGCAAAAAAGCTTGGGATCCACTCATGTAATGGCATAAAGGCAGGAAAGTTAGGTTCAAACTCACAGCTAAATGCAAAAGGATCAGTGGTTGTTTGCATTTCGATATGCTCGCGGGCAATTATAAATCCCCAAACACTAGAAACAGCCCATACACTATAGGCGAGCAAGCGAACCCCTCTATGCTCTGGATTACTTGTACCAATAATACCTGCAATAAGTAAACCTAATACCGCAGTACGCTGATATATGCACATGATACATGGCGCCAATCCCATTTTATATTGAAAAAACAGTGCCGTTATTTCAAGCAGAAAAACAATACCACTAAACAAAAGCCAAGGAGTACGTTGGGTGGGTAATTGTGCAAGCCAGTTCATAATAAATCCGTATTTAAATAAGACGTTAGATTATGACGTAGGATAAAGTTAGGGGCAAGCAAAACGACTTAAAGCCTACCCATATGCATTTATGATGATTAAAGTTAAGGTTATAATTCTAAAAGCCAATAAAAATCCAATAATGTGAATAAAGAGGTAGCCCTTTAAACGAGTAAAGTATGTGTGTGAGGTGACTTTACGTAATAAGTTAATAAGGCAAGGCGCGAACTTAAAGTAAATAACTACTTAAAATGTATCTAGGGTGAATATATAAGTGCTTGCGACAAGTGTTAGTAAAAAATATAAAACATTTTATAGACACAAATATTTTAATCGCATACTGGCAGTAATATGGCGTACTTTACTTGTTACTTGAGCGTCGTCTGGTACAATCAGTCGGTTAATCGTATGTAGTAGTGTGAATTAATTCGAGTGGGAATTGGATGAGAATTTTTAAAGCGAAAAGCCCAGCAGGATTTGCTGAAGAATACATAGTAGAGTCTATCTGGAATGGCGATTTCCCTCCTGGATCTATTCTACCTGCTGAGCGTGAACTCTCAGAGTTAATAGGTGTTACCCGAACGACGTTACGTGAAGTATTACAGCGATTGGCTCGAGATGGCTGGTTAACTATTAAACATGGTAAGCCAACAAAAGTGAATAACTTTTGGGAAACGTCAGGACTAAATATTCTTGAAACGTTAGCACGTCTTGATGAAGATAAAATGCCAGAGTTAACCGACCAGTTACTCTCTGCACGCACTAATATAAGCGCAATTTATACGCGTGCAGCTATAAAGTTAAATCCAGAACGTGTGATTGAAATTCTCTCACAAAGCGATGAGTTAGAAGACAGTGCGCAAGCATTTGCTGATTACGATTATAAAGTGCATCACGAGTTAGCTGTTGCAGGTAATAATCGTATTTACGTGCTTATACTCAATGGCTTTAAAGGATTTTATTCAAAAATAGGTTGTCATTATTTTTCAGATCCGGGGACGCGTGAGTTGGCTCGCCAGTTTTATAAAGACTTAACTAAATTGGCTGAAAACAGAGAACACGACGGTGCGATCATGATGATGCGTAAATATGGTCATCAAACCGGTGAAATTTGGCAACAAATTCGTGGCGATATGCCCAGCGACATAATGGATTAAACCTATTTTAAAAGCCTGCATTTGCAGGTTTTTTTGTGTCTTCATTTTATTAATACTTTATAACCAAGAAACTGAGCTAATAAAATAAACCCCATCACTTTTTAGCGTTCAGTATTATCGATGGGAGGAATCGTTAAATACGATTGTCATTTCGCACCAGTTCTCTCTAGAATAATAATAATTATATGTGCGCTATTGGTTTTTAAGTTTTAGAGCCCATATAACTATCAGCATTGCATAAGCAATTGACAACAAACTCAAAATATTTGGAGAATAAAATGGGTGTATTAGTAGGCCGCCAGGCACCAGACTTTACCGCTGCAGCAGTTCTTGGTAACGGTGAAATTGTAGATAGCTATAACCTTCATGAAAAAATTAAAGGTAAAAAAGCAGTTATTTTCTTTTACCCACTAGATTTCACGTTTGTATGTCCTTCTGAACTTATTGCATTTGATAAGCGTTATGAAGAATTCCAAAAACGTGGCGTTGAAGTAATTGGTGTTTCTATCGATTCACAATTCTCACACAACGCATGGCGTAACACTGCTGTTGCAGATGGCGGTATCGGTAAAGTTAAATATGCACTAGTTGCAGATATTAAACATGAAATTTGTAAAGCATACGACGTTGAGCATCCTGAAGCGGGTGTTGCGTTTCGTGGTTCTTTCCTAATTGATGAAGAAGGCAATGTACGCCACCAAGTAGTGAACGACTTACCACTAGGTCGTAACATTGATGAAATGCTACGTATGGTTGACGCGCTAGCGTTCCACACTGAGCACGGTGAAGTATGTCCTGCTGGTTGGACTGAAGGTAAAAAAGGTATGGATGCAAGCCCTGAAGGCGTTGCTAAGTTCCTATCTGAAAACGAAGGCGATCTATAATTTAGCTCTCGTTTTAAATAAAAAAACCGCCAATTGGCGGTTTTTTTGTTGCTTCTAATTTAGAACGAGAAGCTTACTTTAGTATAAATATAACGACCGCGTGGGTTATGAACCCCAGACGCATAACCGTAAAGGTCAGAATCGCCATCACCAATTGCAAAAGGAGGCTCTTCGTCAAACAAGTTATTAATACCTAGTGATAATTTAGCTGACTCAGTGATACGGTACGACGTTTGTAAGTCAACCAACACTTGTGAATCAATCATACGTGATGTATTGCTATCAAAATCTAAGTTACCGTCAAAGTCGATATCAGGTGTGTCTTCAAACTCACCAACATAACTTAAGTTAACATTAGTATTAAAGTCGCCCACTTCCCAGTTAGTTGAGAAAATCCAACGATGCTCAGGGTAACCATATTCACCAGAGTAATCACGGCCATCTTTTTCAAATTTGTTTTGGTAAGCCCACTCTAAATTGAATTTCAATAAACCTAAATCATCCAATGAATGATTGTAATTTGCTGAAAAGTCGATGCCAGATACTTCTTGTGAAGAGACGTTTTCAAATGTGCTATAGATTTTTTGAATTGAACCTAAGCTTTCACCATTAGTAGGCGGTAAGCGAACACATACAGTACTGTTTTGGTTACCACACTCGGCAGCATAAATTGGACCAAACTCTTGTTCGTCAATTTTATTATCCTGTGTAATGCTCCACACATCAACACTTAAACCAAACTCTGCGCTAGGGGCCCAAATGAAGCCGACGTTCCAAGATTCAGACTCTTCAGGTTGTAAGTCTGCATTACCAGAGAATTGAATGTTGTAATCAAGTGCCTGACAGTCTAAGCCCGTTTGTTGACAGCGTTGAGTATCAATAAAGAACTGACTTTTTTCTGATGGACCTAGGCCAACTTGTGCTAAAGAGGGGGCTCTAAATCCTTGTGCCCATGAGCCACGAACCGTGATTTCATCACTAGGTGCCCAGCGAAGTGCAACTTTTGGATTGGTAGTTGTGCCAAAATCGCTATAGTCATCGTGACGTCCAGCAAGTTGCAATTCTAATGTATCAGCTAGTGGAATTGAAAATTCAACATAAGCAGCATATTGATCGCGCGATGCTGCGGCTGATACAGCTTCAGTACCAAAAATTAAACCGCGACGGAACTGATCATCAGGGATATCTGTAACGTCTTCTTCGCGGTACTCAATACCGGCTGCCATCATCACCACATCGTCGCCAAAGCTAAATGCTTCACCGCTAATGTTTGCGTCAAATGAGGTCATATGTGACTCACCTTGACGTACTAAGCTAGTAGTGATTCTGTCGATTACTGCAGGATCGTTATAAGTGCCGCCAAATGGGTTGTAATTACCGGCATCTATTTCTTGTTGTAAAAAGTCGGTACGCACCCAGCCTTGTGAGCGATCGCCAGTTTGCATTGATTTACTACGACCTTTTTGTACCGCTGTCTCCCAGCTCCAGTCGTTAAATTCGCCTCGTAAACCCGCTACAAAACGCATCGTATCTGATTCAATATCCCATTGGCGAGCACCGGCATCAACCGTTCTGTAACGGCCAATATCTATATCTTTACCAAATGGGTTATTAGGATGATTTGCTGGCACAGTAAGCCCTGCATCTTCATCTAGCGGGGTTGGCGCACCCATAGCCACAGAGCTATTGTGTTGTACTGCCATTTCTAAAAATGCGGTAATACCATTATCAAAATTATACTCAAACTGCGAAATAGCCCCAATACGTTCAGATGCTGGTGCAATATAGCCGTATGGGCCGTAATCGAACAAACAGCTGCCACTGGCAGTTGCGCTATCGGCTGGACAAGCAGGGTCAATGGTTTTTACACCATCAACGTAAAAGTAACCAGGGAAGCCACGTGATGAACGAAAGTCCTCACCACCTAAAGCTCTTTGATCTGCAGTGCCTAAACTGCCCATTTCACTTGACGATAAAGAGGTGTTTTTAAAGTAGTCAATAATAACGGAAGCACTGCTTTTTTCGTTACTTGTACCCCAAACGATGCTGGCTGATGTTTCTTCGTAATTAGGACCGTCAGTGCCACCGTAGCCTAAGTTTACTTCAATACCATCAATATCTTTTTTCAAGATAACGTTAACTACACCCGCAACAGCATCAGAGCCATAAATAGCCGATGCACCATCTTTTAAAATGTCGATACGTTCAATCGCTGAAACAGGAATACTGTTAATATCAACAAATGAGTTAGTAATACCTTCAGCGAATGCACTAATAGCAACACGGCGGCCATTAATAAGTACTAAAGTTGCGTCAGCGCCTAGGCCACGTAAACTTACCGCTGCAGAACCATTTGCAGTAGAGTCTTGGTTATTACCACGGGTAGAGAAAGTACCGCTACCTGCAACAGGCATTCTTTCAAGCAACTGCTGTAGGTTGTCATAACCCATGTTATCAATATCGGCTCTACTGATAGATTGAACCGGAGAAGGGCCTTCCATATCAGAACGTTTAATACGAGAGCCCGTTACTTCAATGCGTTCTACTTTTTTCACTTCATCAGCGGCGTATGTTGTTGTTGTAAAGCCAGCTGTTAATGCCAAAGTAGCCCCTGCAATTAAGCTAGGGGTAAATGCAAATTGCTTCATCCTTAAGTCCTTGTTAGTTTTGTTGAATTTGGTAGCTAAAAAAGCCTCCATATTAATATCATGTAACAAAGGTGTTAGCAATTGCGGTGTGGTGTGACTTTAGTCTGGGTGTTGCTGGTAAAATAGTCAGTGTGTTTTATTTACTTGGAGATAGAAGTTCGACGTAAAGCGGGGTTTTAATATAAATCTTGCGTTGCAATTAGTGGTAAGAATTAAATAGTTTAGTGAGCACTTATTTTGTAATAATTTATTCTTTTATTAACAGCCACTAAGTTGCAGTATATTTATGCAGTTTGGTTTAAAATTGTGCGTTAAATTATTTTAAAATAAATAAAAAAACGCCTAATAAATTAGGCGTTTTTATTTATGCTTTATGCTTCATTAAGCGTTCTTTTTCACGCGACCAGTCTTTATCTTTACCGTCTTCGCGTTTGTCGTGTAATTTTTTACCTTTTGCTAAATGAAACTCAAGTTTCACCCAGCAATTCTTCCAATACATAGCAGTAGCAATTAATGAATAGCCATCGCGTTCAGTCGCGCCTACTAAGCGATCTAGCTCGCGTCTGCTTAATAGTAACTTACGATAACGTAAAGGATCACAAATTACATGGGTAGATGCACTGTTAAGAGGCTGAATTTGGGCGCCTAATAAAAATGCTTCACCGTTTTTAAGATGGATATAAGTTTCAGTGATGTTAACTTTGCCAGCTCGGATGCTTTTTACTTCCCAGCCTTGGAGCTCTACACCCGCTTCAAACTTATCGTGTAAAAAATACTCATGTCGCGCTTTTTTGTTAAGCGCGATGGTATTGCTTGTCGATTTTGATGATTTATTCTTAGCCATAGTGCCCTATATTATACGTAATACGAGATGTTTTACATCGATTTTTTAATAATGCATTTAAAAGCTTAGTAATTAATTTAAGCAGCGTGAAAGTTTGGGGAAACGCGTAAAGCTTGCTAAAATTCCACCACACAGTTGGGAGTGAGTATGCCACAAATAAAAAAAAGTGCGCTGGTTATGTACAGCACTAAAGAGATGTTTGACCTTATTAATGATGTAGAAGCCTATCCTCAGTTTTTACCTAATTGCTCAGACTCAAAAATTATTAAGCAACACAATAATAGCATGACCGCGAGTTTAGAAATATCAAAAGCAGGTATAAAAAAGTGGTTTACCACAGAAAATACCTTTGTTGATGAGCAAACCGTGGTATTAAATCTTGTAGATGGTCCGTTTAAAATGTTGCAGGGGCGTTGGCACTTTCAACAACTTGACGCAAATGCTTGCAAAGTAGAGTTACAATTAGACTTTGAGTTTTCGAGTAAGTTGATTGAGTTAGCGTTTGGTAAAATATTTAATGATGTTGCAAAAAATATGGTGAGTGCGTTTACTCAGCGCGCGAAACAGGTTTATGGAGCGAGAGTATGATTGATGTTGAAGTTGTATTTGCACTACCCGAAACAGCAACAAGCTTAACAATAGAAGTTGTTAAGGGAACAACGGTAGAACAAGCTGTTATTCAATCAGGAATTATCGAAAAACACCCAGAAATAGATGCTACAGCACTAACACTCGGTGTTTGGAATAGAACTGTAAAGCCTAATCAAGAGCTAAAAGAGGGGGATAGAATTGAAATTTATCGTCCTTTAATTGCCGATCCTAAAGATGCGCGTAGAAAACGAGCTGAAAAAGCGAAAGAAGAAGGGCGAGCAAATAAAGTAACCGGTGGCCGTCCTATAGAGCGATAGCATAAGGTTTTAGCTATTATAAAGGTGAGCTTAACTCACCTTTATAATTTTATAAGCGAGGGTGCTTATTGTTCGAGTGGAGTAGTAAAGTTTTCTGGCTGTTCGTAATCACCTGAAATAGAAGCAAGCTTTTCATTTTCAAAGTTAATAACCAGTGATTTGTACTGCTCGTTACTACGGCCTTTATTAAAGCTATATACATAACGCCAAGTGTTATTATCAAATGCATTTTCGGCGATAGGCTTGCCTAATACATAAACAACTTGCTCACGAGTCATGTTTACACGCAGTTTATCAACATCAGATTGTTCTAAAAAGTTACCTTGAGGGATGTTGATTCTGTATACCCAGCTAGAACACCCAGCTGCTGAACTAAGCGTTAAAGCAACGATAAGCCAAAGAGAAAAAGTTTTTAACGACTGCATTGTTAGTTGTGATCCTTATTTTTTATAATCTGCATGATACCGATTAGTCACTGAAGGTAAAACCCTTTTAAGCAATTGTTTTTTGTTAAGGGCATTAAGTTAAGGTAGCGATTTGACCACTGATAATCAAAAAAGTTTAAAATGCAGTGATCAGAGCTGCTTAAAAAAGCCATCTATCTGGTATTTGTATATAGTACAAACCCGCTACGGCCATTGGTATACGGGTATAACGACCAATGTTGAGCAACGTCTTGCTACGCACCAAGCGGGTAATGGTGCAAAAAACCTTAAAGGTAAAGGCCCACTTTTACTTATTCATCAGCACAGTGTTGGCAATAAAAGTGCAGCAAGTAAATTAGAATACCAAGTGAAAAAATTATCTAGGGCTAAAAAAGAAGCCTATGTAGCATCATTTAAGACGGGCTAAGTGGGAGTGGTGTTTTAGCAAGCTGGTTAATAAAGGCTTCTATTAATAGCACTGCATCAGTAAAAAGTTTGCTGTTAATATTCTCAGCGGTGTCATTACTTGTATGATGGGCACTGTCGTAGCCCATGCCAAAGTAAACATAAGGGATTTTTTGTCTTGCAAACGAATAGTGATCGCTCGCTTTATGCCAGTTTATATTTTTAGATTTTATATATCTGCTCATTTGCGCTGCGGAGTAAACCGGTTTTAAATTTACATTATTATTTTCAACGGCTAAAAACACACTATTTAAGGTATTTTTTAACGATCTAGAGGTTAATACATATAAGTTGCTACGACGTTTTTTAACCCCTAGCATGTCTAAATTTATGTTCATAATAACGCTATTTGGTAGCAGTGTTTTGGCAAAATATTTACTGCCATGTAAGCCGTTTTCCTCTGCATCTGTGGCTACAAAGGTAAGAGAAAAAGGCAGTGGCTTATCATTAAATACGCTTGCTAAATAAATTAAAGCAGCAACACCGGTGGCATTATCATTTGCTCCAGGATGCAGTTTTCCGCCACGTTTACCTAAATGGTCATAGTGTGCGGTAATAATAATACGAGTGGCTTTTTGTACGGGGTCGCTTGCCTGTGTTACTGCCTCTAGAGCACCTATGTTGGAACTAATAATATTAATACCACACGCTTGGCTAAATAGGCCCGATTTATAGCAAAATGGCTGCTCGACCACGTTATTATTAACTTGGCTTAATCTGTGTTTTATATAGCTTCTTGTAAGCTCTGCGCTTTGAGAACCTGTTTTTCTACCTGCAAGTTGCTGGTCTGCTAAGTAATATAAATCATCAATAAGTAGCTGCTGCGCCGTTTTACTATTAACAAAAGGGCTTAAAAGCAGAAAAATAATAACGACAGTTAATTGTTTAATGGGCACCTACCTTTGCGGTTAATGATTGCAGCGCTTTTAACTTTGCGTCATAACGTTTTTTGTCATGTAAAAAATCAGCATTTTTTCCGGCTTTACGCAAATGGTACTTTGCTTGCTTTGTATCGCCCCACTGAAAGTAAACTCGCGCCAAGCCAAAATGACTTTCGTGAAGTGTGGGGGATAATGTATAGGCCTTTTTAAAGTGTTTGAGTGCTTTAGCGTAATATTTATGTACGTACTCGGTATTACCAAGTGATATATGGTAATAAGGATTACTTTGGCGCTGTTTATCAAGCTGATTAAGTATTTGAGTTCCTTGCATCTCTCGCTCTGTAAGTAAGTACAACATAGCAAGATTACCTTGTGCTGTGTTGTTGTTTTTATCAAGATGAAGGGCGTAATTATAAGCTTGCTCGGCTTCATTTAAATAGTTAAATTGCTTAAATAAAACACCTAAGTTCCCCCATGCAACGCTAAAATTAGGTGCTACCTTGGTTGCTGCATTAAAGTAGCTATAGGCTAATTCATATTGTTTATTTATTAGCGCAGTAGCACCTTTATTATTATAAAACATAGCGGTAACAGTATTTTTTGATAATCGTGTTGTTTTAAAGCGTGCTTGTCGGCTGTTAGAGTCAAAGTCGATAATTAAGCGCTGATCTCGTTGGTAAAATAAAGTGCCAGCATCTTTTATTAGAGGTTGGCTATTAAGGCTTAAATTTATGTGTCCGGTTAATAAATTAACGCCTTGATCAAGTGCCCAATATTCAGGGATATGTACTTTTTGAAATTGCGCTTTTAAGCCTAAGTGCTCCGCTAAGCTATACGCTAATATAGATAATGACAAACAGTTAGCGTTTAGATTTTGATAGCTTTGTGCAGCGGTTAAAGTGGCAGATGAGCGATAGGCAAGTGAGTCATCACCATTTTTTAATAAAAAGCTAAATATGCCTTGTGCAATATGTTGGGCTGAATTTTGACTGTTTAAATGAGAATCTAATTGCCGCGTTAAGCTGGTATCTAATTTAAATATTTCTGCTGGAGTTTCGATCTGTTGTAGCTTAAAGTTTGCTGGCTCAATGAGTTGCGGCAGCGCTAACTTTGGCGGTGAGCTACACGCACACAAAAAAAGTATAAAGCTAAATGATAAATAATATTTAAGTTGAGTGGCTTTCATATAACACCTCTAAGCAAAACTACTTACCAGTTAAGTGTAGTTGTAATTTTACTCAGAGGTATAATTTAAATGTTACAAAAAATGAGTTAGCGATTTGCCTCAAAAGTGGCAACAAGTGACGCAAGCGTTTGTGCGCTATTTGCTAAATCGCGAATAGCCTGCTCAGTATTTAATTGCTCATTCATCGACTTGTCGCTAATTTCACTAATTTGCTCAATATTACGTCCTACATCGGCTACTACATTACTTTGCTGCTCTGTTGCTGTTGCGATTAAGGTTGCCATATCATTAATTTGATTTGCTGTTTCAGTAATTGTATCAAGCAGCTCAACTGAGTTTTGCATTGCCCCTACACTTTGCTGAGCTTTACTTTTGGACTGACTAATATCGGTAACAACATCATTCGATATTTGGGTTAATTCTTCAATCATCGACTGAATTTCAGTGGTTGATTGTGAGGTACGATTAGCCAGCGCTCGCACTTCATCGGCAACAACAGCAAAACCACGACCGTGCTCGCCCGCACGCGCAGATTCAATAGCAGCATTAAGCGCAAGTAAGTTTGTTTGCTCAGAAATACCTCTAATTGAGTCAACAATACTAGCAATATCAAGCGTTTTTTTAGAAAGTAAGGTTACTTGCTCTGTAATGCCATCTATGTCGCTAGCAAG
This sequence comes from Pseudoalteromonas sp. SCQQ13, assembly GCF_015864415.1. NCBI lineage: Bacteria > Pseudomonadati > Pseudomonadota > Gammaproteobacteria > Alteromonadales > Pseudoalteromonadaceae > Pseudoalteromonas > Pseudoalteromonas sp. SCQQ13. The sequence continues at coordinate 112,501 of NZ_JADYXG010000003.1, read as the reverse complement.
AGCTGCAATAGTCGTTTGGCTTTGCAGTACCTGTTGATGGCTTTTACTGGTATTTTCACGGCTACTATTGGTTAACTTCGCCGTGTTGGCGGCACTTTGTGCTATTTCTTGTACTGTTGCGCCCATTTCGTTAATGGCGGCAGCAACTGATATTGTTTGCTCTTTTTGCTGATCAATTGCTTGTGAGTTATGTTTTGCTTGCGCAAACACGTGGTCAGAGCTTTGGCGGATCCCATGGCTTTCATGGGCAACTTGTTTAATTGCTGTGTCTATTTTTTCGATGAATTGATTAAAACCATCGGTTAAATAATTTAGCTCAGGTTGCGCAGAGTAAGGAAGTCTATATGCTAAATTAGCATCGCCTGTGCCTAAACGAGAGAATAGCTCGGCTATTTTCGACAGTGGCGACGACAATGAGCGAGCAAGCAAATAACTAATACAGCTCGCTATAAGGGCGATAATTATAGTGAAGGTTAAAATTTGCCATTCTAATTTACTCACACTCGAAAACACTTCGCTTTTAGGTACTTGGGCTACAACAAAAAGGTCAGTATTTTTTATTGGTGTTGCAGCAACCAGGGTGTCTTCACCTGCTAAGTTAATTTCTGCCAATGAAAAGCCATTACTATTTAATAATTTATTATGTATATTTTCGCCGTACAGGGCATCTATATTTACTTTAGCCACTTTATTGGCGTCTTTGTGTAACTGGATCAAGCCATTTTTATTGGCAAGAAAAACAAATCCAGATTGCTCAATCTTAAATTGCTGCAGTAGCTTTTGCATATCGGTAATGCTTTTAGCAAGCCCTGCCAAACCTAAACCATTGGGTTGCTGATGGTTAATAAACATTTTTACATCGTTAGCAGATTCTTGATAAATACTAATGTCATAAGGGCGCTTTGACTGTTTAAATGCGAAAAACCAGCCATCTGCGGCATCGTTTTTTAATACGCGTAAAAAGCCATTTTGGTTCCAGTATTGTGCGGTGTCTCTATTTGCCCATGATGCAGTAGCAAGATCGTACTGCTGTACTAATCTATTTAACTCATTAAGAAGTTGAGAGTCGTCCTCGGTGGCTGAATTTGCCCAATCAATCAGAAATACATTTGAAGAAAGTTGTTCTGCGGCGCCTAAAAGCTCGTTTATTTCGCCACCAATATGGTTACTAATAGTTTGTAACTTGCTTGGAAGTTCAGACTCTATCATGCGCTTTTCGATGATATCCTCTGCGTTATGTAACGATGTTAAGCCTATGAGCGCGGCAACACAGATTGCTATAACACTGCCTAAAGCGGTGATTTTTTGAGTAATAGAAAGGTTTTGTATCATCATAAGGGTAATTTTGTTTACAACTGAACCAAGTAGGTGATTATTTTAACACATTATATATTTTGAGCGAGTGATGAATAGCGCGCCATACAGGTACGAAAAAGCCCACCGCAAAAGCAGGTGGGCTTGGTTTCTAACAAGTGAAACTTAGATTAACTTGGGATTAAACTATTTTTTTCATTGCTGACATGTAACCGCGTAATGTAGCGCCTACTTTTTCAACAGGGTGTTCACGTAATGCTGTATTAATTTGAATTAGCGTTTGGTTGTCTACTTGATTACTATGCTCACCTAAGCCTTTACCAATTACGTCGGTGTCAATTTTTTGCATAAAGTCTTGTAGTAAAGGTAAACATGCGTGGTTATATAAATAACAACCATATTCAGCCGTGTCCGAAATTGTACGGTTCATTTCAAATAACTTTTTACGCGCAATGGTATTAGCAATCAGTGGCGTTTCATGTAATGACTCATAATAAGCCGACTCTGCAATAATGCCTGCGGCAGTCATGGTTTCAAATGCAAGCTCTACGCCTGCTTTAACCATAGCGACCATTAAAATACCGTTATCAAAAAATTCTTGCTCAGCAATTTCAACATTGCCCGCTGGGGTTTTTTCAAAGTGAGTTTCGGCTGTTTCTGCGCGCCATTTAAGTAAGTTTGCATCATCATTATTCCAGTCTTCCATCATGGTACGTGAAAAAGTACCATCGATGATGTCATCTTGATGTTTGTTATATAGTGGGCGCATAATTTGTTTTAGTTCTTCGCTTAATTCAAACGCTTTGACTTTGGCTGGGTTTGAAAGACGGTCAAGCATATTGGTTACGCCACCGTATTTAAGCGCTTCGGTAATTACTTCCCAGCCGTATTGAATTAGTTTTGAGGCGTAACCTGCATCAATGCCTTTTTCAATCATTTTATCAAAACATAAAATAGAACCGGTTTGTAACATGCCACATAAAATGGTTTGCTCGCCCATTAAATCTGATTTTACTTCAGCAATAAATGACGACTTAAGTACGCCGGCTCTGTGGCCGCCAGTACCTGCGGCATAGGCTTTAGCTTGAGCTAAACCATGGCCTTGTGGGTCGTTTTCAGGGTGTACAGCAATTAGAGTTGGTACGCCAAAACCACGCTTGTATTCTTCACGCACTTCAGAGCCTGGGCATTTAGGTGCTACCATAATAACGGTAATGTCGTCGCGTACTTGCATACCTTCTTCAACAATATTAAAGCCATGAGAGTAGGCAAGGGTTGAGCCTTGTTTCATTAGTGGCATAATTGCGTTTACCACTGAAGTATGTTGTTTATCAGGCGTTAAATTTAATACTACGTCGGCAGTTGGAATTAGTTCTTGGTAAGTGCCTACAGTAAAGCCATTTTCAGACGCGTTTAAAAATGATTGACGACGTTCACTAATGGCCGAGTCACGCAGCGTATACGACACATCTAAACCAGAATCACGTAAGTTTAAGCCTTGGTTTAAGCCTTGTGCGCCACAGCCTACAATAACCAGTTTTTTACCTTTAAGAGCATCAACGCCGTCAGTAAACTCGTCTGCGTTCATAAATTCACATTGGGCTAATTGCGCCAATTGTTCGCGTAAAGGTAAGGTATTAAAATAATTCGCCATGTTAGTGTCCTATTGATTCAGTTTGTTAGATGCATTGCTGTTGCTTTGCTTAACTCAACCATATGAAAAATCTTTTCTTGCGTAAACTGATATATTTGCATTAGAGTGTTTCATAATATGAAACACTGGGTTGATTATGGATCACAAGCATTTAAATTACTTTTTAGCGTTGGCAAAAACATTGCACTTTTCGCGTGCCAGTGAACTTTGTCATATAAGTGCGCCGACATTGAGCCGTAATATTAAGCAGCTTGAAAGCGAAGTGGGGGTAATGCTATTTTTACGTGATAACCGCAGTGTAAAATTAACCCGCGAAGGGCTGGCATTTATTGACTACGCCACATCCACATTGGCTAATTGGCAGCGCTTTAAAGCGAACCTAAAAGAGCCACAACAGTATATTTATGGCAACGTGAGTATTTATTGTTCAGTAACCGCGTCGTACAGTTTTTTACATCATATTTTAGAGCAGTTACGCGCTCAACATCAGCATATAGAAATCACCCTAAATACCGGCGATCCTGCGCTGGCAATAAACCGTGTTTTAGATGGCCACGAATCTATGGCTATTGCTGCTAAGCCAAATAAGTTACCTGCACAAATTGCCTTTGTTGATATTGGCTATTCGCCGCTGGTATTTATTGCGCCTAAAATTGCGTGCTCAATTACGCTAAAGCTTGCTAGTAATACAAGTAGTATTGATTGGTCAGAACTTGAATTTATTGTGCCAGAGCAAGGGTTTGCTAGGCAGCGCTTGGAGCAATGGTGGCGAAAAAATAATATTCAGGGAAAAATTTATGCACAAGTAGCGGGGCACGAAGCGATGGTATCTATGGTGAGCCTTGGCTTTGGTATAGCAATGATCCCTAAAATAGTTTTAGATAACAGTCCACTACAAGACAAAGTACACGTTTTACAAACAAATACACATGCACCTAAAGGTATTGATATTGGCTTGGCAGTATTACATAAGGAATTAAACGACCCGGCTATAAGTGCCTTGTGGAATATAGCGCAAAATATGGGTGAAAAAATAATTTAATGCAATACACTTACTAAGGTTGCTCTTAGTATAAAAGCCCAGATAGCGTAAGCCTTTAATCTACCGCTCCTCTATTGCCTATCAATAGAGCTGTTAGGCTAAGTATATAAGCCGCAAAGTAATCATAATTGTATAAAAGTTGTTAATGATTGTAACTGCCTAGAGCTTGTTCTCAATGACCTTGCTACTATGGATAAATGGCCTTTTTATATATGTACGATGAACACAATGCGGTTTTATTTTATAATAATATTATTAATCTCTCTTTCGTTTAATGCTCAGGTATTAGCGCAAAGTGACGAGCCTGTAGATGCACATATATCTACAGAGCAACTGCATTTAAGTATGAGTATAGGGGCGGGAGTAATAACTAATCCATTATATGGTGCAGATAATATTCCGTTGGTGATCATTCCTCAAATAGCCTTTTATGGCCAACAGTGGTTTTTTGATAATGGCCGAGTTGGCTACTCGTTTAAACAAACGCAACAGCATAACTTAAGCCTAGTAACAGAATTAAACCCTGAGTCGCGTTTTTTTATTGATTGGCACCCGCAAAATATATTTGCGCTAAAAAGTGCTAGTTCAAATAATCAATTTACCCAGTTAGAAACAGATACCTCGCCTCAACAAATAAATATTAATAATATTAGTAAGCGCAAGCTCGTTTTAGATGCAGGTATTAGTTACTCCTTTGTAGCTGAGCAGCAGATGTTATCCGTGCAAGCATTGCACGATGTAAACTCAGCTTATAATGGTTGGCGAGCTGCAATACAATGGCAGTATCATGGGCAAGTAGGTAATTTGCAATTAAAGCCCACTGTGGGAGTTAATTATAAGTCTGCGCAATTAAACGACTATTATTACGGTTTAAACAGTGATGAAACACTGTTAGGTAAAATAGTAGTTGGTAGTAGTTGGCAACCTTATGCTAAAATCGATGCCCGCTGGCCCCTTAGCAAGGCCAACGCTCTTCGTTTTCATTTAGCATATTATGACTATTCGGCTATGGATAGTAGCCCGCTGTTTGAACGTCATTATTCAACGACTGCCTTTATAGGATTTGAACATACTTTTTAATATGAAGTATTTAATCTTTTTTGTGTTTATTTCTTCACTACTTAGTGGCGTTAGCGTGGCGCAAACAATTCTTGATGTATCTCCCAAAGTTTGTGTTGTCTCTGAACAGCATGATTTTTGCGATCTCAATTTGCAGTTTAAATGGCAGCAGTTAGCGGTTAAAGATGTGTGTTTGTATCAACAAAATACGCAAATACGATGCTGGCAACAGCAAGGTTCTGGTCAGTTTAGCTATAAAGCGCGTGTTCAGGTGGAGACCATATACTCCCTGATCAATCCTCACACCGGTGACTCACTTGCGAGCGTACTCGTTGAAGTACAAAGTGCCCATACTAAAAAACAGTATCGGCTGCGTTCACCGTGGAGCTTTTTTTAATTTAGGAGTAGTAAATGCCAAAAATATTACTTGTTGAAGATGATCTTGGTTTACAGCAATTAACCAAAGATTACCTCGAACATAATGGCTTAGAAGTCGACGTACTAGATCGTGGTGATGAAGTGTTTACTTACCTTGAAAGTAATCCCGTCGACCTGATTATTTTAGATGTAATGCTGCCAGGTAAAGATGGCTTTAGTGTTTGCAGACAAGTACGTGATAAATACACCACTCCTATTTTAATGTTAACGGCCAAAGGTGAAGACTTTGATCAGGTAATAGGGCTAGAGCTTGGCGCTGATGACTATGTTATTAAACCGGCTGAGCCACGTGTATTATTAGCAAGAATTAGCGCATTATTACGCCGTGGGCAACCTAACTTAAAAGCCACCGAAGAGCTGCAGTTTGGCGACTTATTTATTGATAAAACCAGCCGTATTGTTAAGTTATCGGGCGCAGAAATAGTCCTAACCTCACATGAATTTGAATTACTTTGGCTACTAGCATCAAATGCCGGAGAAGTATTGAGCCGCGAACATGTGCACCAACATATGATAGGGCGACAATACGATGGCCTAGATCGCACCGTAGATGTACGCGTTTCAAGAATTCGCAAAAAACTGGGCGATAACAGCGACAAACCTTATCGGATTAAAACTGTTTGGGGACAAGGCTATTTATTTGTTTCTGACGCGTGGGATATGTAATTAATGCTTAGTGTTAAGCTGCGTTAATGGGCAAGCTGTTTATAAGCCTGTATGTGTATATTATTGTCTCGTTATTTATTGTCAGCGGGGTAATTGAACAGCTTTGGCCATATGAAGAATCGCAGCAGCAGGTGCTACTCGACGATGAGTTTGGCCAGTCTTTGTGGCTATTATCACAAACCCCTAATGGGCTTACAAAGCTAAAAAACCATTTTTCTAGTCAAGTGATTGCTCAGCGCGATTTAATATTACCCGCCGAGCAACAAGCTCAGCTATTAAAAAATCACTACCTTTATTTATATGATAAACAACAGCGCATAGTTTGGTATGTTCAACTTAACGCCACACAACTATTACAGGTTGGCCCTATAGGGGGGGCAGCCAAGCCCGTTGCCTCTGTTTTACCCTACATATTGCTGTTATTAATTGTAGGCATTCCTGTTGGTTTGTGGAGTTTTTTACTGTGGCGAGACTTTGCTAAGCTGCGTAATGCATGCGAGGCCGTAGGTGGCTCACAGGACTTTCAATTAACAGATAGCTCTAAATCATTTTTTTTACCTATAACGGGCACCTTGCAAGTGATGCAGCAGCGAATTGAGTTTTTATTAACCGCGCAGCAAGAGCTTACCTCATCGGTATCGCATGAATTTAGAACGCCACTGGCGCGGTTAAAATTTGCCATTGCAATGCTTCAAGACCGAATGCTCGATGATAAAGCCGAAAAATACTTAGCTAATATGCAAGTCGATATAAATGAACTTGAGGCACTGGTTTCTGAAATGCTTGAGTATGCACGTTTAGATTCACAGCAACCGAGTTTACAGCTGATCAATTGTAATTTAGTGGCAGTGGTTAAAACGGTGGTTGAAAAACTCAGTTTTGATACGCGAATAAAGTTAAGCACGACATTACCCAATGAACTGATTTACCGCTGCGACAGTCACTTTATGGCGAGAATAATGCAAAACTTGGTAGGTAATGCTTTAAAGCATGCCAATAATAGTGTGCAAATAACCTTATTAGCGCAAGCTAATAATATAGTTTTTATTGTTGAAGATGATGGCAGTGGTATTGCTGAAGTTGAGCGTGAAAACGTATTTAAGCCATTTACTCGATTGGATAAAAGTAGAGATAAAAAAACCGGTGGGTTTGGCTTAGGATTGGCTATTGTCAGTAAAATTATTTCTTGGCATCAAGGTCAGTGTACAATTGAAGATTCAAGCTTAGGCGGAGCTAAATTTATTGTCAGCTTACCGATTAATAAATAGCAGCTTTTAATACATAAATAAAAAGTACGCAGATAAAAAACACTCAATAAAAAAGCGCCCTTGTTAACAAGGGCGCTTTTTTGGGTTTTAATCAAAATCAACAAGTAGCAAAGTAATAGACAGTACCTTTATAAAAAAGTTCTTAATTTAATTATTTTTCTTTTCTAGTAATGGCATTAACATTTGCTCTAGCCCATTGAGCTTTACCTCATACATCATGGCTAGTTGGCTGCCTAGCTTTGAGTCGGGAAACCCTTGTTGTTTAAACCATACTAAATAGGGCTCGGGTAAAAGCAGTAAAGGGCGGCCTGCGTACTTTCCAAAGGGCATAATAGTATTAACGGCAATTTTTAGCTGTGTAGGATCCATTGGCTTTAAAGGTTTTATAAAACATAGCTAAGTGTAAGGTATATTAAAGAGATAAAATAGGCTGTGACGGGCAAGTAACAGCCTATTTAACGAGGGAGCAGGCCCTCTGGATTAATATATTTTATTAGTAAGCCCTTCGTTAGCTGGAGTCTAATTAGGGGCAGGTGCTTGCGCTAATATTTACCAATAGTCTTTAGTTTACCTGCTTTTTTCTATGTTAGAGAATTAGCTTGTAAAAGAATGTAAATTCAAACTAGTGCTGCTTTACGAAAATAATTTTTGTTTAACGTGCTCAGCAAAACCACTACCAGCTTCTAAGTAAAAGTTATAGGTAGAATTTACACCCATTTCTTCTAACTCTTTTTGCTGATCAGGGTAGTTAGCAATAGCGGTAACTTGCCCTTTATAACCCGATGCTTTTAATTGCTCTAACGCAAAAATATTTTGCATATGCTGTGGCATTGTTAGCATGACCATTTCAACACGAGAGTGATTTACGCGCTGCCAAAAGTCAGGGTCGGTTGCATCTGCTATTAATACATTTCTTCCGCGTTTTATGTGCTTATCAACTACTTCAGGCTTTATGTCTATACCTGCAACTAGCTGTGGGTGCGTAGCATTTATTGTTTCATAAGCACCTGTGCCAATTCTGCCCATGCCAAATATAACAATTTTAGTGTCGTTAAGGTTAACAGGCAGTTCTTCGGATAAACGAGTTTTACTTTCAAACTTTAGTAGCCAAGGCTCTATTTTTGCGTAAATTTCGTTAGAGCGCTTATTTAAAGGGGATGCAATAATAAAAGTAATTGATACGGCAATTGCAATAACGGCTAACCACTCAGAGGTGATCATGCCTGTAGAGGCGGCTACAGCGCAAACAATTAAACCAAACTCGCTATAATTAGCTAAACTAAAAGTGGTTAGCAATGAGGTGCGAGCACGTAAGTTAAACATGTTTGTTAGCACATAATATAAAAACGTTTTGATTGGTAATACTAACACCAATAATAATGCGGCCAGTAATGAGCTGGTGGTAAGCTCTGCGTTTAAACCTATTGTTAAGAAAAAGCCAACCAATAAAATATCTTTTAAATTAAGTAATGACTTAGAAAGTTCACTGGCCTTTTTATGAGGCGCAATCATCATACCTATTATTAGTGCCCCTAAATCACCTTTTAAACCAACTAGCTCAAATGCATGATAACCAGCCACAAGTGCAAAGAAAAACCCAAATAATGGCAGGAGTTCGCCGTGTTTAGAGCGGTTTAGTATCCACCCCATAACTGGGCGTACTAGCGGCAGTGAAATAATAAGTACCAAAGCCCAAATATTAGGGATTTTACCTGTGCTAATAGCTAAAAATACCACGGCAAAAATATCTTGCATAACTAAAATACCAATGGCTACTTTTCCGTGTAAGCTGCCCATTTCACCGCGTTCTTCTAACACTTTAACAGCAAAAACGGTACTAGAAAAACTCAATGCAAAGCCAACTAATAAAGCGCTTTGCCAGCTCAAATCAACAAATAATGGCAGTGCAAATAGGCTAAGTAATAGCATAAAGCCACTAAATAACGCACTACTCAAAATAATATGTAAAGTAGCAGAAGCCCACACTTGTGGTTTCATTAAACTATTTACTTTTAGCTTTAAACCAATACTAAATAATAAAAGCGTAACGCCTAAGGTAGCAATGGTGTTGAGTAATTCGGTGCTTTTATAGCCCGCTAAATTAAGCGCGAATCCCGCAAGTAAAAAACCGATAAGAGGAGGGAGCTTTAGCTGATAAACAGCAAAGCCAAACACAAACGCGGCGGCAAAGTAAATTAGTTCCATAATTATAAATATCACTTCATTGGGAGGTTTAGTGTAACGAAAAATCAATACCATTGAAAATAAATATACAAATACTCACCATTTTATTCATACAATAAGTCCTTCATAAAAGATTAGGCTTAAGCGCCGTTTAATCAAATACTTGCTCTGTTGCGTATGAAAAATGGACATTTAACACATATTTAATCGTAAACAGCATGTAAATAGTAGTTTTTCACTGACAAGAGCATTTAAATGTGGTTAAGATGCGCTAACGACGAAGTTTAAGTTAGAGCACATTATAGAGCCGCTCAGCTTAAGGAGAAAAATATGTTTAAAAAGATTTTAGCATCGGTTGGTATTGGTGCCGCCAAAGTAGACACTATTTTAGAAACAGAGCACCTTCAGCCTGGGCAATTATTTAATGCGCAAATCGTTATTACAGCTGGTGATGTAAGCCAAGAAATTGCAGGGTTAGATTTACTATTAATGACGCGAGTTAAAGCATCAAATGAAGATGGTGACTATTTTACCAACCACGTTATAGAGCAGTGGCGCATTACAGATATAGGCACGGTAGAGCCAGGGGAAGTTAAAACGATTCCTTTTCAAGCACGGTTGCATTCAGAAACACCTATTACTGAAATTAATGCAGGGTATAACCAATCTTATGTTTGGCTTGAAACTGGGCTGGACATTGATTTAGCGCTTGATCCAAGTGATAAAGACCATTTACATGTGTACCCCAATGAAGCTGTTAAAACGTGTATGCAGGCCATGGAAAAGCTAGGCTTTAGCCTAACTAAAGCTGATGTTGAAAAAGGCCACTTGCGCGCATCAACGTTTCAATCAGTATCTGGTTGTTATCAAGAGCTAGAATACAAGCCTAACAGCCGCAGTTTATTTGGAGTGAAAGAAATTGAATTATCATTCATTCCAGAAGCACATAAAACCCATGTGTTAATTGAGTTAGATAGAGCATTTAAAGGCGATGGTTATGTAGATTTAACCATAGAGCACGACCATGTAAATCTCTCGCAATTATGCGATCAGTTAGAGCGATTATTTACCTAAGGTAGATAATTACTTAAAACAAACCCAGCTTATGCTGGGTTTTTGTTTTAAGCCATTTTATTATATAGCATAGCGGTTAATTAAGCCCCTAGCTGCATTACTGCTATTATGCCTAGCCCTAATAACGTATAGGCTTTTATGTCTATTAGAGCCAACGACAGGAGTTACAATGGCGTTTAAATGTGAAACTTTTACTGCGCTCAATACGCAAACCTTATTCTCCATAATGCGTGGGCGCGTAGAGGTATTTGTAGTTGAGCAAATGTGCCCTTATCCAGAGCTTGACGATAATGATGTAGCACCAAGTACCTTGCATATTTACACTGTGAAAAATAATACGCTACAAGCTTATGCTCGATGCTACGAAAAAAACGCAAAATACAGTGCGATCGGTCGCGTGTTAGTCACTAAAGAGGAACGAGGTAGAGGATTGGCTCAGCAATTGGTTACAGAGGCCATTAATTGCTGTAAAAGCCAATGGCCAGAACGTGATATTTATATTGGTGCGCAAACGTACTTACTGGAGTTTTATCGCTCATTCGGATTTGAAAGTATTAATGCTGAATATTTAGAAGATGGCATTGCTCATCAAGATATGGTTTTACAACTAGTACCTTGATTACAAAAGCCCACAATGTGGGCTTTTTTGTTGTTAAGAGCAGAAACTAACTTTAGCTTAATAATGAATGTAAAAATACCAGGCCTATCGCCAGTGGGCATACAAACTTAGTGTACCAAGGCCATACTTTCCAAAATAAGGTATTGTGTACTTCAGGGTTACCTTCTTGAATGGCCTTTAGTAATGAGCCTCTTGACCAAATCCAGCCTACGTATATACAACACATAAGACCTAATAATGGCTGTGCCACTTTAGTGGTTAAGGTGATCACTAAGCCAAACAGTAACTCTAAGTTACACACTATCGTGATGCTCACTAGAGTGATTAATGCACCAATTACCCAAGTGGCCTGTAAGCGAGACATTGCAAAGCGTTCTACCGTATAAGATACCGGCGCTTCGAGCATTGAAATAGAGGAGGTGAGTGCTGCAATGCTCATTAGCGCAAAAAACGCAAAGCCAACAAATAACCCCATACCACCCATACCATCAAAAAGTGCAGGTAATACTTGAAATACTAATGTGTCTTCAGAGAGGAGCTTTCCGGTAGTCGGTGAGAAAATCTCAATCCCTTGTGCTTGTGCTACATACATAGCAGGAATGATTAATAACCCTGCGACAAAAGCAATAAATACATCAATAAGCGTGACATAAGCACCTAACGAAACTAAGTTCTCTTTTTTACTAATATACGAGCCATAAATAATCATCACACTGGTACCTAGTGATAATGAAAAGAATGCTTGCCCTAGTGCACTAACTAACAAGTTAGCATCAAAAATAGATGAGAAATCAGGTACTAAATACGCCTTTAAGCCTTCAATAGCGCCATCTTGGGTCATTACATAAATAATTAACGCAAATAAAATGCTGAGCAAAGCAGGCATTAAACGTTTTGACCATTTTTCGATTCCGTTTTCAACGCCACGACTAATAATAGCAACGGTTAGTACAATAAAGATCATAGTGAAAATGATGTTTCTGCTAAGTGACTGTTCACCTAGCCAAGCAGATGCAGAGTTTGCGCCCACTAACGTTGTAATAGGTTCTGCTGTTGCACTTAGCATCCAACCAGCAACAATGGCATAAAAGCTTAAAATAAAGCCAGCACATAAAATACCGCCAAAACCAACCGCAAAAGAAAAATGTTTTTGCCAAGGTTTATTAGATATTTTTCTAAGTGAAGAAACCGCATTTGCTTGGCCATGACGACCAATCATTAGCTCCGCCATTAAAGCAGGATAAGCCAAAAAGAATGCCAGTACTAAATACGCAATTAAAAATGCGGCACCACCATTACTTGCGGTTTGTGTAGGGAAACCCCAAATGTTACCTAAACCTACAGCAGATCCTGCGGCGGCCATTATAAAACCAAAGCGAGAGCTAAACTCGCCTCTTACTGCACTCATATTATTGTACTTCTCTATTTTGTGACGGCGCAGACAATCTACTGGAAATGTAAAAAAATAAAAAGTGCTAATTTGCTGATCTAGCACAATTACTTTATTAAACTCTGTGTTATGAACATAGATTTTAATAAAGTAACTTAAAACTAAAAATTAACAGCTTGATATTGTTTAATAATTGTTAATTTACAGTGTGTAGCCTTTACTTTACACTAGGGTGTTGTTGAGCTATTTTCAGGGTAAAACAAGCTCCACCTAACTGCTTACTTTTGCCTGCATAAACACGGCCGTGATGCCAGTCAGCTACTTTTTCAACAATTGCTAATCCGAGGCCATAACTTTTATCAGCTCGATTACGGTGGTTGTTTTCGCGAAAAAAAGGGCTAAATACTTTGCTAAAGTTTTCAGCTGCTATGCCTGGACCATCGTCCTCTACGGTAATAATAATATGTTGCTCATTGACAGTGGCACTTACATAAATATGTTGCAGGGCAAAGTCGCAGGCATTATTAATTAAGTTAGTAACGGCTCTGGCAAGCCAATGTAAGTCGGCATAAATAACATCGTTACTACTATTAAGTTGCACACTGAGTTTGTGGGAGTCTAATTTAGGCGATAGCTGCGCTAAAATATCTTCAAAGTAGCTGCGCATATGGGTTGCAGAGTAGGTTAAGCGGTTGGCATTTTGTTCTAGCGTGGCAAAGGCTAGGTAGCTTTTTAGCATAGACTCCATATGGTCTAAGTCATTTTCCATGCGGGTTAAATATTGCTTCACTTTTGGCATGTCATTGCTATCTATTGCAGCATCTAAACCAAATCGCAGGCAAGCTATGGGGGTGCGAATGTCATGGGATAAACTCGAAGCCATTAGCTTATTTTCAGCAACCAGCTTTTCTATTTGACTCGCCATACGGTTAAAGGTGAGCTCTACATCTTTTATATACGTGAAATGAGAGACTTTGATACGAGTTTTAACATCACCCGATGCAAATTTTTTAGCTGCTTCATTTAACACGCTCAAGCGTTTGGCTAAGGGATAAATAATAAAACCCATAAATACACACAGCCCAGCGTAAAATAATAAGGTTAGAATAATATCGTCGCGTTGCTCTGCTTCAAATGAGTTATCGAGGCGCATAGATAAATGATAAGGGCTTAATGCTTGGTTGCTATAAAGCATATGAAAACCCTGTTCGCCCTCTAAAATTAACCCACCATGGGTTTGCATTTGCATAAGTAAGGCAGGGCTAAGCGCTAAAGTGTCGTTTAGCTTATAGGTAAGCGGCAGGCTAAAGTCGTTGGCTAACTTTGTAACATAATTACTGCGCTGTGCAGGGGGGAGAGTAGCAAGCTGTTTGCTAAACCCTGCAATCATTTTACTTTGCATGCTAAATTCGTCTAAAGGGGCGTGTGTATTTTGACTAAAAGCGTCAATAAGCCAGCCTAAAACAATAATCGAAAGCAGTGCGCTGCTAAGCAGTGCAATATAAAACTTTTTCATTTGTAGCTACCAAGCAGTGGCAACGAGTAAATAACCTCGTCCCCAAATTGTTTTAATTTTTTCAGGGTTTTGCGGATCGTCATTAAACTTTTTACGCAGCGCAGAAATAAGCACATCAACACTTCTATCAAGGCCGTCGTACTCGCGTCCTTTGGTTGCTTTAAACACCGCATCGCGTGATACAACTTGCCCTGCGTTACTGGCTAAGTAATGCAGCAATAAATACTCAGCGCTAGATATATTTATATCGATATCGTTAAGTTTAACGCTTCGCGACTCACTATTAATGCTCAAAGCCCCTACATTAATAATACTATGCTGTTTATGAGGTTGGCTGCTTTGGGTGGTGAGCCTAAGGGCTGACTTTATTCTTGCTAGTAATGCACGAGGGCGTACCGGTTTCATTATGTAGTCACTGGCACCTACCTCTAAGCCAATCACTTCATCCATTTCGTCATCACGAGCTGTTAGCATAATAATAGGAGCTTGATAAAAGCTACGTAGCTCGCGACAAACGCTTATGCCGTCTAACCCAGGAAGCATAATATCAAGTAGTATTAACTGCGGTTTCAAGGTTTTAACTTGGCCAACAACTTCATCACCGCGATGACAAACATGTACACAATAGCCTTGTTCTGTTAAATATTCAGCCACCCATTGTGCCAAAGAAATATCATCTTCAACGAGTAAAATAGTACCGTAATTATCCATAAGACTTCCTTATTAAAACAATCGCCAACGGCGTTTTTTCTGCCTGTTTTGATAAACCCACTGTAACTTTACTTCAGTGGTGGCTATGACTTTTGCAGTATTACTATCAAATAATTCAAATGATAAGCTCTGCTCAGAGTCAAATGCATAATTAAAAACGCCGTGTTGCTGCTTAAGCCAACATTGCATAATATATTTTGAGGTAGCGTCTCGTAAGCAGTAGTTACCTATTGTGGGCTGCTGCCATGATAAAACCACTTCAGTATAACAGTGGCGGCCTTCACGTAGTGCCACGCAGGTATTAGGTATTGCACTAAGTGCGGTTACCTCTTGGGGCACCTCGGCGAGTAAACTGCCAGGGTAAGCTAATAGTAAATAACACCAGCGTCTAAAATACATAACGCACGCCTAGCTTGGCTTTGTGTTGGTACCCTTGAGAAATAATAGGGCTGTCGTCAATTTCTTTAGAAAATAAAGTCGTTAACCAGCCGGCTAAAAACACCCAGTCTTGGTTAAGCGGGTACTCAGCATGAAACTCAAGCATAATGCTGCTGCTGGCATTGGTTTTATAGGCAGGACGCAGCAAGGTAACTTCACTTTGCTCAATACCAAAATAATAGTTAGTAAAGTCAGCAGAGTAGGCACTAAAGCCTATGCCTGAGCGAAACTCCCAGTTACGCCAAGGTTGTATTTTGCTAAAAAAAGAATTAAATACCCAGCCATTGTGGGCGTTTGAAATATCATGCAAAAATTCAATAGAAACCTGTGAGCCATCAAATCTGTGGGTAAATCTAAGGCCTGTATTAAAGTCATACTTACGCTTTTTAATGCCGCGTAATTCCTCAACCACACCATTGTTATAAAACCCCAAGCCTTTTTGACCAAACCCAGCTTGGGCGTTAGCACCGATTATATCGAGCTCCCAATTATATTTGTTAATTAGACTGTAGCCTATAACAAGGCCGCCGCTGAGTTGGTTATGGTCATAATCGAGATAAAAGTTATCAAAAGAAACCGCAAGGCTGAGATCTAATTCAATACCATCGTCATAGGAGTCCATGCCGATAAGGTAAGAGTCTTCAATATAATAACCAGTACCGGCGCTCCAGTCCCATGCAAAGCCTTGAATAGGCTCTAAGGTGTTATCAGCATAATAGCGGTTACTGGCAGTACTATGGGCACTAAATACACAGGCAAATAATAAGCAGGTGTAACATAAAAAATAGCTAAGTATTGAGTGCTTCATCCTTGGAACCTAAATAAGTAATGGTTATAAAGCGTAGTATATTGTTAAACGTTCCTTTAAACCTGTAAAAAAATGTAGTGTTTAACTTACGCTTATATCACTTTAATTTTGTCGATTAATATACTGCTTAAATAAAACTGCATCATTGGTGCTAAAGCACTTATTTCTGTGCGAGTACACGGGCCTTGCACTTTAGTCAGTGTGCTAAGCTTGCTCATTGTATTATATTTAGGAATAGTTACCTTTGTATTTGCCTCGGCACGTGCTAAACGTGCTTGTTCGGTATTTTGCTGGTGGACAAAGGCGACTACTTCAAGTTCATTAGTGATTTTTTGCTCTTCGGTAAAGCTATAAATCAGTGATTCACGATGAAAGCTAGTGCTATCTAAAGATGATTTTGCAAACCAAACAACATCACCAGAGGCTTTATGCGTTAAGCGCATGCTAACTTGCGCTAAAATAGTTGCACACTGCTGGGTTGGAAATTGCTGTGCAACTTTAGAGTATAGAGCATAAGGTTGTTTGGGCTGATTTAACGTGTATTTACTATCATCGGTAAACGACAGATCAACTTGATGAATAGCAAGTGTGTAATCACTATCGTTTTTAGTAGTTACTTTTAGTTGTTTGTCATTGAGCGCTTGGCTTATTTGCGCCAGTAAAGTGTCGGTTACACTTACTCTGTCGGTAACAATTTTAACCGTTTGGTTTTTCATTACTTTATGAGCTGGTAATTGCACTGACTTTACTTTAGGCGAGGTGTGTTGTGCCTCATACTCCAGTTGGTATGTCTGACTTTTTAACATTGGCTTTAAGGGCATTGCCAATGGCTCAGCAGGCTGATTTGTTGTTGTGGTTATAGCGCAACCCGATGAAAATAATATAAAAAGTGGTACAACTAAAAAACGCATAAATACTTCACACTCAGTAAAAGGCCAATAATCAACATATTGTACGTTAGTCTTGACAAAAGTTCATGATATTATATGCATAGAAGCAATTAAAAAAAGAAAAAACAGCCACCGATGAAGTACCTTAATTACTCGATTTATTACCTGCTCGCCTTTTGTATTTTAATAACCCACTCAGAGGTTGCTGCAAATGTAGATCCAGATTGGCCTGCATTTGTAAAAAAATATGGGCGTTACGCAGAAAAAAAGCTTAAACGAAAAGGTATACCTGGCGCGGCTTTATCGATTGTTAATATGCAGTCGAGTGATTATATTCATACCATGGGCTTTACCAAAGTGGGTAGCTCTCAAAGGGTTAATCAACATACACGTTTTAGATTAGCATCAGTATCTAAAACCTTTGCAGGATCGTTAGCTGCTAAGCTTGCAAGTGAAGGGGAAATAGATTTATACCAGCCTATTAGCGACTATATTCCTGAATTTGCTAACACCGACTACAAAGATAATTTAAAGGTTTATCATATTTTAAGTCACTCTAGTGGCCTAGTTCCCAACGCCTACGATAACCTAATTGAATCACGAATGAGTTATCCAGATATTGTTGAAAAGCTACTTACGGTAGCGCCCATATGCGATCCTGGGCAGTGTTATGGCTATCAAAATGTGATGTTTAGTTTAATTGACGATGTAATTTTAAGGAGTACTCATAAAAGTTACTCTCAGTGGCTAAATGACGCTATTTTTACGCCCTTAAAAATGCATGACACTAGTTTAGGCTACGACGCTATGGTGCAAGATAAAAACTACGCATTTCCACATGTAAGAGGGAAAAAACGTTGGTATAGCGCTAAGCTGAAAAAAAATTATTATAAAGTAGCCCCCGCTGCAGGCATAAATGCCAGTGCTGCCGATATGGCAATATGGCTAAAGGCGCAATTAGGTCAGTACCCAAATGTATTATCGCTCGATGCATTAGCGGTACAAACACGTCCCTATACGCATACCAAAAAAGAGCAATACCGACGAGTATGGAAAGGTCATCTTAGTGAGGCTTTTTATGGGCTAGGTTGGCGAGTATATAACTACGATGATGAAACCCTTTATTACCATAGTGGTTGGGTGCAAGGCTATCGCACCGATTTAGTGGTTTTTCCTCATTTAAATGTGGGTTTTAGCTTAAAAATAAATGCCGAAACTGGGGTGATAAATGAACTTACAACAGAGTTTATAAATAGAGTGCTTAAATATAAGCGAGGCTAAAAATCATGATTAAAGATAAAAGGCTTTTAATCTTGGCGCTACTGGTTATGGTGTTTAATAGCCAACTTGTATTTGCCGCCCCAGATAAGATTTATTTATTTCGCCACAGTGAAAAACAAGCCGGTAAAAACCCGTCGCTTACAGTGCTTGGCGCACAACGTGCACAGTATTTGGTACAGTTAATAAAACAACATAAAAACGTGCAGCTATTTAGCAGCAATTATAAGCGTACATTACAAACAGCAGCGCCAATGGCTACTTACTTAAGCACTACAGTAAAAATGTATGATGCAGCTGATTTAGCTTCACTTGAAAGTAAACTACTAAAATTACAGGGTGTTGTAATTGTTGTAGGACACAGTAATACCACGCCTGAACTTACGGCACTGCTTTCAAAAGGTACGGTGAGTGCTATGTCTGAAGATGAGTTTTCGCGCTATTACATACTAGATAAAATACGCGATAAAGCCCCAAAAGATGCACCACAATATAGGGTCAGTGAACTCACTATGGATTTTAATCATTAATTTAAAAGTGACAGATAATAAAAAACCAGCGGGTGCTGGTTTTTTTATATTACCGGGTAAATCCTACAAGTAGGTGTTTAGCCACGCGGTAATTTAATTTTTTTCTCTTCACTTTGGCGGTAAAGCACAATAGTGTGACCAATTGATTGTAATTTAGTTGCACCAGTTTCACGCACAATTGCTTCAAAAATGAGCGCTTTAGTTTCGCGATCATCAGTTGGAACCTTCACTTTAATTAATTCGTGAATTTCTAATGCGCTTTGAATTTCTACTACTACGCCTTCGGTTAAACCGTTAGAACCTAGTAAAACTACAGGCTTGAGGCTATGTGCCTGACCTTTTAAAAACTGCTTTTGTTTGTTTGATAATGTCATGTTTATACAAATTTTGCTGAATATGGCTTGAATTAAGGGTATTCTACCGCCATCTAAAGAATATTACTAATTAGTTGCGTGTTAATTTATGACAAATAAAAAACAGTCAGCCAGTTCACAGCGATGGCTGAAAGAACATTTTGATGATAAATATGTTCAAGAGGCGCAAAAAAAAGGTTGGCGTTCTCGAGCTGTTTTTAAATTAGATGAGGTCCAAAGTAGAGACAAGTTACTCCGCCCAGCAATGACTGTTGTTGATTTAGGGGCTGCACCGGGTAGTTGGTCACAATACTTGGCAGAAAAAGTAGGAGATAAAGGACAAGTTATAGCGTGCGATATCCTCCCTATGGATTCATTAGCGGGTGTTGACTTTTTACAAGGCGACTTTCGTGAAGAAGCAGTGTTAAGTGCATTGTTAAAACGTATTGATGGCAAAAATGTTGATGTGGTACTCTCTGACATGGCACCAAATATGAGTGGTAACAATTCAGTTGATCAAGCTGGTAGCATGTATTTGGTCGAGCTTGCACTGGATATGTGTAATCAAGTATTAAAGAAAAATGGTGCATTTATTGTTAAAGTATTCCAAGGTGAAGGCTTTGATCAGTTCTTGCAAGATGTACGTAATAGTTTTAAAACAGTGAAGATACGTAAACCAGATGCCTCGCGCGCCCGTTCACGGGAAGTATATATAGTAGCGACTGGATATAAACTGTAGTACAGTTGTTGGGCGTTTAGTTGAATTTAAATTAATTGGATACAAGAGGTTAACCCCTTGAGCGATATGGCAAAAAATCTAATACTCTGGCTGGTTATTGCAGTTGTGCTGATGTCAGTATTTCAGAGCTTTAATGGCGGCGATCAAGTAGATCGTCAAACAAGTTATAGTCAATTTGTTAAAGATGCCCGCAGTGGCTCTATACAAGAAGTGGCAATTGAAAGTACCAGTGGCACAATTACAGGTACTAAAACCAGTGGCGAACGTTTTCAAACGATTATGCCTATTTACGACAAAGACATTTTAAATGATTTGTTAAAAAGTAACGTCAATGTGAAAGGGGTTAAACCTGAAGAGCAGTCATTTTTAGCAAGTATATTTATTTCTTGGTTCCCAATGATACTGCTTATTGGTGTGTGGATATTTTTCATGCGTCAAATGCAAGGCGGTGGCGGTAAAGGCGCAATGTCGTTTGGTAAGAGCAAAGCGCGCTTAATGAGCGAAGATCAAATTAAAACCACTTTCGCCGATGTTGCTGGCTGTGATGAAGCAAAAGAAGATGTATCAGAGTTGGTAGATTTTTTACGCGACCCATCAAAATTCCAAAAATTAGGTGGCAGCATTCCTAAAGGCGTGTTGATGGTTGGTCCTCCTGGTACAGGTAAAACGTTACTTGCTAAAGCCGTTGCTGGTGAAGCAAAAGTGCCGTTCTTTACTATTTCTGGTTCGGACTTTGTTGAAATGTTTGTTGGTGTGGGCGCATCTCGCGTACGAGATATGTTCGAGCAAGCTAAAAAAGCATCACCCTGTATTATCTTTATTGATGAAATAGATGCTGTAGGTCGTAAACGTGGTGCTGGTATGGGCGGCGGTAACGACGAACGTGAGCAAACGCTAAACCAAATGCTAGTAGAAATGGATGGTTTTGGTGGTAACGAAGGTATTATCGTTATTGCTGCAACTAACCGCCCAGACGTATTAGATCCAGCCTTACTTCGTCCGGGTCGTTTTGACCGCCAAGTTGAAGTTGGCTTACCTGATATTCGTGGTCGTGAGCAAATACTTAAAGTACATATGCGTAAAGTGCCATTAGGCGACAACGTTGAAGCAGCTTTAATTGCACGCGGTACACCGGGTTTTTCAGGTGCTGATTTAGCAAACCTAGTAAACGAAGCTGCACTCTATGCGGCACGCGGTAATAAACGTGTTGTTAGTATGGCTGAGTTTGACGCTGCTAAAGATAAAATCATGATGGGCGCTGAGCGCAAAACCATGGTGATGAGCGAGCAAGAAAAAGCCATGACAGCGTACCACGAAGCTGGCCATGCTATTGTTGGTCGTATGGTGCCAGAGCATGATCCTGTTTATAAAGTATCTATAATTCCACGTGGCCGTGCGCTAGGTGTAACTATGTACTTGCCTGAACAAGACCGTGTAAGCCATTCGAAAGAATTGCTAGAGTCGATGATCTCAAGCCTGTATGGCGGACGTATCGCAGAAGCACTTATTTATGGTGCAGATAAAGTAACCACAGGTGCTAGTAACGATATTGAACGTGCGAGTGATATTGCCCGTAAAATGGTAACGCACTGGGGTTTAAGTGAAAAACTTGGACCACTACTTTACGCAGAAGATCAAAACGATATGTACATGGGCGGTGGCCGCTCTATGAGTATATCGGACGAAACAGCTAAAATTATCGATAGCGAAGTACGCTTATTATCAGATCGTAACTATCAGCGAGCAGAAGCGATATTAAAAGAAAATATCGATATTCTACACGCAATGAAAGATGCGCTGATGAAGTACGAAACGATTGATGCTAAGCAAATTGATGATTTAATGGCGCGCCAAGAAGTTCGTGAACCACGCGATGCGCATGACCGCCATGAAAAAAAGCCAGTTAAAGAAGATGTTTCAGCAGAAAAATTAGTTGATGAAGATCAAAAACCAACTGATGAAGCTAAAAAAGATGAAACAAACCTTGATGACAAAGCTGAATAATCGTTAAAATAGCTAAACTAAAAGCCCCGAACCTCGGGGCTTTTTTGTATCAAACGTATAAAATAAACTTCAGCTAATTCAAACAAAAAAGGTCATCATGAATAATTTACTAAACTTGCCTCGCAAACGTACACTAAGTTTGGCAAATCCAGTAATTATGGGAATACTTAATGTTACTCCCGATTCATTTTCAGATGGCGGGAAGTTTATAGACCCTGATATTGCGCTGCAGCGTGCGCTGCAATTGTTAGACGACGGGGCGCAAATTATAGATATTGGCGGAGAGTCGACTCGCCCAGGTGCTCCTGATGTGAGCCTTGAGGATGAATTAGCACGTGTAATACCAGCGATTAAAGCAATTCGTGAAAACAGTGATTGCGTCATATCTATTGATACCAGTAAAGCACAAGTAATGCACCAAGCTATTTTAGCTGGGGCCGATATTGTTAATGACGTACGTGCATTACAAGAAAGCGACGCACTGAACGTAGTGGCGCAGTTTCCTGATGTTGCGGTGTGTTTAATGCATATGCAAGGCCAACCTCGCAGCATGCAGGCAGCGCCGCACTATGATGATTTATTTACAGATATAAAACAGTTTTTTAGTCAGCGTATTGCTGCGTGTAAAACAGCGGGGATTAAGCAAACACAACTTATTCTTGATCCTGGCTTTGGTTTTGGTAAAACACTCAGTCACAATTACCAACTACTGGCGCAGTTTAATGACTTTAATCAGTTTGGTTTACCGTTGTTAGCGGGATTATCGCGTAAGTCGATGATTGGCAACTTATTAAATAGAAATACAAATGAGCGATTGGCCGGCAGTTTAGCGGGCGCATTAATCGCAGCACAAAATGGTGCGCATATTATTCGTGTACACGACGTAAAAGAAACCGCAGATGTACTTAACGTACTACAAGCCTGCAAACAAGGAGTACTTTAAATGAAAGAAAGAAAATATTTTGGCACCGATGGTGTACGCGGGCTCGTGGGTGAGCATCCTATAAATCCTGAGTTTGCAATGAAACTAGGTTGGGCTGCGGGCCGTGTCCTATCAGAAAATGGCACTAAAAAAGTGATGATAGGTAAAGATACCCGCATTTCAGGCTATATGTTAGAAACCGCATTACAAGCAGGGTTAATTGCAGCAGGAATCGATGTTGTATTACTGGGCCCTATGCCAACCCCTGCGATTGCTTATTTAGCACAAACATTTAGAGCCGAGGCCGGCATAGTAATTAGTGCATCGCACAATCCGTATTACGATAACGGCATAAAGTTTTTTAACTGTCGCGGTTTAAAGCTTGATGACAAAGTAGAGCTTGAAATTGAAGCCATGCTTGATGAACCAATGACTTGTGTTGAGTCAGATAAATTAGGTAAAGCGAGTCGCTTAACTAGCGCTGATGGTCGTTATATCGAATTTTGTAAAAGCCAATTTCCACAAAGCTTGTCGCTTGAAGGATTAAAAATTGTACTCGATTGTGCCAATGGCGCAACTTACCATATTGCACCTTCAGTTATGCGCGAACTAGGTGCAAATATAATCACGCATGCGTGTGAGCCCAATGGTGTAAATATTAACCATGAATGCGGCGCTACTCACGTAGATACCCTAAAACGTAAAGTGCTTGAACATAATGCAGATGTGGGCATTGCCTATGATGGCGATGGCGACCGTGTAATGATGGTTGATCATAATGGTCGTGTGTTTGATGGTGATGACTTAGTGTATATTATTGCCTGCCAAGCAGCGCAAGATGATAATTTAGGTGGTGGTGTTGTTGGCACTGTTATGTCAAACATGGGCCTTGAAAATGCATTGAAAGCCAAAGGTATTGAATTTGCACGCAGTAAAGTAGGCGACCGTTATGTAATGGAGTTGCTACAACAAAAAGGCTGGACTATTGGCGGCGAAAGCTCGGGCCATGTATTAAACCTTGATTTAATTAGCACCGGCGATGGCATTATTTCAAGCTTGCAAGTACTAGCTGCTATGGTTGCGCAAAATAAAACATTACAAGACTTAGGTACTGGTTTTACTAAGTACCCAATGAAAATGATTAACGTACGTTACACCCCAGGTACAGATCCGACAAAAGCGCCTGCAGTATTAGCTGCAGTAGCAGAGGTTGAGCAAACTTTAGGTGAAAAGGGGCGTGTGTTACTACGTAAATCAGGCACTGAACCTGTTGTACGTGTTATGGTTGAGGCCGAACAAGAGAAGTTAGTAATCGACAGCGCAGAAAAAATAGCCGCGGTTGTTGAATCTATGAGCAAACAAACTGATTGATAACAATAACCTCTTGTAACTTTGGGCGAGTCGAGTTAATATCTCGACCGCTTTCTCATGTGGAGTGGAAAAATGGCAGCACGCAAGGCGATGGTCGCAGGCAATTGGAAAATGAATGGCTCTTTAGAGCTGGTTAAACAAATGTCTGATGCTATTAACAATGTTAAATCAAACGAGATAGACATTGTTTTATTTCCTCCGTTTCCGTTAGTGTCAGCAATGATAGCCAGCGGTGTTTCAACGGGAACTCAAACTGTGTCAGAAAATACCCCCGGTGCATTTACCGGTGAAGTTGATGCACAACTTATTAAAGAGTTGGGCGCCCAATATGTATTAGTAGGTCACTCAGAGCGCCGTAGTATATACAAAGAAAGCAATGATGTCGTAGCTGCAAAATTTGCTCGCGCACAACAAGTTGGTTTAACGCCAATTTTATGTGTTGGAGAGAGTGAAAGTGAGCAAGAAAACGGTAAAACAGAACAAATAGTTGCTGCACAAATTGATGCAGTAATTGAAAAATTAGGTGTAGCAGCACTCAAAGATTCTGTGATAGCATATGAACCCGTTTGGGCCATAGGCACAGGTAAGACTGCATCGCCAGAACAGGCACAAAGCGTTCATAAATTTATCCGTGACAAAATCGCTTCATTAAACAGCGATTTAGCACAAGGGCTAACCATCTTATATGGTGGTAGCGTTAACGAAAAAAATAGCGAATTATTATTTGCACAAACAGATATAGACGGCGGCCTAATTGGTGGCGCAAGTTTAAAAGCAGATTCATTTACTGCTATCTGCAACAGTGCAAAAGGGACCGTATAAATGTACGAAATTTTACTAGTAGTTTATTTAGTTGTAGCTTTAGCGCTTGTTGGAATGGTTTTAATCCAGCAAGGTAAAGGTGCCGATATGGGTTCTTCATTTGGCGCGGGTGCTTCGTCAACTGTTTTCGGATCATCAGGTGCAGGTAACTTTATGACTAAAACAACGACAGTTTTAGCTTCTGTGTTTTTTATATTAAGCATAGTACTGGGCAACCTTACTGCAAGTCATATTAAAAAGACTGATGAATGGGAAAACCTTGAAGCAGCACCAGCTTTAGAAACAGTTATTCCTGTTGAAGAAGATGTGCCAGTTACATCTTCGAAAGAGCAACGCTCTGACGTACCAAATTAATTTAGCGTAAAAGCTAAAACGTTAAACGATTTATACTCCTCAAATAAATCATAAAGTTTAACATCTAAGCGCAAGCTTAAAAAATGCGGATGTGGTGGAATTGGTAGACACGCCACCTTGAGGGGGTGGTGCTTTAGGGCATGGGGGTTCAAGTCCCCCCATCCGCACCAAATTTAAAACCCAGTAACTAACGTTGCTGGGTTTTTTGCTTTTAGCTAACGTTAACCTTTATTACCACAAAATCTCCTCACAAAATCACTTATTTAATCTAACAACGGATGCTTTTAGAACACACATTATTACTTGTGTAATCAGTTATGTAGCATTTTCATATAACAATAAAATCCTTGGTCCATTTAAACTATGCCGCAATGCTAAATTGATGCTAAGTTAAATAAAAAATAGGAGATAATTTGTGTCAAAAGTAGCGTTTATTTCAGGTGCAAGTAGAGGTATTGGTCGTGCAACAGCCATCGCATTTGCAAAAGCAGGCTATCGAGTAGCAATAACAGCTCGTGAATTAGATAGCGAGGTAGCACAGCAAAGTACGCAAGGGAGTTTAAAACAAACAGCCCAAATGATGGAGCAATTAGGTTGTGAGGTCATTGCGATAAAAATGGATTTACTTGATTTTAACTCCGTTGCTAATGCTCTAAAGCAGGTGTTTGAACACTTTGGTAAAATTGACGTGGTTGTCAATAATGCTATTTATCAGGGGGCTGGCCTTAATGCTTCTTTACTAGATATAACGCAGCAAACGCTTGAAAAAGTTGCTAGAGGTTACATAGGCGCGCCAGTGCAAATAGCACAAGCTGTTTTACCAAGTATGTTAGCGCAACAAAGCGGTTGTATAATAAATATAACCTCGGGAGCGGGTGAAAAAGATCCGCCTATTCCTGCATCTAAAGGGGGCTGGGGTTATGCATACGGTGCAGGTAAGGCTGCAGTGTCGCGACTGTCGGGTATTATTTGCCGTGAACATGGTCATCAAGGTATTCGCGCTTTTACAGTAAACCCGGGAGTTGTTAACACTGAAACGCTAAGAGCGACTATTGGCGATCAGGGTATTAAAGGCTTGCAGCAGGCTGTAGCCGAACCGGATGAAATAGGTAATGTATTGTTATGGATTGCAGATAACTCTGCAGCAGATGAGCTGCAGTACAGTACCATCTCCGCACAAAAGTTAGCGCGCGAGTTAAACCTACCTAAATAATCGAACCTCATATAATCTTGCTGCTTTGTGCTAGGTCAATTAAGCGCAATTACAGCAAGGTTATAATTAATATAACTTTATATCCTACCTACCAAATTATGCGTATTAACCCTATCTCAACGATCATTACTGTGCAAATACAGCTGTATTCGTAGCAACAATAGCAGCACAAATAAAAAGGCCTTAATAAATATTAAGGCCCTTTTTCACTATAATAATTATTTAATTAATACTCAAAACTAACATCTATGCCATAGGTTCTTGGCGTACCGTATGCCTGCGCATCAAAGAAGTTAAAGTTTGAACCAAATACAATGTACTCTTCATCGGTAATATTTTTCCCCCAAAGCGATACTTTAAGGTTTGAACGCTCACCTATCTTGATATTAGATAATGTTAGGCGTGCATTGAGTAGCGCATAGTTATCACCCACTAAGCTTGGGTCAGATACAGAAAATTGATAGTCATCCACCATCACATAGTTTGTATTGAGTGCTAAGTTACCAAAGTCTAATTCGGCTATAGTCCAATTCATTGCAACAGATGCCGAATAAGATGTGTTGTCGGTAAATGTAATATCACTGTATTTCGTATCTAAATACCCAAGGCTGGTGGTAAAGAATAGGCTGTCGGTAGCAGCAAATTTAGCATCAATCTCGATCCCCTTATTTTTCGACTCACCAGTATTAAGTGAACGACGAATACTGCCATCGAAAATGGTTTTTTGTAGGTTAGTGTTATTATTTAAAAATACAGCGGTATTAAGCATTAAACGGTCATCCAGCAGCATTGCTTTAACACCAACCTCATACGCTGTGGTATCTTCAGGATCGGCAGGTGTTAGTGTTCCTTCATAGTTTGCTTCGCCCATATTTGCTGGATTAAGATAAGCAAATCGGTCGATAGAACCTGGGTTGTAAACCCCTGCAGCGTACCCTTGTGAGATACTAGCGTACATAGTTAAATCTTGATCTACTACATAATTAAATAGCAGTGATCCCACTGTTTTTGACCAGTCAGTTTCAGAGTGTAAATCGTTTCTTAACATTGCATCATGCTTTGCTACGTTAGTCAGAGATTTGGTATCTTTTGTATAGCGTATCCCTGCAACCACATTTAACTCGTCCGTTAATTTATAATCAACATTGGTAAAAAGCGCCGATGATTTAGCGTTTACTTTATAAAAGCTACCCCATGGTAGTGAGCCGGTGAATAATACGTTAGCGCCTTGGCCTGTAAAAATACCTATATTCCACGGGTTGTTTTCTTCACCTTCTTCACTGAAGTAATAATACCCAGCTACGTACTTTAAATCACCTTCTAAAAACTGACCGAGTAGTTGAAATTCTTGTGATTTTTGCTCTTGTGATTTCACGCTAGTATATTGAAACGCCGGAATAGCAAGCACGTCACTGGTGTCAACACTTGGTGGCGAAGTACTGAAATCTAAAGCTGGAGCAAAATAAGCACCGCCATCGGTATCGTAACCTTCGCTTAAATCTGAGTCATAGCTGCGAAATGAGCTAATCGATTTAAAGGTATGGTTGTCAGAAAAATCCCATTCAAACGTTAAGTTGTGTCCTTCAATATCAACATACTCACGGCCATGTTGATCTAATTCAAACTCGGTTTGACGGCCAGGCGCTTTCTCATTGGCGGCCATCATTGCAAATACGTTGCCGGCATAGAGCTTACCCGTAGATAGGTCCATAGTGGGTACATTTGGATCTGTATATTGCGGGCGCACATTGCTAATTTGTACAGGCATAGCGACTGAACTGCCATCAGTATTGTCATAGCTGTAGTTAACGGTAAAATCATCACCGGTATAACGCAGTGCAACACGCAGTGCATCAACATCTTCTGCACCTAAGTTTTTTTCTTTTGCACCAGCAAAGGTATTGGTAGCCCAACCATCATGCTCACTGGTCATATACGTAAGTCTGGCGGTAAAATTACCAATTGCGCCGGTATCAATTGATGTGGTTGAGCTAAGTAAGCTGTTATTGCCTACAGTAACCTTTTGCTTAAATTGAAAGTCATCTGATGGTTTTCTAGTGACTAAGTTAAGCGCACCACCGGTTGTATTTTTACCCCAAAGTGTACCTTGAGGTCCACGTAGTATTTCCATACGCTCTAAATCAACGATATTAAAAATAGCCCCAGAGTTACGTGCTAAATAAACGCCATCTAAATAAATACCTACTTTAGGGTCAATCGCTAATGAAGGTTCAGATGTCCCTAGGCCGCGAATATCCATGCCAACGTTAAAGGTACTACCATATGGAGGAAAAATTTTGACGTTGGGTGCTTGCGCATTAACATCACTGATATCTTCAATACCCAGGTTTTCTATTGCTTCAGCGTTAAAAGCGGTAATGGCGATAGGCGTTTCTTGTAATGTGCTAATACGTTTTTGGGCTGTTACCGAAACACGCTCAATGCCTTTAACTGCGGTCTGTTTAGCTTCGGCCTGCTCTGGTTCTTGCGCTGCAAATGCCTGACCAGATACAGCACATGCAATAGCAAACGCTAACGGTTTTATAGTGAGATTTGATGCAAACCTATTGTCATTTAAATTCATTACACTTCCTCGATGATTTTTTATATTTATTTCAGCGATAGGCATTCACTAACTACTGCAACCCTCATTGAGTAAAGCTTATCAAAGAGGAAATGCCTAACCGCTATTTTGTTGTACTTTTTTTACACTGCGGTTTGAAAGTAGCGATAAGTGATCTGTTGAGCATCACGCATTTGGACTATGTGTAAATAAGAGGTAAACAAACTGCTGCTTTGGTGTTGTTTTATAAGCGTTATATAAGTTAGTGCCCGTTGCCGTATTTGTTCACTTGAGTTTTACACCCATGTTTCAACCCCCTTAATTTGGTTAAGCTATTGAATTTAAAGTAATATTATTGAGTTGGGAAATGTTGTTCTTTATTATGTGGGTTGCTTAATAGCGCTGTTAATTATTGCATGGAATGAGAAGTTTTTTTGCTTAGTCCATATTGACGATGAGAGATAGTGGCTAGTGTGAAAATCTGGTGTTAAGCAAGTTGGTGAGTTTAACCAGTGCAATTGCGCGCTAATTCTATGAAGGATAACAACCATGAGTGTTCCATATAAAATTGATATTACAGGTATCTCAGATGATTTTCTTACACCAGAAGCTAATCGTCTCATCGCAGCGGCAGAGAAGTTGGTTCCTAACTTACTTGAGCGCGCCCAAGCTGCAGAAACTGCTGGTAAAGTACCTGATGAAACAATAAAAGAAATGATTGCAGCAGGTTTGTTCCGTGTTTTACAACCTAAACGCTGGGGCGGATATGAGCTTGACCCTAGAGTATTTTATATTATTCAAATGACGCTAGCGCAAGGTTGTATGTCTACCGCTTGGATTTATGGTGTTATTGGCGTACATAACTGGCAAATTGGCTTGTTTGATGAAAGGGCACAAATAGAAGTACTTGCTGAAAACCCAGAAATATTAATTGCTTCTACTTATATGCCAGTGGGCAAAGTAGAAAAAGTGGAAGGTGGTTTTAACTTTTCAGGCCGTTGGGGTTTTTCAAGCGGTGTAGAGCACTGTGAATGGATATTTTTAGGTGGCTTAGTGCCTAAATCACCAGGTAGTAAAGAGCTTGAACATAGAACATTCTTATTACCTAAATCTGATTTTAAAGTGGTAAAGAACTGGGATGTACTTGGACTACGCGCTTCTGGTAGTCACGATATTGTGGTTGAAGGGGCATTTGTTCCTGAGTATCGCACCCACCAAACTAATGACTACAGCGACGCAGCTTGTAAAGGGCGCGCGATTAATGATAACTGGTTATACCGTATCCCATTTGTGCAGATATTTCAGCGTGCTGTATCTACCGCGTGTATTGGTGCACTGGATGGTGCTGTTACTGAATTTCGTCATCGCTGCGCTGAACATGTGGGTAAACACGGTGGTAAAACTGCAGAAGACGTGAATGCGCAAATGGCAGTAACCGAAGCAATAATGACCAGCGATCAGTTGAAGTTGGTGTTGTTTCGTAATTTTGCAGAAGTGGTAAAGCATACTCAAAATGGCGAAATGATGCCAGTTAATGACCGTTTACTACAGCGCGCGCAATCAGCAGCTGTGCCTAAACAGTGTAGTGAAAGAATTAACGAGATTATGCGCGCTTGTGCAGCGTCGGGAACTTATAAAGGTAATCCGATTGAGCGAATTTTTCGCGATATAAATCAGTCTCGTGGTCATATTGCTAACAATACAGATACTTACATGCGTGCACATGGCACTGTAATGCTAGGTTTACCTAACTCAGATCCTTTTGTATAAGCTAGGGAGTCGCTATGTCTCGTTATCATAATTTAACTATTGCTGAAGTAATACAAGAAACCGCTGATGCGAACTCTATTGTATTTGACGTACCAGCATCGTTAACCGAGCAATTTGACTATCAGCCGGGTCAATTTTTGACCCTTAAACTCCCTTATGAAGGGGCATTTTTGATGCGTTGTTACTCTATGTCGAGCACGCCAAGCCAAGATACAGGATTACGTGTCACGGTTAAGCGTGTAGCAGACGGGCGAGGTTCAAACTGGATTTGCGATAATCTTAAAGCGGGTAGCAACATAGAAGTGATGCAACCTGCTGGGCTGTTTGTGCCAAAAGATTTAGCGGAAGATCATTTGTTATGTGCAGGGGGCAGTGGTGTTACTCCTGTGCTGTCTATTTTGCGACATGTGTTAATTAATGGCACCGGAAAGGTGCGGGTTATATACGCTAATCGCGATGAAGCCTCGGTTATATTTCAGCAAACATTTAAGGCATTATCGGCGCAGTACCCAGAGCGTCTTGAAGTGATTCATTTATTAGATTCGTTACAAGGCATTCCTTCATTATCACTGTTAACTTCGTTAGCTGATGGTATGCAACAAGGACGTGCTTTTATTTGTGGCCCTGGGCCATTTATGGATGCAATGGAATTGGCCGTTAAAGCCGCTAAATTTCCTGCTAGTCGTATTCATATTGAACGCTTTTCTAGTGCAGCGCCAAAAATTACAACAAAACCGGTACCAGCCAATTCATTAAAAACACCGATTCAAGACAATATCGCAGAACTTGTTGTTGATGAAGCAAATATGCCTGCGGCAACAATACAGCTTGAACTTGATGGCGAACATTATGTTATTGCTTGTGAGAGCGGACAAACCGTGCTTGATGCAGCTGAAAAAATAGGTATTGAATTACCCTACTCTTGTCGCGAGGGCATGTGTGCCTCGTGTATGTGTGAAGTGGTGTCAGGGCAAGTAAAACTTAATAATAATGATGTGCTCGATGAAAAAGATTTAGCAAACAACTTAACGCTAAGTTGCCAAGCAGTGCCTTTAACCAGTGAGCTTAAGCTCAAATATACCTAACACTTAATATTAATATCAGTAACGCAACGCGTTATCACTCATTCACTCAGTGCAACATTGTTTGCACGTTTCCAATATAAGGAATTTCTCATGCAATCTCGTTTTAAAGATAAAGTCGCTTTCGTAACAGGTGGTGGCAGCGGAATTGGTGCAGCTACTGCACAGCGACTTGCACAAGAGGGCGCCACAGTAATTATTTGTGGTCGCAATAAAGCACCATTAGACGAAGTAGTAGCGACTATTCGCCAGCAAGGCGGTAACGCTCATGCAGTACAAGCCGATGTAAGCAACGAGCAAGCATTTGTTACAGCACTTGAGCAAACGGCGCAGCAATATGGCAGCCTCGATATTTTAGTTAATAATGCCATGGCCTTTACGTATGGGGCAATTGAAGATATGAGCACCGAACAGTGGCATAGCAACTTTACAACCTCGGTCGATGGTACATTTTGGGGCACCCGAACGGCAATGCAATTAATGAAAGAAAAAGGCGGTGCTATTGTTAATATTTCATCTATTTGTGGTGAATTAGGTACGCCGATGATGGCCGGATATAGCGCCTCTAAAGCGGCGGTAGTTAATTTTTCACGTGCGGCTGCGGCAGAAGGTGCAGCGCATAACATTCGCGTTAATGTGGTAGTACCCGCAGTAGTAGAAACCCCGGCTACGGCAGGTATGTTAAGTGACGAGGGTATGCTAAATAATACCAACAGGCTTATTCCTATGGGTCGTGTTGGCCGCGCCGATGAGTTAGCGAGTGCAATTGCCTTTTTAGCCAGCGATGACGCATCTTATATAACAGGGGCTTCTTTACCTGTTGATGGTGGCCGCGCAGCAGTATTGGTAACCGCTTTAGATTAAGGACATTGTATGACCACAAATAACCCACTATTAACCCCATGCAAATTGGGTGATATAGAAATAGCAAACCGAGTAATAATGGCGCCAATGACGCGTAATCGCGCTGATGCAGATGGTACACCTAATAGTATAATGCGTGACTATTATGCACAGCGAGCAAGTGCTGGGCTGATTGTAGCTGAAGGCTCGTGGCCTGTTGTTACAGGGCAAGCGTATAATCGCCAACCGGGAATAGAAACGCCAAAGCAAATTCAAGCATGGCGCGAGGTAACCAATGCAGTACATCAGGCGGGCGGTAAAATAGTGCTGCAAATTATGCATGCAGGGCGTATTGGCTCGCACCATATTAAAGGTAATGATGTAGCTACTGTTGCTCCTTCAGCAATAAAAGCTCGTGGCGAAGTGTATACCGACAGTGCGGGTATGCAGCCATTTGATATGCCTGAGGCCTTAACTACAGAGCAAGTGTGGCAAGTAATAGATGAGCATCGCCAAGCTGCCGAAAATGCAAAAGAAGCTGGTTTTGATGGTGTTGAACTGCATTGCACCAGTGGCTACTTACCTATGCAATTTTTGTGTTCTGATTCAAACCAACGCAACGACGAGTTTGGTGGTAGCGCTCAAGCACGCGCTAAATTTGCCAGTGAATGTATACGAGCTATGGCGACGGTATTTGGCGCAGGGCGAGTTGGTTTGCGGATGAATCCGGGAAACCGCTTTAACGATACCAAAGATGAAAACCCAGCAGAAAGTCATTTGGCCTTGCTGCATGCGGTGGCCGATTTAGATCTTGCTTATTTGCATATTATGCGTGCGCCGACAGCCGATATCGACGCCTTTAAAATGGGCAGAGAAGCATTTAAAGGCGCTCTGATCATTAATGATGGCTTTGATGGCGAGTCTGCTGCTGAGGCGGTTACTTCAAACCAAGCAGAAGCGGTTTCATTTGCTCGTCACTATGTTGCTAACCCTGATTTAGTAACTCGTTTTGCAGCGCAATTACCGCTGGCAAAGTTTAAACGTGAAACACTTTATACCCCAGGTGCGGCAGGCTACACCGATTATCCAAACGCATAATAAAGTACTGTTATTGAGTGTTGCAACATAATAGGTACAGCAACACTCAATAGCTTCATTTCATCATTTGTCATAGTTTTCATACAATAAACTTAATCGTTAAAATAGATTAATATTACTTTAATTAGACTAAATGATAATCAAAGAGTCACTTGCAAACCTTGCTAATAACGGTGATAGTGGAGTAAGTGAAATATTAAATAGCAGTATAAATTAATAATATAGCATGCTTATTTTTTTGTTTTATTTTCAAGTTTTAATCAAAAAAAATAACTATAGGTTGAAAAATGGCACAATTAGATATAAGTCTCGATGCATATAATGAATTAATAAATGCATTATACGAAGCGTCGGCAGATACCAGTTCTTCAAGTTGGAATATCCCTCTAAAGCTAATCCAAAGCATACTTCAAGCAAACTATGTCACCTTAATATTAAAAGTTCCCGAGGAAGACGATTTAGGATTAATGATCGCAGTAGGTGAAGGTTTAGAAGAAGGGGACACCGTTCAGCATTTACCCTATCAATATAAATTAACCCCTTTTGCTGATCAACCACTTGATACAGTGTTAACTGTTGCGGATTTTATGGATGAAAACGAATGGAAAAATTCATCATATAGGGAACACTGGTGCGAAAAAAATAACATTTACCATGTACTAACTGCCGATATTAGCACTCCTAATGTTGGTCATTTAAGGTTTAGGGTTACGCGAACCGATGCACAAGAAGATTTTTCTCCAGCTGATAAAGCGTTTGTAGAGTTACTTATCCCGCATTTTAGACGCGCAATTACTACCTTTTTACAACTCAATAGTAGTGCGTCATTAGGCTCGTTATATTCTCGTGCTATTGGTCGTTTGTCTATTGCTACTATTACTATTGATGAGCATGGCAAAGTACTCGATAAAAACGTATTTGCTAGCCATATACTCGACGCCGAAGACGGGCTTAAAATAATTGGTGGTAAACTAACCGCGCAAGATAACAGTGATAATCGCGAGTTAAAACGCTTAATTAAAGCAACGTTTGCTAATGCTGATGGCAAGCAAACTATGCCAGAGGCAATGTCGATTACTCGTCCATCAGGCGAAATAGCTCTTGGTGTAGTAATTGAAGTTATTCCCTCATTAGGTTGGGCTGAAGGTAAAGGGCAAAACAAGGCCGTAATTTACATTCGCGATGCGGTAGGTAAATCGACCACCAGTATTGAAATATCGAAAAAGCTATTTGGTTTAACGCCGGCAGAAACTGCGCTATCACTGCAGTTAACTAATGGTTTATCGTTAGAAGAAGCTGCTGAAGAGCTAAATATTCGCCGTAACACAGCGCGTGCTCACTTACGTTCTATATTTTCTAAAACCGGTGTACGCAGGCAAACAGAGTTAGTTAGATTGTTTTTAAATAGTGTCGCTGCGCTGGGCTACGACGACAGAAATAGCTTGTAAACTTTATTACAAACGATTCCTGCCTTACCTTAAAGTAAAAATAAGTAGGCAAAAAAAAGCCAGCTAAATGCTGGCTAAAATTAACAAAGGGGAGTGTTAATTAATTTAAATTAATGACTATTACCCTTACTTTCCGCTAAATACAGGATGGCGTTTTTGTAAAAACGCCTCCATACCTTCACGTTGATCTTTTGATGCAAATAATAACGCATTTGCTTTGCGCTCCAGCGCCATAGCACTGGCAAGTGGAGCGTCCATTCCTGCTAAAATAACTTCTTTTATTTGCTCTGCCGCTAGCGGAGGCATACGTGCTATGCGACGACAATTTGCTAGTGCCTGTTTATATACATCGTCATCTTCGCACAGCTCACTTACCAGTCCGCCTACCCAAGCATCGTAAGCACTAATAGGCTTGCCTGTAAGCGCCATTTGCATTGCTTTAGCTTTACCTACTGCACGTACTAAACGCTGCGTGCCACCAATACCTGGCATAATGCCAATGGCTATTTCGGGCTGACAAAAACTTGCGCCTTTACCGGCAATAATAATGTCGGCCAACATGGCCAGTTCACAGCCACCGCCATACGCGTAGCCATTTACTGCAGCAACTACAGGTATTGGGCATTGCTCAATAGGTGCCCATAATCGCTCTGTATGGCGCTGGTAAATCTCAATTGGGTCTGCATCTATTAAGCTAGTAATGTCGCCGCCTGCAGCAAATACTTTGTCGCCACCGGTTAATAAAATACAGCGAATGTCTTTATTGTTTGCCAGCTCAGTAAAGTACTTAGATAGTAATGTTTGCAGCTCTAAGCTTAATGCATTGGTGGCACTGGGTCGGTTTAACGTTAACTCGGCCACGCCAGGCTCAGGGAAACTTAGTAAAACGCTAGGCTCGTTTGTATCTGTCATTCATTACTCCAAAACATTGCTAGGCAACGCACAGTAAAATTTCTATGTTGTTATTGTCACTTGTTGTCGCTAAACACAGCATCGTCCATTTAGACGAAGCTGGTTATCTAATACTGCCTGTACACTGTTTTTATGGAATTATTTTATGACAAGGCTTAATTATGCATGCGAGTAAAAACTATAAAGATAAAGTGGTACTCATAACCGGCGGTACTAAAGGCATTGGCCTTGGTATAGCACAAGGTTTCTTGTCGGCAGGCGCTAAAGTAGTAGTGTGTGGTCGTGAACAAGTAGAGCAGCTACCACAGGTAATCCTTGATGGAAAAACTCGTCAGGCACACTTTATTCAAGCAGATGTGAAAGATATTGATAGTACTGCAGCCATGTTTAGCACCATAGTAAAAGAATATGGCACGCTTGATGTACTCATTAATAATGCGGGCGGCAGTCCATTTGCTTTGGCCGATAAAGCATCTCCTCGTTTTCATGAGGCTATTCTTAAGCTTAATTTAATTGCACCGTTAAACGTAGCACAGCAAGCAAACGAAATAATGCAAGCAAATAACAGTGGCTGCATTATTTTTATAGGCAGTATTAGTGCCATGCGAGCTTCACCAGGTACGGCGGCTTATGGCGCTGCTAAAGCGGGTATTTTATCTTTAGTAAAATCACTTGCAGTAGAGTGGGCACCTAAAGTGCGTGTTGTGGCGGTAAGCCCAGGGTTAGTACATACCGAAAACTCACACCTACATTACGGTGACGAGGCCGGAATTGCCGCAGTAAGCGCAACAATTCCAGCAGGGCGTATGGCGCAACCAGATGATATTGCTAACGCTTGTTTGTTTTTAGCTTCAGCAGAAGCAAGTTATGCAAGTGGCTGTAATTTACTGCTAAATGGCGGCGGTGAAATGCCCGCTTTTCTTAGTGCTAGCGAAACTAACTAAATAATTAATAATTTTAATTTTTAGAATTTATCTTGATAAATGCAGGAGACGAACATTGGCTAAATATGAATGGTTTGCAGAAATAGAAGCGATGATAGGGCGACAATATGGTCGTATCTATGCGTGGGACAAGGTTAATGAAGCTATGGTACGTCAGTGGTGTGAAATTATGGGGGTAGAAAACCCACTTTACACCGATGCAGACTACGCGGCAACAACCGAGTATGGGCAACTAGTAGCACCACCAGCAATGTTACAAAGTTGGTGTTTAGCGGGCTTTGGTGACAAAATTTTAGCACCAGGTTCAACTACCGAAAACCCGTATGGCGTACTCGAAATACTTGAAAAAAATGGCTACCCAGCGGTCGTGGCAGTTAATTCTAACCTAACGTTTGACCGCTACATTACTATGGGTGAAAAGCTTTATTACACCACAGTACTCGATAGCATCAGTGAAGAAAAAACCACCGCACTGGGCACCGGCTTTTTTGTTACCTTAAAAATGACTTATTTCTCAGAAAAAACCAATGGTGAAGCCGACGAAAAAGTAGGCGACATGATGTTTAGAGTCATTAAGTTTAAACCAGCGCAAAGGCCTGAGCAAACAGCGCCCGCTAAAGAAGCACCAGCTAGAAAGCGTCCTAAGCCTGGGATCAGCGACGATAACCGCTTCTTTTGGGAAGGATTTGGCGAGCAAGAGCTGCGTATTCAACATTGTATAAGCTGCGACAAATTACAACACCCACCAGCACCTGTGTGCATGCATTGCCATTCGTTTGAACTTGATTACCAAGTAGCTAGTGGTAAGGGTGAGCTGTATTCATTTGTGATAATGCACTACCCACATGTAGCCCCATTTGATAGCCCAAATCCTATTGGTTTGATTGAGCTTGAAGAAGGCGTACGTATTCCAGCAGGCTTAATCGGAGTTGAAGAAGGTGTAGCTCCTAAAATTGGCCAAAAAGTGCAAGTCGAATATCACACATTTGATGGTGAGCTGACCTTGCCACAATTTAGACTTGTTCCAACTAAGGAGTCGTAATGGATTTTAATTTAAGCGAAGAGCAATCAGCCATTGCAGAAATGGCCAATAGCTTATTTACCGATACCTGTACCGATGACTTTCTGCGTGACTATGACGAAGCAGGCCAAGGCACCATGACGCAGTTATGGAACTCGTGTATAGAAACCGGGCTGCACGGGGTAATTATTCCCGAAGCAACAGGCGGGATTGATTTAGGTATGACCGAACTGAGCTTAGTATTACAGGCGCAAGGCGGGGCGTTAGGGCAAGTTCCTTTGTGGCGTCATCAGCTGGTGGCTACTGCCATTGCAAAGTTTGCGGGTGCACAGCTGCAAACAGTTGCACAAGCTGCGGCTGAGGGCACAAACCTATTAACGCTGGCATTTAACTTAGTAAATACCCACAGCGAAGCGACGCTCAACGTAGAAAAAACGAATGACGGCTTAAGTATTAATGGCTTAGTACAGTCGGTGGCAGTTGCAGGACTCGCTGACTTTGTTTTACTACCACTGACCCTTGATGAGCAAACACGCTGGGCACTAGTGGCAACAACAGCGCCAGGTTTAACCCTAGTTAAAGGGCAAATGACCCAAGGCGAAGAGGTTGCAGACTTACAACTAAATAACCTGCTTGTAAGTAATGCAGCGTTACTCGATAGCAAAGCTAATGACTGGTTAGTACCAAGAATATTCGCCTCTTTGGCATCATTACAGTTAGGTGTTAGTGAAGCGCAAATTAAAAAAACCGTTGAATATATTAGTGAACGCCAACAGTTTGGTCGCGCTATAGGCACCTTTCAAGCAGTACAAATGACCATGGCCGATACCAAAATTGCCCTTGAGGCATTACGCAGTAATGTATGGCAGTTGTGTTATCGCCTTGACAATAACTTAGGCTGCGATCACGAAGCGTTAGCAACAGCGTGGCATGCCTGCGAAGCGGGTCATTCTATTGGCCACAAAGCGCAACATGTGCATGGTGGTTTTGGTGTAGATGTTAGTTACGTTATCTACCGATACCTCTATTGGAGCCGGGCTATTAGCCTAAACTTGGGCGGGAGTCCCGCATTATTGGCAAAACTTGGCGATGCCTTAACCGAAAATAATAAGCTGGGGTGGAAATATGACCTTGATGAAAACAATGCAATTTAACGACATAAACGTAGGTGACAAGCTACCTGAAAAAGCGATTCCAATTACCGTGGCACTTATCTCTAATGGGGCTTTAGCAACGCGTGATTTTTTTCCAGGCCATCACGATAAAGATGCCGCTATTGCGCTGGGCTCACCACATATTTTTATGAATATTTTAACCACTAATGGCTTAGTGCAAAGCTATGTAGAAGGCTGGAGCGGCCCACAAAGTCGCTTAAAAAATATTGATATTAAATTAGGTATGCCTAATTACCCAGGCGATGTTATGACCTTTATGGGCGAAGTAACCGCAACCGATGCCACAACCCGCACTGTGGATGTA
Organism: Pseudoalteromonas sp. SCQQ13; assembly: GCF_015864415.1. NCBI lineage: Bacteria > Pseudomonadati > Pseudomonadota > Gammaproteobacteria > Alteromonadales > Pseudoalteromonadaceae > Pseudoalteromonas > Pseudoalteromonas sp. SCQQ13. Next base: position 72,684 of record NZ_JADYXG010000003.1, on the reverse strand, counting down.
GGTTTAGCCGGCAAAAATAAATACGGCATGCATGTTACAGGTACCGTGCAATTGGTATTGCCATAAAATTTAGGAGAGACAAGATGAGTGAGTCAATTAGTGGTAAAGCTGCCATTGTAGGTCTGGGGGCCACAGAGTTTTCTAAAAATTCAGGGCGTACTGAATTACGTTTAGCCATGGAGGCAACATTAGCAGCTTTAAAAGATGCGGGAATTGATCCCAGTGAAGTGGATGGCTTTAGTAGTTATTCAGTTGATAAAGTACCAGAGTACGAAATTGCGCGTTTATTAGGCTGTAAAGAAGTTAAGTTTTTTTCACAAATACCTCATGGCGGCGGCGCAGCGTGTGCACCTATAGTGCATGCGGCAATGGCTGTGGCCAGTGGTGTGGCTAAAACCGTAGTGGTGTATCGGGCGATGAACGAGCGTTCTTGGTATCGTTTTGGTACTGGCGATTATGGCTTTTCATCAACCCCTATTTTTGAAAATGTGAATTACGGTTATTACATGCCCCACGGTTTTCATACACCTGCAAGTTGGGTGGGTATGTTTGCACAGCGTTATATGCATGAGTATGGCGCTACATCAGAAGATTTTGGTCTTGTTGCGGTTGCCGCACGTGACTTCGCAGCAACTAACCCTGCGGCATTCTTTTACGAAAAACCAATTACTTTGGCCGATCACCAAGCGTCTAAGTGGATTTGTGAACCGCTACATTTACTTGATTGTTGTCAAGAATCTGATGGTGCGGTGGCAATGATTATTACCAGTGTTGAGCGTGCAAAAACGCTAAAAAATAAACCTGTAGTAATTAAAGCCGGTTCGCAAGGTATTGCCGAAGGTCAGCAAAGTATGACCTCGTATTATCGCGACGACATTACCGGTTTACCCGAAATGGGCATAGTAGCAAAAGAGCTTTATGCACAATCGGGCCTAGGGCCAGATGATTTTCAAACTGCGATTATTTACGATCACTTTACCCCTTTTGTATTGCCACAACTTGAAGAGTTTGGGTTTGTAGAACGTGGTAAAGCAAAAGAGTTTATTCGCGCAGGTCATCATCAACGTGGTGGTAAGTTACCTATTAATACCCACGGAGGACAATTAGGTGAAGCCTATATCCATGGTATGAATGGCGTGGCCGAAGCAGTACGACAAGTGCGTGGAACAGCAGTAAACCAAGTTGATAATGTTGAAAATGTACTCGTTACAGCAGGCACTGGTGTACCCACCAGCGGCTTAATTTTAGGCGCAGAGTAGGAGTGCAAAATGTTCATTGATTTAACACCAGAACAACGGGCGTTACGCCTAGAAGTACGTGATTACTTTTCGCAATTAATGACACCCGAACTGCGTCAAAAGCTAAGAGGCAGTGAAGGCGGCGAAGACTTCCGTAAGGTTGTACGTCAAATGGGTAAAGACGGCTGGTTAGCTGTTGGTTGGCCAAAAGAGCACGGCGGCCAAGGTTATCAAGCCACCGAGCAGCTAATCTTTTTTGAAGAAGCCAATATTGCAGGCGCGCCCCTACCATTTGTTACTATTAGCACAGTAGGTCCTGCGTTAATGGAATACGGTACTGAGTTACAAAAAGAAAAGTTTTTGCCTGGTATTGCTAATGGTGAAATTCATTTTGCCATTGGTTATTCAGAACCAAATGCGGGCTCTGATCTAGCCACTTTAAAAACCAAAGCCAGCCTAGAGGGCGACAACTTTATTGTTAATGGCAATAAGCTATGGACCTCAGGCGCTGAGTCGGCCGACTATATTTGGTTAGCTGCACGAACCGATCAAGAGCTGGCGCGTCACAAAGGGATTTCTATTATGATTTTAGATACCCAAAGTGAAGGCTTTAGCAGCACAGTTATTCCAACGTGTTCAAACCCAACCGCGGCTACTTATTACGACAACGTAAAAGTACCTCAAGAAATGCTGGTGGGTGAATTAAATGGCGGTTGGCGTTTAATTACTTCGCAACTTAACCATGAACGTTTAGGTTTAGGTTCGTGGTCTGATAAAGTGGTTGGCTTATTTCGTCGAGTATATTTGTGGGCTAATACCGCAGATGAGCAAGGCAAGTCTGCTGCTAATAACCCTTGGGTGCGCGCAGCGTTAGCTGAGTGTTACGCTAAGTTAGAAGCCATGCGTTTAATTAACTTTCGCATCGCCGCCGATTTAGAAAAAGGCCATATGGATATTGCTCTGGCGTCAATTACTAAAGTATATGGCTCAGAATGCTCAATTGAAATACTGCGTAAGCTGATTGATATTGTGGGAATGAATGGCATGGTTCGCGATGATTCTGCCGCGTCATTTTTAATGGGTGAGCTGGAATACGAAGTACGTGCCTCGGTTACCTTAACCTTTGGTGGTGGTGCTAATGAGTTACAACGAGAACTAATAGCCCAATTTGGTATTGGTATGCCACGCGCAGTGCGCTAACAGGAGATAACAGCATGAGTGAGTTAACTGAATTTCGCCAGCAGGTTCGTACTTGGCTAGAGGCAAATTGTCCTATGTCGCTGCGCACCCCAACGCCTGATGGCGAGCTCATTTGGGGCGGGAGTGAGGTTAACTTCACTTTTGATGATCAACGCCAGTGGTTTAATAGCATGCGCGACAAACATTGGTTTTGTCCTAGTTGGCCAACGCAGTACGGTGGTGGTGGTTTAACTGCGCAGCAAAACAGCGTATTAGAAAGTGAAATGCGCCGTTTAAAGTGTCGCCCGCCACAAATTAATTTAGGTATTTGGATGTTAGGTCCTGTGCTGTTAGAGCACGGAACTGAGCTGCAAAAACAACAGTTTTTAACACCAATGACTCGCGGTGAAGTACGTTGGTGCCAAGGGTTTAGTGAGCCAAACGCCGGCTCTGATTTGGCCAGTATTCGTACCAGCGCCATTGATCAAGGCGATCATTACTTAGTTAATGGTAGTAAAATTTGGACTTCTTACGGTGACAAATCTGATTGGATGTACGCATTAGTACGCACTGATGCTAAAGCCCCTAAACACCAAGGCATTAGCTTATTACTCCTCGATATGCACAGCCAAGGTGTGCAAGCCAAACCTATTGATTTAATTAGCGGTAAATCTTCTTTTTGTGAAGTGTTTTTCGATAATGTAGTCGTACCCAAAGAAAATCTTATAGGTGAGCTCAATGGCGGCTGGAAATTGGCTAAAGAATTGCTGCAACACGAACGCAGCGCAATGTCTAAGTTTGGTGAGTTTCAATTACCCACGCACTTTGACTTAATGTCACTAATGAGCGATTACATGCCAGCGCCACACAGCGCTAGTGAAGCCGCGCTTCTAAATAAGGCGGTTGCAGCCAATATGGAAGAGCAGGCATACAACTTAACGGTGCAACGCTTAGGTGCAGAAATGCAAGCGGGGCAAAGCTGTTTTGGTTTAATGTCGATTATGAAGTTAGTGCATACCGAACAAGAAAAAATTAAATTTGAATTATTACTCGATGCAATGGGTTACCGCGGTTTAGGTTGGGAAGATGATAGCTTTAGCGAGCAAGAGCAAGCAGTTACTCGCGCTTGGCTAAATAGTTTTTCGCAAACCATAGCTGGCGGATCCTCAGAAGTTCAGCTGAACGTGATAGCAAAGCGTGTATTGCAATTACCTGAAAATAAAGGAGTAAGCTGATGAGTATGGTATATAGCGAAGATGATCGCATGTTGGCAGATACCGCCGAAGAGTTTTTAAGTGCGCAAAGCCCTGTCGCAGCGCAGCGCGCATTACGCGATAAGCCAACCGCAGTTAATTTTGATGAAAAAATTTGGCAACAAATGCTGGAACTAGGTTGGGGAGCAATTACTTTTCCCGAAGAGCTGGGTGGCCTAGATTTTGGTTATAAAGGAATGGGCGCAATATTTGAAGCTATGGGTAAACACCTGAGTGCTTCGCCAATGTTATCGTCGGTAACCCTGTGTGGTTCATTATTACAACAACTAGCCAACGCAGAACAGCAAACCTGGTTAACAGCAATAATGAGTGGTGAAAAACGCTTAGCCTTAGCGGTTGACGAACATGCAAGGCACGATCCCGACAGCATGCAAACAACGGCAACAACAGCGGTAGATGGCTTTGTGTTAAATGGTAAAAAAACCATGGTTATTGATGGTGTCAGCCCCGATGGCTGGATAGTTGCGGCGCAGCATAACGCTGGCTGTAGTGTGTTTATTGTGCCATTTAGTGAGCAAGTAAAGGTTAAGCGCCTTAACCTTATCGATGCACGCAATTACGCCGAGCTTACTTTTAATGACTTAAAACTACCCGCAGAAGCCTTATTAGGCGATGCTGGCAATAGCTTAAAAGCACTGCAACAAGCACTCGATTTAGGTCGTTTATGTTTAAGTGCTGAAATGCTTGGTGCTATTAAAGCGCTGTTTAATATGACTATAGAATACTTAAAGGTACGTGAACAATTTGGTGTAAAAATTGGTACTTTTCAGGCATTACAACATCGTGCGGCACGCTGTTATGTAGAATTAGAATTAGCTCAATCTTGTGTTATAGCCGCACTTTCGGATGCAGATAAGGCTGACGCAAATTTAGCCTCAAGCGCTAGTTTAGCTAAATGGAAACTATCAAAAGTAGCCGATTTAATCAGCGGTGAAGCGGTGCAAATGCATGGCGGCATTGGGGTTACTGATGAGCTAGACATTGGTCTTTACCTAAAGCGCATTCGCGTAGCACAAATGTGCCTTGGTGATGCCGATTACCATCAAGCGCGGTTTGCAGCTTTAGCGCCTTAAAACTCATCTTGAGTTAAACATAAAAAACCAGCCAACAGTTATTCACTGCTGGCTGGTTTTTTTGTTCATGCACTGAGAGCCTTAATGCGCGTTGAAGGTCGCTATTACTGTGCTGGCGCGCCAGGTACACCATAATAATATTGACCAGCCGTTAGGCCGCCATCTACCACCATTTCGGTGCCATTACAGTAAGATGCCTGATCCGAGACTAAAAAGTTAACCATATTGGCTACTTCTTCAGGCTGACAACCACGTTGCTGTGGAATAAATTTATAGCGTGGGTTCAGCTCTTCGCTACTTAGCCCCTGTGGGTTAGTCATGGGGGTATTTACAGCACCAGGATGCACACTATTTACACGTATACCAAACGGGCCTAGCTCAAGCGCTGCGGTGCGAGTTAACCCTCTTACTGCATATTTACTTGCAGCATACGCACCTGTGCCATTGTTAGGTAAAATAGACGAGGCTGATGAAATATTAACAATAGCGCCACTGCCGGCTTTTTTCATGCAGGGGATCACGCTATGTAAGCCTAAAAAGGTGCCGGTAATATTAATATCGATTAATTTACGAAACTGCTGCGGCTCTGTGGTTTCGAGCGTTGCGAACAGTAAAATCCCCGCATTATTAACTAAAATATCTATTTTTTGGTGCTTTTCTAAAGTTGCTGATACGATCGACTGCCATTGTAGCTCATCGGTTACATCGTGTGTCATTGGCGTAACCTTGTCGCCAAGCTCTTGCGCCATTTGGTTAAGCTCTTCAGTTAAAATATCAGTGGCTATAACAGTGGCTCCAGAGTCAACCAGTGCTTGGCATATTGCTCTACCGATACCCCGTGCGGCACCGGTAACTAAGGCGACTTTATTGGTTAAATGTGTAGCGTTTTTCATTGTTAGTTTCTCGCTTTAAAATAGTTGTAAGTATTATTGCTGAGGTTCTTGCTGAGCCATAAAAAGGCAGCAGCTTTAATTATGGTAATAAAATAGGGGCGAGTGCCCCTATGTTAAAAGTGTTAGTAGTTAGTAATTAGTGGCTATTAACAGCTTAAGCCAGCTTTATAACCGGCACTAATTGCACCCTCTATATAGGCAACGTCATTACAATCACCAATATCTTTTACTGTATGGCCAGCTGCAATTAAGCTGTTTGTTAAGCTATTATCAGTGGTAATACCCGTTGCCATTACTACGGTATCGGCAAGGCAGCTGCGGGGTTGCTCGTCCACTTTATAGTGCACAGCGTAGGTATCGATAGCGGTAACGTCTGCCTGAGTAATTAAAGTAACGCCTAATTGCCTAACATGATCAAGTACCCGCCAGCGCCTAACAATACTCAGCTCGATGCCTAAGTTACGTCCGGCTTCTATAACGGTCACTTCGCGGCCACGCTCAGCTAAAAACTCGGCCAGCTCTAAGCCCACTAAGCCACCGCCAACAATAGTGACGCGCTTGCCAAGTGGCATCCATAAATGCGATAAGCGTTGTAATTTATCTACGTGTTTTGTTAAGCCCAGGGTGTTGCCCGCTCCTAACATTAAGCGCTGTAGCGCGGTTAGCTTATTGCTAGTGTTAGTACTTACTTCGCCGGTAAGTAACTGTCTAAGTTGTTCGCCAGACCAAACGTGGCTTAACTCACAACCCTGTATGTCGGGCATGCCACGGCTGGCGCCGGTTGCTACAAATACTTCATCGGCATTTAGTGTGCTAATTAATTTCGGAGTCGCTGTGGTATTAAGTTTTACTGTAACCTTAGATTGGGCTAGTTGCCTTAAATGGTAGTCGAGTAACTTGCCATTTTCGGGATAGGCCAGCGCTGCAAAAAATAATGTGCCGCCTAAGCGTTTACTGCGCTCTAACAAGGTTACTTTATGGCCTCGTTCACTGGCGGTTACAGCAGCTTCTATGCCAGCAGGCCCGCCACCAATTACCACAATATGTTTGGGCTTATCGGTCATTATTACTTTTAGTTCAAATTCTTTACCAGTCGCGGCATTAACTGCACATTTAACGCGCTGATTAATAAATACTTGGCTTACGCATACATAGCAATAAATACAGGGACGAATGTCGGCTTCACGATCTGCGGTGAGTTTATTTGGTAGTTCGGGATCGGCTAATAATTTACGTCCCATTGCAATAAAATCACACTTACCGCTGGCAATAGCAGCATCGGCAATATCGGGCTCTAAGCGGCCAACGGCAATTACCGGTATAGACACTTCTTTCTTCACTGCCGCAGCCCAATCTAAAAAGCCTGCTGGTTTATGCACTAGCGGCGCGGCGGTAAATGCAGAGCCTGTGGTTAAGGTGGCATAAGCAGAAATACTAACGGCATTTACACCCGCTTGTTCAACCATTTTGCTCACTGCAATACAGTCCTCAAGGGTAATACCGCCAGGGGTGTTGAGTTCGTGCGCATCTAGGCGTACCCACAATGGAAAATTTTGGCCTACGCGTTCGCGTATTGCCGCTATTACCTCGAGTAGTAAACGTGCGCGGTTTTCAATACTGCCGCCATATTCGTCATCACGTTTATTATAATAGCTCGATAAAAAGCCAGCCAAAATATACGAGTGCGCGCTGTGCAGCTCAATAGCATCAAAACCCGCTTGCTGAGCACGTTTTGCCGCTGCGGCAAACCATTCCACCATTTGGACAATATCGGCTTTTTCCATTACTTTTATGGTAACGGGTTTATCTGCTGGAGGTCTAACAAAGGTACTTAATTCTGTTGGTGTTACCGCTTGCATAATATCGCTTTGTGGTGGCGCAGGGGGCAGTGAAGGCACCCAAAGCTCGCGGCCTTCGGCTAAATCGCGTACTGCCGTTTTACCAGCATGCTGTAATTGCACCGCAATTTTTGCACCATGCTTATGCACCCGCTCGGTAAGTGCTTTTAATCCAGGAATAAACTCATCTTTAGAAATACCCACCTGATAAGGTTCGGCAGTTCCTGCGGGAAACGCAATAGCAATAGATCCCATAGTAATAAGGCCCACACCGCCTTTTGCTCTGGCTTCATAAAAAGCTTGAATACGCTCACTACAATGGCCATCAGGGTCAGCATAATTAGAGCCCATTGGCGCCATCATAATGCGGTTACGCAGCGTTAGTCCGCCTACTTTCCCTGGTTTAAGCAAGTGCTGATAATGTGACATAGATTATTACCTCTTATTATTTATGTTTTTTGAGGTGCTGTATTAGCCGTGTTGTAAAAAATCAATACAGCTGCTGTTAAACAGGCGTTGATGTTCTACTTGTACCCAATGACCACAACGATTAAGCATAATAAAGCGCGCTGTTGGTACGTTATCCAAAATTTTATGCATGCCTTGATGTGGATTAAATTTATCGTTAGTGCCCCAAAAGCCAAGCACTGGGCAGTTAAGCTCGCCAAGGCGTTCGGTCATGTTTGGCACCATCATAGTGCTAAATAAATTAGCCGGTTGAGTAACTGCTACTGCAGCGCGCTCTGCTAATATATCATCAGAAAGTACAGCTGAATCAAAAAGTTGTAACGACATCACTTCGCGCATTTGGTTAACACCCATAGGGCCACGGCTGTATACTTCTACCATACGCACTATACCTTCCATTTGAAAATACGTTTCGCGCTCTTCAACACCACCCGGGGCCATTAAAATTAGGCGCTCTACCGTATCGGGATAATCGAGAGCTTGCCCCAGCGCAATAGCACCGCCTAAAGAATTGCCTAATAAAGTCACCTTAGGTAAATCAAGGGCGTTTATAAAACCATTAAGTGCTGTGACAAAAAAAGCTAAATCGTAATTAACGTCATCGGGTTTATCTGAGCGACCAAAACCAGGTAAGTCGAGCACAATATTACGATAGCCCGCATCAGCAAATTCAGGATAATTGCCTTTAAAGTTACTAAAACCACTGGCACCTGGGCCACTACCATGAAGCCAAATAACAATAGGGCCTTGGCCTTGCTCTAAATAATGTAATTTAAGGCCGTTTTCTAGGGTAACAAAGTGTCCCAGTGGTAACGGTAAATCCTGTGCTTTCTTTGGATTAGTTGTTTGCTGATTCAAAACTCTTACTCCTAATTTTGCCTTGCTAACAAGGTAATGAACGCTCACCACCTCTGCTTATTTATATAATTTTCCTACTCAATACTGCGTTGCTCGTTTGCTTAAAACATCGTCCATTTAGACCAGTGTTTTGTTTGTGTTGGTTAGTCTTATTGGACGATGCTGGTTTTTATTACATATCCCAGTATGAATTGGAAAATTAATATTGGTGCGACTGCAAATGTTGCTCTATATACGCCAAATTGGCTTGAGAAAAGCAAGGGGATAAAAATGAAACATCAGGATCAAGTTGTGCTAGTAACAGGTGCAGGGCAAGGCATAGGCCAATCAATAGTAAGTTATTTTGCTACTGCAGGCGCTAATGTCGCCGCGGTAGATATTAACGCCGACACATTAAATGCCAGCGTTAATGAATTAAATGCAAACGTTGCCGGCAATATTGTGGCTATTACTGCCAACATAGCAAAAAGCGACTCAGTACGTGATGCCATTGCCGCTGTAGTGGAAAAATTTGGCCGACTCGATGCCATTATTAATGTGGCTGGTGTGGGCTCTATTGATGCATTTGTTGATACCCCAGATGAGCACTGGGACAAAGTGATTGCAGTTAACTTAACCGGTACTTTTTTGTGTTGTCGTGAGGCGGCTAAAGTTATGCAAGCCCAAGGATCGGGTTGCATTATTAATGTTTCCAGCACGGCGGCATTAACCGGCGAAGGCCCAAGTCATTATTGTGCATCAAAAGCCGGTGTTATGGGGCTTACGCGTAGTATGGCACGCGAACTAGCGCCAGTGGGTATTCGGGTAAATACCATAGTACCAGGGCCAACCAATACACCCATGATGGCTGATATTCCAGAGGAGTGGACGCAGCAAATGATCGCGGCTATTCCATTAGCGCGCATGGGCGAAGGTGAAGACATTGCCAAAGTAGCGAGCTTTTTAGCGTGTGATGATTCTGGCTTTATTACCGGCCAAAATATCGCAGTAAATGGCGGCATGGCCTTTATTTAGGAGTGAATATGAGTGACTTAAGTTCAAGCCTTGAACAACGAATTGACCGCTTAGAGTCTATTGAGTCAATTCGTCAGCTCGCGGGTAAATACTCGTTGTCATTAGATATGCGTGACATTGACGCACATGTAGGCTTATTTGCTCCCGATGTACGTGTCGGGGGTGGGAAAAGCGGCCGAGCTCATTTAAAAGCCTGGGTTGACTCAACCTTGCGCGATCAATTCACCGGCACGTCGCATCATTTAGGGCAGCACATTATTGAGTTTGTTGATGAGAACAATGCCATTGGTGTTGTGTACTCTAAAAATGAGCATGAAACCGGGCGTGAATGGGTACTGATGCAAATGCTGTATTGGGATGACTACCAACGCATTGATGGGGTGTGGTATTTCCGCCGTCGTCTGCCATGTTATTGGTACGCCAGCGATATAAATTCAGCGCCAATTGGCGATATGAAAATGCGCTGGCCGGGTCGCGAACCTTACACCGGCACCTTTCATGATTTATTCCCATCATGGCAGTCGTTTTGGCAGCATCGACCTAATTCAGATGAGTTACCCGAAGTGGCAACTCCTGCGCCACTTGAACAGTTTTTACGCACCATGCGGGGTGATACCCCAGCACCTAAAATCCGCGTTCGTTGATTAACACCAAAGGAGATAATATGTTGGACAATAATAAAATTCCTTATGCTGGAAGTCTCGACAACGCGCCAGTATCTAGAGCCGCCACACAACAAAAAATGGATAAGCGCGCACTAGCAGTACGCTCGGTTAGTCCGTCGCAAAAGTACAGCATTGCCGACCGCCTAGAAGCGCAAGCAGTAGCACATGGCGATGCGCCATTTTTGATTTATCAAGGTAAAAGCTACAGCTACAGCGAAGTAGATGCCCAAGCAAGTAAATTTGCTAAAGCGATACAGGCCCGTGGTTTAATGGAAGGTGATGTGTGTGCTATTGCGATTGAAAATCGCCCTGAGTTTTTCTTTGCGTGGTTTGGCTTAACCAAGCTGGGCGTAGTGGTCGCTTTTATTAACACTCAAGTACAAGGCAGCGTGCTTGAACATGCAATTAACACCACAGATGCCAATGTAGTTATTGTTGGTGAAGAATGTGTACAGCGTTTTATTGACACACCAGAGCTGGCAAATAAGTCAATTTGGCTGGTAGGCGATTATGAGGTAGTTGATAAACCGGTACTTCCTCAGTGGATTGATAGCAGCTTTGATAGCGATGTGGCTGCGCGCAGTGGCACAAGTTGTAAGCAGGCACGTGGCTCAACGGTGGGCGAAACCCCAACTTTACTTATTTTTACCTCAGGCACTACCGGGTTACCTAAAGCGGCGATTTACAGCAATATGCGTTGGTTAACCTCGGGTGATGTGATGATTGAAACCATTGATGCCACACCAAATGACGTATTTTATTGTTGTTTACCTTTATACCACGGCGCTGCAGCCACTTCAGTGACTTCAACTGCGCTAGCGGCGGGGTCAAGCATAGTGGTTAGGCGTAAATTTAGTGTTAGGCAATTTTGGGATGATATTCAAACGCATAACATTACCGTTTGCCAATACATAGGTGAGATTTGCCGCTACCTGCTTAACTACGCCGAGGCCACGGGAATTAAGCCAAAAGATCATCAACTGCGCTGCATGTTAGGCGCCGGTTTAACCGAAACTAGTTGGCATCGTTGGCTTGAGTACTTTGGCGAAATGGACGTGCTAGAAGGGTGGGGATCTACCGAAGCGAATACTAACTTACTTAATTTAGATAACTATATTGGTTCGTGTGGTCGCGTGCCGCGCTGGGATCGCACCAATTTTAGGTTAGTTAAATTTGATACCGAAACCGAAACTCATGTTAAAGATGCTAACGGGCATTATGTTTTATGCCAACCTGGCGAAGTAGGGGAAGGGCTGGGAATGATAATTAACATGCCTGATTTTGGTGGTGGCCGCTTTGAGGGCTATACCTCAAAACAAGGTACAGAGCAGAAAATTTTACGCAATGTGTTTCAGCAAGGCGACGCTTACTGGCGCTCAGGTGATTTACTGCGCTACGATGAAAATGGTTACTTTTATTTTGTAGATCGCATTGGTGATACCTATCGCTGGAAAAGTGAAAATGTATCATCGCAAGAAGTGGCTACCGCTTTGGCTGAATACGATGGCGCCGAGCTGGTTAATATTTATGGCGTACAGGTTCCTGAAAATGAGGGACGAGCAGGTATGGCGGCCATTGTTATGCAACCAGGGCGGCAGTTTGATCCACAAGTGTTTTATGCTTTAACCATAGAAAAAGTGCCTAATTACGCCGCCCCTCAGTTTATTAGGGTAAGCAAAGCCGCCGACATGACATCAACCTATAAACTGCGTAAAGTCGACTTACAAAAACAAGGTTATGACCCAGTAGCGTGTAATGAGCCAATTTACATACGTAACGATAAGTTAGGCTGCTACCAGCCATACTGTGAAAGTGCGTTGCAAGCGGCAGGATTTTTACCGTTCTGTAGCAATCAGGAGGAAAAATAATGGGCTTAGCAGGAAACGCCGCGATTGTTGGTGCGGCGCAATATAAACCAGAGAAATACCAAACCGCGCCGCAAATGTTTCATTTAGAACAAGTGGCCGACTTAGCCAATCAAGCATTATTAGATGCTGGGCTACAAAAAAGTGATTTAGATGGTTTGGTTATTAATGGCCCACATTTTCACGAGGCCTCAGTATTTGTGCCGGCAATGGCCGCAGAATATTTAGGAATAGAAGTAAACTTTGCCGAAGTAGTTGATTTAGGCGGCTGTACCGCAGTTGCACAAATTTGGCGTGCAGCGGCAGCGATTGAGCTGGGGTTATGCCAAGCGGTACTGTGTGTTATTCCCGCTCGCATGGCACCAATGGCACCAAATGAAGACCCAGCTTGGATGGCGCAAGCTATGCGTTATGGCGGCCACAGTACGGCATTTGGCGCACCAGAAGCAGAGTTTGATTTGCCCTATGGTCACATGGGGCAAAACACCGGTTATGCAATGATTGCACAGCGTTACGCAGCGCAATATGGCTACGATCAAGCGGCTATGGCTAAAATAGCAGTCGATCAGCGCTTTAATGCGCAATACCACAAAGACGCTATTTTTAAAGGCAAAGAGCTAACTATTGCACAAGTATTAGCTTCTAAAATGGTAGCCGACCCACTGCATGTACTAGAAATAGTCATGCCGGTATCGGGTGGCGCGGCGGTTATTGTGGCCTCTAAAGAAGTGGCTGCAAGAGCGAAAAAACGCCCTGCATTTATTACCGGTTTTGGTGAGCGTTTATCATTTAAATCGCCATCGTATGCGCAAGATATGACAGTGACGCCAGTTGCCGAAGCCGCAAAGCGTGCGTTTACTATGGCCGGGCTGTCGCCTAAAGATATACATGCAGCGCAAATTTATGATTGTTACACCATTACTGTGTTGTTATCACTTGAAGATGCAGGCTTTTGTCCTAAAGGGGAAGGCATGCGCTTTATTAAAGAGCATAACCTCACCTTTAAAGGCGACTTTCCGATGAACACCCACGGCGGGCAACTTAGTTTTGGCCAAGCTGCAGCAGCGGGCGGTTATTCTCAAGTTATTGAGGCTTTCCATCAAATTTCAAACTCTGCCGATCAACGACAGCTAAAAAGGTGTGACAATGTATTTGTTAGTGGCACCGGTGGCGTGATGAGTGAGCAGGGCGCATTGATATTACAAGGAGGCTAGTATGGCAACGTTAAAACCTATGCCAGTCGCAACAAAAATTTCTGCACCATTTTGGCAGGCGCTAAAAGAAAATCAGTTAAAAATTCAGCAATGTAAGCAGTGTGAAGGGTGGGTGTTCTTTCCACGTAATCATTGTAGCCATTGTTTAGCGCACGAGCTGCAGTGGCAGCAAGTGAGCGGTGAGGGCACCTTATATTCATACACCCTTACACGTATTCCAACTATGCCAGAATTTAGTGACGAAATGCCGCAAGCATTAGCCGTGGTCGAACTAGCTCAAGGCGTTCGTATCAATACCACGTTAATAGATGTGGCAGAGCAAGACATTAAAATAGGCATGCCTGTTAAAGCGGTGTTTGATAAAGTGAGTAGCGATGGCGATACCTTGCTACGTTTTACCTCTATTAATAATGCCGGTGGTGTGCGTGAATATATTAATCCGCTCAATGGGCTTGAACGCAACGACAAAGGGCAAGTACAAGTACCGCTAAGTAACCTTGCTGCGCTTTATGCACTGGCCGATAATAAATATACCGACTGGAGTAACGTGGTTGTTGTTGATCAAGACCTGATTAACGCCTTTGCCGATTTATCGGGGGATGATTACTGGTTACATACCGATCCTGAGCGCGCAAAAACAGATAGCCCGTTTAAAACCACCATTGCCCATGGCTCGTTAGTACAAGTGCTGCAGTCACGATTAACGATTGCACTGCCATTTGAAATTATCGGCTTTAATAACATGGTTAACTATGGCTCAAATCGTTTGCGCTTTCCTGCGCCAGTGCCTGCGGGCGCAACTATTTATGGCCGTAGTAAGGTAAAAGACATTAGCGTGTCGCACAAAGGGGTGCAATTAACCCTAGAAATGAACATCCATGTGGTTGGCAATGATAAACCAAGTGTGATCAACGATTTGGTGATCTTTTACCGTTAAACACAGTAAATAATTTGGTAAATATAAAGCCGCTGAGCAACATTATTGCTCAGCGGTTTTTTGTTTTTTTAGTTTTAAGCTTATGACTCTTAATGCTTTTTTTTCGTTTTTTTGGTTAGTCTCAATGGACGATGAAGCATTAGTAATTTGCCCTAATAATGAACCTAATCACAATTTTGTAAGAGAGGGTTCATGGATATTCGCGCATTAGGTTATTTCGTAGCACAGACTGACGCTCCACAAGAGTGGCAACACTACGCAGAGCAAGTATTAGGGATGATGACGGCGCCAACTGACGACGGTGGATTCTACATCAAAATGGATGAGCGCCCATACCGCATGTTGGTTATACCCGGCGCAGACAAGCGCTATTTTGCTTCTGGTTGGGAACTAACAGGTGCAAAAGCTTACAACAACGCTAAACAAACATTACTTGATAAAGGCATTGCCTTTGAAGAGGCTAATAAAGCCTTATGTGAGCAGCGCCGCGTACAAAATATACTCATAGTTAATGACCCAGCTGGTAATCGTCACGAACTGTATTGGGGTCATGTTTCAGACTGCCAACCGTTTACTTCTCCTCAAGGTGTACCCGCTTTTATTACCGGCGATATGGGCCTTGGCCACACCGTACTACCTGCGCCAAATTTTGATGAAACCTTTGCGTTTTTAACCGACGTATTAGGGTTTGAATTATCAGATTTATTTAATTTTAAACCTGCACCAGAGGCCGATCCAATTCGCATTTACTTTATGCATTGTGGCAACGCACGTCACCACAGTTTAGCTATTTGTGAATTTCCGGTACCAAGCGGTTGCGTGCATGCCATGGTCGAAGTTGAAAACATGACAGAAGTAGGCCGCGCTCACGACAGACAACAACAACATCAAGTACAACTGTCGGCCACTTTAGGTCAGCACCTTAACGACAAAATGACCTCATTTTATATGAAAACACCATCAGGCTTCGATTTAGAGTATGGCTTTGGTGGTTTACAAGTTGAAAACTGGGAAGAGCATTGCGCTTTTGAATTTAGCCGAGTGAGCCTGTGGGGCCACGATTTCTCAGTAGGAGAAAAATAATGAATAAAGTAAAAACAACAGCGCAAATGGTGGCTGAGCTAAGTGATGGCATGACAATTGGCATAGGTGGTTGGGGCCCGCGCCGTAAACCAATGGCGCTTATTCGCGAAATTATAAAATCGGATCTTAAAGATCTTACGATTGTGGCGTATGGCGGCGCCGATGTGGGGATGTTATGCGCAGCCGGCAAAGTAAAAAAATTAATCTTTGCGTTTGTATCGCTAGACTTTATTCCACTAGAACCTTTTTTTCGTAAAGCCCGTGAACATGGCGAGCTTGAGCTAATGGAAATTGACGAAGGTATGTTGTTACTTGGCCTTCGTGCTGCGGCGTGGGGCTGTCCTTATATTCCAACTCAAGTTGGTTTAGGTACAGATGTACTTACCCACAACCCAGATATTCAAGTGATTGATAGCCCCTATGACGATAAAGAATGGGTGGCAATGCCAGCGCTTAAACTCGACGCTGCACTGGTACATGTTGATCATGCTGATGAGCGTGGTGTGTGCCAGATTTCAGGTCCAGATCATTACCTAGACGATTGGTTTGTACGCGCAGCAAATAAAAGCTATGTCACCTGCGACAAGCTAGTTAGCAGCGATCATTTTTATGATCGCACAGCGGCAGATAAAGTATTTTGGGAACGCAGCTTAACAACGGCCGTAAGTGAAGTACCTGGGGGCGCGCATCCAAGCAGTTGTCCGCCATTTTACGGCATTGATAATAAACATTTGCTGCAATATAACAAATACGCAAAAGAAGGCGGCTTTAGTGCTTACTTTGATGAGTTTATTAACAATAAATCAGAGCAAGAGTACCAAGCTAAATTAGGCGGCATCGATGCGATCCGCCAAATCCCTAACACAAGTTACTAAGGCAGGACATTAAAATGACAGCAACTCAATACAGCTTGGCAGAATTAATGATTTGTGCCGCAGCAACCGCATTTGATAACGATGGTGAAGTGCTTGCCACCGGCATTGGGGTTATTCCGCGTTTAGCGGCGAGTATTTCTATGAGTACTAACAACCCAGATTTAATGATGACAGACTCAGAAGCCTACTTACTGAGTGAGCCAAATCCGATTGGCGCACGTGGCGATGATTTTGTACAGCGTAACGAAACATGGATGGGTTTTTCACGCATTTTTGACAATGTGTGGAGCCGTAAACGCCACGCCATGATAGGGCCAACGCAAATTGATAAGTACGGGCAAAGTAATATTTCAGCCCTAGGGGGCG
Source organism: Pseudoalteromonas sp. SCQQ13 (assembly GCF_015864415.1). Taxonomy (NCBI): domain Bacteria; kingdom Pseudomonadati; phylum Pseudomonadota; class Gammaproteobacteria; order Alteromonadales; family Pseudoalteromonadaceae; genus Pseudoalteromonas; species Pseudoalteromonas sp. SCQQ13. The sequence continues at coordinate 55,844 of NZ_JADYXG010000003.1, read as the reverse complement.
ACTACGATAAACCTAAAATACAAATGTTAGGCGTACGTGGTTTACCGGGTAACTCAATTAGCCATGCTAACTCGTTTTTTGTACCAAGCCACAGTAAACGCGTATTTGTAGAGCAAGAATGTGATGTGGTGTGCTCAATTGGTTACAACCCAGCACGTTTGCCAAAAGGTTATCAGCTATCGGATGTCGATATTCGTTTAGTGATCACCGATATTTGTGTGATGGATTGGCAAGGTCCAGAGCATCAATTGCGCTTAGTGAGCGTTCACCCTGGTGTGAGTGTACAAGAAGTAATTGAAAAAACAGGCTTTGAAATTCACGTTGAGGCAAACACTCCAACCACACCAGCACCTACAGCTGAGCAGTTAGCATTAATTGCTAAATTGGATCCGCACAATATTAGAGCTAAACAGCTAAAAGACAACCCACCGGGTGTACGCCCAGAGGAGTCGTAATGAGTGAAGTTCAAACAATAGATGACGTAGTGTTATACGAAGTGCGCGCTCAAGTGGCGGTTATTACCATGGATCGTCCTGAATATAACAACGCGCAAAACTCGCAAATGACCTACGCGCTAGATAAGGCTTTTCAGCTTGCGTGTAACGACGACGAAGTAAAAGTAATTGTACTTGCCGGTAACGGCAAGCACTTTTCTGCTGGTCATGACATTGGCACCCCTGGGCGCGATGTTGATAAAAGCTTTGATCGTACTAACCTTTTTTACGATCACGCTAATAAGCCCGGCGGTGAGTTTTTATATGCTCGCGAGCACGAAGTGTATTTAGGAATGTGTCGTCGCTGGCGCGATTTGCCTAAGCCAACGATTGCTATGGTACAAGGTGCCTGTGTGGCTGGTGGCTTAATGCTGGCGTGGGTATGTGATTTAATTATTGCCGATGACAAAGCATTTTTCTCTGATCCGGTCGTGCGCATGGGTATTCCTGGGGTTGAGTATTTTGCGCATGTGCACGAGCTTAATCCACGTATTGCCAAAGAGTTTTTATTTACCGGCGATCGTATGTCGGCAGACCGTGCTTATCAAATGGGCATGGTGAATCGCGTAGTGCCAAGGGATAATTTAGAAGAGACGACCTTTACTTTAGCTAATCAGATTGCACAAATGCCACGACTGGGTTTGCAATTAACTAAGCAAGTAATTAATAACGCCGAAGATTTAATGGGTAAACGTTCAACCATGGATATGGCGTTTGGTTTGCATCATTTTGCGCATGCGCATAACGAAACAATATCGGGTGACCGCTTAGGTGGCTTTGACGCGAAAGCGATGGCTCAAGCCAATAAATCAGCAGCCAAGGAAAAATAAATATGAGCACAGAGCACAATAATGCCGATGGCCGCTGGAATACGCCGTTAACAGAGGCACTGGGCTGTCGTTATCCGATTATTCAAACGGCGATGGGCTGGGTCTCTGATGCAAACTTAGTAATAGCAACAACGCGTGCGGGCGGTTTTGGTTTTTTAGCTGGCGCGACGATGAACACTGAAGAAGTGGAAAGTGCCATAAAAAAAGTAATTGCTGCCACAGGGACCAGTAATTTTGGTCTTAATTTTCATATGTTTCAAGAAAACGCGCAGCAATGTCTTGATTTAGCTATTAGTTACAAATTGCGTGCGGTGAGCTACGGACGCGGCCCCGATAAAGCCACTATTGAGCGACTCAAAGCGGCAGGTGTGCTGTGCATTCCCACCGTAGGCGCAGTAAAGCATGCAGTAAAAGCGGTTGCCATGGGCGCCGATATGATCACCATTCAAGGCAGTGAAGGGGGCGGTCATACTGGCAGCGTACCGAGCACTATTTTGTTACCGCAAGTGTTAAATGCGGTGTCGGTACCAGTAATTGCCGCAGGGGGATTTTCGTGCGGGCGTGGTTTGGCCTCAGTATTAGGCGCAGGCGCTGCAGGTATGGCAATGGGCACGCGCTTTTTGCTGACCTGCGATGCACCCACGCCAAAAGTCACCCAGCAGCGTTATCTTGATACTAAAGACAGTGCCGATATTCGCATTTCTACCGCGGTAGATGGCCTGCGTCACCGGATGATCAACACGCCATTTATTGATGATTTAGAGCGCTCGGGTGGTGTTAAGCGCTTATGGTTGGCACTAAAAAGTGCGCGCCATTGGCAAAAAGAAACCGGCATGACATCGCTGCATATGCTCAAAGTGTTTTTTAATGGCCTGCGTGAAGATCCCAAAGCTGCAGCAACATTGGTAATGTCGGCTAATCAACCGGTGTTAATTCAAAAATCTATGGTTGAAGGTAAACCCGACGAAGGTATTTTACCCAGCGGCCAAGTGGCGGCGGTAATAAATAACTTACCTAGCGTTGAGACACTAATAAACGAAATTATCGCCGAGGCAGACACCTGTCTTGAGCAATTGTTAATCCGCCGGACTAACCGGTCAGTCGAAGAAGAGGCCTAAGCTATGAACCCAGCATTTAAAAGCCATATCGAAAACGGTATCGCCGAAATAATTATAAATAAAGCACCGGTAAATGCACTCGACAGTGCTGAATGGCAAGCGCTCGCCGATCTGATCAACAGTATTGGCCAAAATTTGGCTGCTCGGGTATTAATTATTCGCTCAGAAGGGCGTGGTTTTTGTGCCGGTGTTGATATTAAAGAGTTAGATAAATACCCAGAGCGTATTGTTAGCGTTAACGCCGGTAATTACGAAACGTTTAAAGCGGTACATTTGTGTCCAATACCAGTAATAGTTGCGCTGCATGGTTATGTGCTGGGTGGCGGTATTGGTATTACTGGTGCGGCCGATATTGTGGTGGCGTCAGAATGTACCACTTTTGCGCTACCAGAAGTAGATCGTGGCGCTATGGGCGGCGGCGCGCATTTACAGCGCTTATTTCCGGTGCAAAAAGTACGTTACTTGTTTTTTACTGGCGAAACTATTTCGGTACAAGATGCCGATAGATACGGCTTTATTGAACGCATTGTACCTAAAGAGCAATTACGCGATACCGCGCTGGAAATTGCCAGCAAAATTGCCGCAAAAAGCTCCGATATGATCCGCATTGCTAAAGAAAGCCTAAATGGTATTGAAGACGGTGACCTAGAAGCTAAATACCGTTGGGAGCAAGGGTTTACGCTGCAAGCTTATACCAGCCCAGATTCTGCTGAAACCCGCCGCGCGTTTGTAGACAAACGCGAAGCGAATTTTTGAGGCCGACTATGAAACTAACTTATACAACAGAGCAACAAAATTTCCGTATGGAAGTGCGTCAGTGGCTTGCAGAAAATGTACCTGCAGAAAAACTGCCCACTTACGACACCAAAGCAGGCTTTGAGCTGCACCGCCAATGGGAGCGCAAGCTACATAAAGCGGGTTTTTCAATGGTTATGTGGCCTAAAGAATATGGCGGCCGCGGGTGTAACTTAATTGACTGGCTTATTTTTGAAGAAGAATACTACGGCGCAGGTGCACCAGGGCGAGTAAATCAAAATGGCCAGCTATTACTTGGCTCTACTTTACTTGAATTTGGTACAGAGCAGCAAAAGTCGCACTTTTTACCACGTATGGCATCAAGTGAAGACATGTGGGCGCAAGCCTGGTCTGAACCTAATGCGGGCTCAGATATGGCCAACATTAGTAGTAAAGCAATTCGCAATGGCGACCATTACATTGTGAATGGCCAAAAAACCTGGTCTACCCGTGCTACTTATGCCGATTGGGCATTTGGCTTGTTTCGCTCAGAAGCCGGTTCGCAGCGCCACCATGGTTTATCTTTTTTAATGGTACCGCTGGATGCACAGGGCGTAACTATTCGCCCAATTAAAGCGCTGGATGGCGAAGATGCCTTTGCAGAAATATTCTTTGATAACGTCAAAGTGCCGGTTGAACACCGCATTGGCGAAGAAGGCAAAGGCTGGCATGTGGCAATGGCAACGGCAGGTTTTGAGCGTGGTTTGTTGCTGCGCTCACCAGCGCGTTTTCAACAACCTGTGCGCAAACTAGTGCAGCTGTACCGGGATAACAAAGCGGCTGCCGATCGCGATCCAGCCATTGGTGCTGCGGTGGCTAAATGTTGGGCTGATGCAGAAGCCTATGCGCTGTCGGCTTACAACACTGTAGGACGTATTAGTCATGGCGATAAAATTGGCGCTGAATCGAGCCTAAATAAAGTGTTTTGGTCAGAGCTAGATTTGCTCATTCATCAAACGGCGATGGATATTTTGGGTACTTGTGGTGAGTTACTCTCATCGGCAGCACTTGCCGAGGAGCATGGTTATTGGTTAAACGGCTTTTTATTCTCTCAAGCTGGGCCAATTTATGCGGGTGCCAATGAAATTCAACGAAATATTGTTGCTGAGCGTATGCTTGGCCTACCTAGATAGCGAGTGAAACTATGGATTTTACCTTTACTGAAGACCAATTAATGTTTCGTGAAGCTATCAGCCGTTTTTTAATGACTGAAGCAGCACCAGAAACACTACGCGAAATATGGGAAACCGACGCGGGTCGCTCTCCCGAATTAAGAAATAAAATGGCAGAGCAAGGGCTTACTGCGCTATCAGTGCCAGAGCAGTTTGGCGGTTTGGGAATGGGCGATATAGCGTGGTCATTAATGACCCAAGAGCTAGGTTATTACGCTATTCCTGATTCGCTTGCCGATACGGCTTATGTAGGCAGTGGCGTATTTTCAGCCCTTGATGATAGCGTGGCTTGTAAAGCTGATTACTTAGCTAAAATTTGTGATGGCGAGCTGCGCTTAGCTATTGGCCATCAATGCAGTGAGCTGGTATCGGATGCACATTTAGCGCAGGTGCTACTTATGCAACACGCTGATGAAGTGCATTTAGTACCGTGTGAGCAAGTGGATAACGTCGTTAATTTAAGTATTGATTCGTCGCGCCGCTTATCGCAAGTAACTTGGCAGCCAACAGCCGAAACCTGTATTGCACAGGGCGAGGCGGGCAAAAAAATATGGAATGACACGCTTAATCGCGGGGCGCTCTCGGTTGCTGGGCAATTACTCGGTTTAGCGCAGCGCATGCTCGATTTAACCGTTGATTATAGTGTACAGCGTAAACAGTTTGGCAAAGCAATTGGTAGCTTTCAGGCTGTTAAGCACCATTTGGCTGATGTAGCAGGAAAAATTGAAATTGCAAAACCAGTACTGTATCGCGCGGCGTGTTCGCTAGAAAATAACCACCCTTTAACAGACGTGCATGTTTCACAAGCGCGTAATTTTTGCAGCGAAGCAGCCGCACTTGCAGCGCGCCACGGGATTCAAATCCACGGTGCTATGGGTTATACCTGGGAAGTAGACCTGCAAATGTTTATGAAACGCAGTTGGGCATTAAACAACACCTGGGGTGACAGTATTTTTCATCGTGCACGAGTGCAAGATTATGTACTTAACTCTGATGTCGATTTGGCTCCTTCTAAAACTTTTGAGGCGATACTATGACCCATGCATATATTGTAGACGCACTGCGTACACCTACAGGCAGACGCAAAGGGGGCCTTGCCCATGTGCATGCCATAGACTTAGGTGCAGCAGTATTAAAACCTTTGGTTGAGCGCAATAACATACCAGCAGAAGATTACGATGATGTGATTTTTGGCTGTGTAGACACGATAGGCTCGCAAGCAGGAAACATTGCCCGCACCAGTTGGTTAGCGGCGGGACTAGCAATGAATGTACCGGGTACAACGGTTGATAGACAATGTGGCTCATCGCAACAAGCCGTGCATTTTGCTGCGCAAGCGATTATGAGCGGCACGCAAGATGTGATAGCGGTAGGGGGCGTGCAAACAATGACGCAAATTCCTATTTCGTCAGCAATGCTTGCCGGGCAACCACTTGGCTTTAGTACGCCATTTGCAGAGAGTAAATTGTGGGAAGCACGCTTTGGCGATGCGCCGGTAAATCAGTTTTATGCCGCTCAGCGCATTGCTGATCATTGGGGTATAAGCCGCGCCGATATGGAAGTGTTTGCGCTAGAAAGTCATCGCCGTGCATTAGCAGCCGCAGCAGAGGGACGCTTTGATCGCGAAATAGTGGCGATTGAAGGATTAACATTTGATGAAACACCTAGAGAAAGTAGTTTGGCTAAAATGGCAGAACTTGAGCCGGTTGACCCTACTTACCCAAGTATTACCGCAGCGGTTTCGAGCTCAGTGTGCGATGCATCAGCAGCAATGCTTATTGTGTCTGAGCGCGCATTAAAAAAATATAACCTGACCCCAAGAGCGCGTATTCATCATGTTAGTGTGCTGGGAGATGATCCTATTTGGCACCTTAGAGCACCTATTCCAGCTACTATCGCGGCATTAAAAAAAGCGAATCTTACGCTTGATGATATTGATTTAGTAGAAATTAATGAAGCGTTTGCCTCTGTAGTAATGGCATGGCTAAAAGAAACCGGTTACAGCCATGAAAAAACTAATGTTAATGGTGGTGCCATTGCACTGGGCCACCCCCTTGGCGCTACCGGCGTGCGCTTAATGACCGGATTATTACATGAATTAGAGCGTACAGGCGGGCGTTATGGCCTACAAACAATGTGCGAAGGCGGCGGTTTAGCCAATGTCACTATCATTGAACGATTATAATTAAGGAGAAAGGTATGGGTATTTGCCAACAGCGTACAGTTATTATTACCGGAAGTGGCGGTGGATTAGGCCGTGCTTATGCACTTGCCTTTGCCGCAGAAGGCGCCAATGTGGTAGTGAACGACATTCGTCTTGATGCTGCAAAAGCAGTGGTTGATGAAATTATTACTGCCGGCGGTAAAGCAATTGCTAATAGCAGCGATATTACTACCACGGCTACGGCGCAGCAGATAGTAGATGATGCCATTGCCGCTTTTGGCGAAGTGCATGTGCTAGTTAACAATGCCGGCGTACTGCGCGATGGTATGTTTGTTAATTCAGATGAAGATGCCTGGGATATGGTAATGCGAGTGCACCTTAAAGGGCACTTTTGTTTAGCCAATATTTTAAGCCGTCGCTGGCGCGATCAGTCAAAAGCAGGTAACCCAGTAGCTGCACGTATTATAAACACCAGCTCGGGCGCAGGCTTACAAGGCTCGGTAGGGCAAGCAAACTATTCTGCGGCAAAAGGCGGTGTTGCTACGCTTACTTTAGTACAAGCGTCGGAATTGGCGCGTTACGGTATTACTGCTAATGCATTGGCACCGGCAGCACGCACCGCAATGACCGAATCAGCAATGCCTGATCTAGTGAAAAAGCCAGAAGATGATAGCTTTGATGCTTGGGCACCAGAAAATGTAGCGCCGCTGGTTGTTTGGTTAGGCAGTGAGGCATCATCTACCGTAACAGGGCAAATATTTGAAACGCAAGGCGGGCGTATCTCATTATGTGATGGCTGGCGCACTGGGCCTACTATTGATAAAGGCGCACGCTTAAATGTAAATGAAATTGCCGGCGTGATTGATCAATTAAATGCCCAAGCTGTGGTACCACAAAAGGTATGGGGTAGTAAATAATGACTAAGATAGATTTAGATAGACGACGACTTATACAGGCGTGCGGCGCAATTGGTGGTGCGTCTATGCTAGGTTTATCACTTGCAAGTCAAGCATCGGCGGCTGCAACAGTTAACACTCCTAAACAGCCGCTTGGTGACTACGACAGTTGGGATATGTCGACCATGGCGGATTTATTACGCCAAGGCGATATTAGCCCATTAGAATTAACCGACAGTGCAATTGCAAGGTTTGAAACAAATGCTGCGCTTAATATGATAGCCGTTAATCATTTTGAGCAAGCGCGTGAGCAAGCACAAAAGTTAAACCAATTAAGCACTGCACAGCGAACAGCTAAAATGGCCAGCGCGCCGCTGTTGGGAGTGCCGTTTGCGCTTAAAGATTTAGGCGTAACTATGGCCGGTACTATTACCACTAATGGTTGTCGTTTTTTTAAAGATAACCGTGTGGCTGAAAATTCAACCTTAGTTAATCGCTATCAAGCTGCGGGACTAAATATTATGGCTAAGCTTACCAGCCCTGAGTTTGGTCAAACGCCTACAGGTGAGTCGAGCTTACATGGCGACACGCTTAACCCGTGGGATACCCGCTATAGCAGTGGTGGCTCCTCGGCAGGCTCTGCAGTGGCGGTTGCCGCGAGAATTTTACCCGCAGCTCATGGTAGCGATGGTGGCGGCTCTATTCGTATACCTGCATCGCATTGTGGACTATTTGGGCTCAAACCAAGCCGTGGCCGTGTGGCATCTGGCCCCACTAACTTAGAAAGCTCAATGGGGTTATCGGTTCATCATGCGCTTACCCGCAGTGTGCGCGACAGTGCATTGCTGCTGCAGCTAACACAAGGGGCAGAGCCAGGGTCGCGTGTTACCCTGCCCAACGATAATATGTTAGCTGCGGTTAACGCCAAACCAAAGCCTCTTAAAATAGCATTAATGCAAAGCCATCCGTTTGGTTACCCTGTGCATCAAGATTGTAGCGACGCCTTAGATAAAACCGTTAAATTACTGACTAGTTTAGGCCATATTGTTGAAGTAGCACAGCCAACCTTGCCACTTGAGCAAATGTTTAACGGCATGGGCATAGCCACTTCAAGCGGTATGCTTAATGCGGTACAAGCTAGAGAATTAAAAATAGGGCGTGCAGCACGCGAAAACGAATTTGAAGCCATTGTTTGGGGACACCTGCAGCGGGCTAAAGAATTTACAGCTCAGCAAATGCTAGCCGCCCGCAGTGCCTTTGATCAAGGCGGGCAAGCTTTTGACGTGTTTTTTAACGACTACGACTTTATTTTGACGCCAGTGACCACAGCGCCACCACCCAAAATTGGTGAGCTTAGTTTAAATCAACCCTACGACTCATTTGTGCAACAGGTATTAAAAGCATCACCCATTGCAGCGTTATTTAATATGACAGGTTTACCAGCAATGTCGGTGCCACTGCATTGGAATAAGAATGGCTTGCCAATTGGTGTGCAGTTTGCCGGTGCGTATGGCAGTGAGGCGCAGTTGCTTACGCTGGCCGCGCAATTAGAGCAAGCCGCTCCGTGGGCAGATAAAAGGCCGCCTATATTAAGCTAAGGCACAAAATATAGAGATGCTAAGCAGCAAAAGAGCCAACTAGGCTCTTTTTTAGTTGTAAAGTAGTAACTATACGGCATTAATTCAGTTGCAGTTAACTATCGTAATGAGTTAGCAGTAGCTGCAATCAGCTTGGTTGTTAAATATTAGGCAAAAAAAAGCCCAGCTAAGCTGGGCTATAAAATATTCTAAGGAGAAGTGCTTAATTTTGGGTTACAGTAAATTGCCCAAAAGTATAAACTTTAAACAAATAAAATGTATTGATTAACACCAAACTCATATTCGAAACAATACTCGACGACATAAGATCTAAGCTAAATGATAAAAATAGCAAACCACAGGCACTAACCGCGGCAATACGCAGTAATGTGAGTTGGTTAATAAAGAATGCACCTAAACCTAGTGCAAGTAATATCGTGTTTAAAAGCCAATCTAGCTCGTTCAGCATGGTAGTTTCAATAGTTCATTTGTTGAAAAAAGGAGCGCCATTATGTTGATCTTTTGCACACCTTTCAACCAAGTAATTTTAAATTTTCAGATTAGTTTTTTTAATGCTGAAAGTAAGCTTTTATTGCCGCAATAATTCCATTATCGGCAATTACTTTATATTTTTGACAGCTTTTTGAGTTAACCGTATTAGTACATAAATAAAGTGCCTTACGCTTACTGTCTAGCTGTGGCTGTAAGTTTGAATCGAGGAGCGTTGCGCCGTAACCAAATACCCCAGGCCAATAAATGCTATTACTCACCATACCTAATTTATGATAACTAAGCAGTGTAGGCTTAGGGATTATAATTATTATAAATAGTAATAGTCCAAGCGTGGCCAGCAAGCTGCTTTTAGACTTTTGCGCTGCTTTATTGTTAGCGCTTGTATTAGCACTTTGTTTAATATTATTAGGCTTTGTAGTCGTACTGCGGTTTTGCTTGTTTTTTGTTGTTTTTGTACTTCTAGGTGCTTTACCTAGTAATGATTGTTTTTTTGTATTTGTAGACATAAAGCAAATCTGGCCTTTTTGGTGTAGTTCTCTATAATAAATAATTGTATTTAAAGCAAATGATAGCATTTGCAAACATTGCTTTTAGCCTATAAGGATCAAATATGAACACGCAGCTTGCAATTTTAATCGTTGATGACGTTAGTACTGTGCGCAGCTTTTTAAGCCAAACATTGATGCATTTAGGCATAGAAAACGTAAAAGAAGCATCAACTGCCGCACAATGTATTAATGAGTGTCGTGCTGCAAATTATAACATGATTTTTTTAGATATAGAGTTACCTGATGGCGATGGTAAAGAGTTAATTGAGCAAATTAATCAACTGAACCCAGAAACAAACGTGGTTATGGTGTCGGCGCACTCAGGGGTTGAAAATGTAAAAGATGCAATTGATAAAGGGGCTAAAGGTTTTGTGGTAAAGCCTTTCTCTCCTAAAAAAATAGCAGCTATGCTGAAAAAGTTTTATCCCGAGCTAGAAGGGGTTTAATAACTTACGCGCCATTTTATTAAAAGCGCTTATTTAAGCGCAACTGCCCTAAATAAGAATATGTGATGATGGTGCTGTGTGAATTGGCTACATACCTGTTTAACGCTATAAGTATTAAATATTAAGCAAAAAAAAACCGGCCAAGGCCGGTTTTTATATTCTTGCAAAAACAAATTATAGTGCTTTAATTTTAGCAGCTATGCGGCTCTTATGACGAGCAGCTTTGTTTTTGTGAATTAGACCCTTAGTTGCGTAACGGTCTAGGATAGGTGTAGCAACAGAAAAAGCTTGCTGTGCAGCTTCTTTATCACCAGCTTCAATAGCTACGATTACTTTTTTGAAGTAAGTACGCATCATTGAACGACGACTTGCGTTGTGCTGACGGTTTTTTTCGCTTGTAATAGCGCGTTTTTTTGCAGACTTGATGTTAGCCAAGGTTTGCTCCTAACAATCTTAAATAAAGCTTAAATTAAAGGCCGTGGAATATGCCTGTTTTTATCATGAATGTCAATTTAATTTTGACAATCCAAGAAAAACTGCTCCTTATAACGAACATCAATTTGCCGCTCTAGCAGTTAATATCGACATTGTAACAAAGCATGAGGATTCAGCCTAGTGCTTTAAAGCGATTTATAAAAAAGACTATGGCATAATTACTTATCTTAATGATTTTTAGTGTGGGTTTGCGGTGTCAAAAGGTTTATTTCGCTCCGGTATGATTGTTAGTTGTATGACAATGATATCGCGTATTTTAGGGTTAGTTCGCGATGCGGTTGTTGCAAACCTCCTGGGAGCCGGTGCTGCGGCCGATGTTTTTTTGTTTGCTAATCGAATTCCTAACTTTTTACGTCGTTTATTTGCAGAAGGTGCGTTTGCTCAAGCATTTGTACCTGTATTAAGCGAAATAAAAGAGCAGCAAGGCGACGACAAGGTTAAACTTTTTGTTGCGCAAGCAGCAGGAACCTTAGGCACTATTTTATTAATAGTGACAATTGTAGGTGTGGTTGCGTCTCCGGTTATTGCTGCACTATTTGGCACAGGTTGGTTTATAGATTGGTGGCAAGGTGGCCCTGATGGCGAAAAGTTTGAACTTGCCAGTGCATTATTAAAGCTGACATTTCCGTATTTGTTTTTTGTAAGCCTTGTGGCGCTAAGTGGGGCGGTTATGAATGTATATAACCGCTTTGCTGTGGCTGCGTTTACCCCAGTGTTATTAAATATATCTATTATTTTGTGTGCTATTTTTTTACATGACCAATTTTCGGTAGGTGCATATGCATTAGCTATCGGTGTATTTATTGGTGGTGTGGTGCAATTACTGTTTCAGTTGCCTTTTTTATATCGGGCAAAAATGTTGGCGCGGCCGCGCTGGGCTTGGCAAGACGAAAATGTAAAAAAAGTACGTAAATTAATGCTGCCTGCTTTGTTTGGGGTCTCTATTAGCCAAATAAACTTATTGCTCGATACCGTTATTGCTTCATTACTCATGACCGGCTCAATTGCTTGGTTATATTACTCAGACCGTTTAATAGAGTTTCCGCTGGGATTATTTGGTATTGGTATAGCAACGGTTATTTTACCGGCACTGTCAAAATTACACAGTAGTAAAAAAAGCAGCGATTTTCAGCATACCTTAGATTGGGGGGTGCGTTTTGTAATATTTTTGGGCCTGCCTGCTATGATAGGGTTAATGATTATTAGCCCACTTATTATTACTGTGTTGTTTGATCATGGTGCATTTAAAGAAGCGGGGATTGATCATGTTAAAGCGGTGAGCTTAGGGGTAATGGCTTATTCGGTTGGTTTAGTCAGCTTTATGCTAATAAAGGTATTAGCCCCTGGATTTTACGCCCGCCAAGATACTAAAACCCCAGTGCGCATTGGTATTATTACCTTGGTACTTAATATGGTGTTTAATATAATGCTTGCGCCTTTTATTGGCTATTTAGGATTGGCATTAGCTACTTCAATGTCGGCAAGTTGTAATGCATTTTTGCTTTACAGGCAGCTTAAAAAAGAAAATGTGTATCAGTTTTCGTCAATGAGCTTATATTTTACCCTTAAATGCTTTGTTGCAAGTATTGTTATGGGGTTACTGGTTTGGTTTACCAGCGAGCAGTATAGTTGGACGACTTGGCACTTTGGCGAACAGGTTATTTTACTCCTAGTGTTGCTAGCAATTGCAGGGTTAAGTTACTTTACGCTGTTATTTTTGATGGGTGTGCGACTAAATACGATAAAAAGTGTAGCAATTACTGAATCGAACTAAAAAAAAGATTATAATCGGCAACTCTGCAACTTCATTCAATTTTGAGTTGTGAATTAATAACTCGCTTAAAAAGGCATTGGGTGGCATGGAGTTAATTAGAGGTATACACAATATTCGCTCACAACATTTTGGTTGTGTGCTTACTATTGGTAATTTTGATGGTGTTCACTTAGGTCATGCTGAAGTATTAAAAGGCTTACTTATTGATGCTAAAGCAAATAATTTACCTAGTACGGTAATGTTGTTTGAGCCTCAACCACAAGAGTTTTTTGCTAAAAGTAATGCGCCAGCGCGTTTAACTCGCTTACGAGATAAACTGCTATTGCTCAGCGAGTTAGGTATTGAACGAGTTATTTGTATTAGCTTTAATCAGCAATTTGCAAATATGCATGCAGAGCAATTTGTTAGTGATATTTTAATTAAAAAGCTAGGCGTTAAAGCATTAACGGTTGGTGATGATTTTAGATTTGGCAAGCAGCGACAAGGTAATTTTGACTTACTAGTAAGTATGGGCAAACAAGCGAGCATGGATGTTAAAAGCACCGCGAGTTTTCGCCAATTAAATGCTAGAGTAAGCAGTACTTTAATTCGTGAAGCGCTTGCCGCTGGTGATTTAAGCACTGCAAAGGTAATGCTTGGTCACAACTATGCCATTTCGGGGCGTGTTATACATGGTTGGAAACGTGGCCGAGAGCTGGGTTTTAGAACCGCAAATATAGCGCTTAAACGTCAAGTTTGCCCGGTAAATGGGGTGTTTGCTGTGCAAGCAACCATAGCAGGGAAACAAGTTTATGGGGTTGCCAATATAGGCAATAAGCCCACCTTTAATGGAACTCGTGCCTTATTAGAAGTTCATCTTTTTGATTTTGCACAAGACATTTATGGACAATTTATGCATGTGGAGTTGATTAAAAAACTCCGCGATGAGAAAAAATTCGAGACATTAACACAATTAACGGCGCAAATAGCAACTGACGTTGCCGCCGCTAAGCAGTGTTTTGGTTTAAATTAGGTAGCCGATAGATACGGAATGTAGGATTAATGAGCGACTATAAACATACTTTGAACTTACCGGAAACACCGTTTCCAATGCGTGGCAATTTGGCACAACGTGAACCAAAAATGCTAAAAGCATGGTATGAAGACGACCTATATGGTCAAATTCGCAGTGCTAAAAAAGGTAAAAAAACCTTTATTTTGCATGATGGACCTCCGTATGCAAACGGCGATATCCATTTAGGCCATTCAGTAAATAAAATATTAAAAGATATTATTGTTAAGTCTAAAACCTTATCTGACTTTGACTCGCCATTAGTACCTGGTTGGGATTGTCATGGTTTACCAATAGAATTAATGGTTGAGAAAAAAGTTGGCAAGCCAGGCGTTAAAGTAACCGCGAGCGAGTTTCGCGAAAAGTGCCGTGCATACGCTAAAAAGCAAGTTGAAGGTCAAAAGGTCGACTTTAAACGTTTAGGTGTATTTGCCGATTGGGACAAGCCTTACTTAACCATGAACTTTGATTTTGAAGCGAATGCTATTCGTGTACTTGGTCGTATTATTGAAAAAGGCCATTTACATAAAGGCGCTAAGCCTGTGCATTGGTGTACCGATTGTGGTTCTGCTTTAGCCGAAGCCGAAGTTGAATACCAAGATAAGCAATCACCAGCAATAGACGTACGCTTTATTTTTAACGACCAAGACGCAGTAGTAAGTGCGTTTGATTTAGCTGATGGTCATAAAGGTGCAGGTAAAGTTGGTACTGTTATTTGGACTACCACTCCGTGGACGCTGCCTGCTAACCGAGCAGTAGCAGTACATGCAGAATTAGAATATGCACTAGTACAAGTTGATGACGAAGGTAAGCAGCAACGCTTAATATTAGGCTCTGAGCTCGTTAAAGATGCAATGGACCGTTTTGGTTTTAATCAATTTCATGTATTAGGTTATGTTAAAGGTGCGGCACTTGAAAATTTACAAGTAGCACACCCTTTTTATGACTTTAGTGTTCCTGTAATTGTAGCTGAACATGTTACGACCGACTCAGGTACGGGTGTTGTACATACGGCTCCAGGGCATGGTCAAGAAGATTTCGTGGCTGGACTTGAATACAAACTAGAAGTGGCTAACCCGGTTGGCGCAAATGGTGTGTACTTGCCAGACACTGAGTTATTTGCCGGTCAGCATGTGTTTAAAGCTAACGCGAGCATTGTTGAAGTGCTTAAAGAGCATGGCGCATTAATGCATCACCATGCTATTACGCATAGTTACCCACATTGCTGGCGTCATAAAACGCCAATTATTTTCCGTGCTACACCACAGTGGTTTATTAGTATGGATCAGGCTAATTTGCGTCAAGACTCATTAAACGAAATTAAAAACACGCAGTGGTTACCAGAGTGGGGCGAAAGCCGCATTGCAAACATGGTTGAGGGCCGTCCAGATTGGTGTATATCACGCCAACGCACTTGGGGTGTACCAATTGCATTGTTTGCTGATAAAGACACCGGTGCTATTCATCCAAATACGCAAGAGTTAATTGAACAAGCAGCACAATTGGTTGAAAAGTCAGGTATTCAAGCATGGTACGATTTAGACCCAGCGACACTGTTAGGTGAAGAAGATGCTAAGCAATACATGAAAGTGCAAGACACTCTCGATGTATGGTTTGACTCGGGCGTATCGCATGCGTGTGTTGTTGATGCGCGTGAAGACTTAACTGGTCCTGCCGATTTATACCTTGAAGGTTCTGATCAGCATCGTGGTTGGTTTATGTCGTCTATGATGACATCGGTCGCTATTAACGGCCATGCACCATACCGCCAAGTACTTACTCATGGTTTTACCGTTGATGAAAACGGTCGTAAAATGTCTAAGTCGTTAGGTAATGTTATTTCACCACAAAATGTGATGAATAAACTAGGCGCCGATATTTTACGCTTGTGGGTTGCCTCTACCGATTACACCGCAGAAATGACGGTGTCGGATGAAATATTTAACCGCTCAGCAGATCGTTACCGCCGAATTCGTAACACTAGTCGTTACTTATTAGCTAACCTAAATGGTTTTGATCCAAAAACAGATCAAGTAGCTGTTAATGATATGGTTGAGCTTGATAAGTGGATTGTTGGCCGTGCAGCACAATTACAAACAGAAATTTTAGCTGCCTACGATAGCTACCAAATGCTGTTAGTAACGCAAAAGCTAATGAACTTTTGTACCGGTGAGCTTGGCTCGTTCTATTTAGACGTAATTAAAGACCGCCAATACACAGCTAAGAGTGACAGCCACGCACGTCGTTCTTGTCAAACAGCGCTGTACCATATTGCTGAAGCAATGACGCGTTGGATGGCACCAATTATGAGCTTTACTGCTCAAGAAATTTGGGAAGCATTACCGGGTGAGCGTAGTGACTACGTATTTACATCAACCTGGTACGAAGGCTTACAAGCTCCTACTAACAGCCAATTTAGTAACGATGATTGGTTAGAAATTCTAACAGTGCGCGATGAAGTAAACCGCCTATTAGAAGCTGCACGTAAAGAAGAAGTGATTGGTGCAACGCTCCAAGCAACTGTTAATTTATATACAGGCAAAGCGCTCGCAGCTAAATTATTAGCACTTGGCGACGAGCTGCGTTTTGTATTTTTAACATCAGCAGTAAACGTAACCGAAGTTGATAGCCAGCCGGCAGATACACAAACTACCGAAATTGATGGTCTTTATATTAGTGTTGCTGCAACCGACGCACAAAAGTGTGAGCGTTGTTGGCATTATAGCGCTGATGTAGGTGTTGAGCCTGCTCACCCTGAAATTTGTGGACGCTGTGTAAGCAATGTTGACGGTGAAGGCGAGCAACGTCAATTCGCTTAGGAGTTAATTAGTGAGCAAACTAGCCCAAAAAAGTGGTTTAGTGTGGCTATGGTTAAGTCTACTGCTGTTAGTAGTAGACTTTGCTAGTAAAACACTTGTTGTAAGTAGTATGGCTTATCAAGAGTCGATTAATTTACTGCCTGTTTTTAGTATTACTTATGTACATAACTACGGTGCAGCTTATAGTTTTTTAAGTGATGCAGGTGGTTGGCAACGTTGGTTTTTAAGTGCTATTGCAATTGCTATTAGTGGATTGCTGGTGTGGTGGTTAAAACGCCTGCCAGCAACTAATAAAGTATTATGCGCTGCCTATTCATTGGTACTTGCCGGTGCAATTGGTAACTTATACGACCGTATTGCATACGGTTATGTAATTGACTTTATACACGTATTTTATAAAAACTCACATTTTCCGGTATTTAATGTTGCAGATTGCGCTATTTGTATTGGTGCAGCATTATTATTATTTGACGCCTTTACAGGCGAAAGTCCGAAGGAGCATAAAGCATGAGCCAAGCTGTAATTGGTGAAAACTCACAGGTTATTTTTCATTTTTCTATTAAGTTAGAAGATGGCTCTGCTGCCGACTCAACCAAAGTGCATAACAAGCCTGCTAAATTAACTATGGGCGATGGTAGCTTAACAGCTAACTTTGAAAAGTGCTTATTAGGCTTAAACGCAGGTGAGAGCAAAACCTTTGAGCTAGAACCAGAAGATGCATTTGGTCAGCCAAATCCAGATAACATTTACTATGTTGATCGCAGTAAATTTGGCCCAGAAACCCCAGCTAAAGTAGGCGCTATAATAGCGTTTACTCAGCCTGACGGTACCGAGCTTCCGGGGTTAGTGCGCGAAGTGCAAGGCGAGTCGGTAACGATTGATTTTAATCATCCGTTAGCGGGTCAGCGTTTAACCTTTGAAGTAGATATTATTGAGGTGCAAGGTTAATGGAAATATTACTAGCCAACCCACGAGGCTTTTGCGCAGGGGTTGATCGCGCTATTAGTATTGTTGAGCGCGCTTTAGATATTTTTGAAAAGCCAATTTACGTACGCCACGAAGTGGTGCATAACCGCTATGTGGTTGACGGCTTAAAAAGCCGCGGTGCGGTATTTGTCGAAGAGCTTGATCAGATACCTGACGACAGCATAGTTATATTTAGTGCGCATGGCGTATCGCAAGCGGTACGCACCGAAGCAAAGCGTCGTGACTTAAAAATATTTGATGCGACCTGCCCACTGGTTACTAAAGTACATATGGAAGTAACCCGTGCGAGCCGCAAAGGCATAGAGTGTATTTTAATTGGCCACCAAGGACACCCAGAAGTTGAGGGCACCATGGGGCAGTATGGCAATGACGAGGGCGGTATTTACCTGGTAGAAACTGTAGAAGACGTAGCTAAGTTGAATGTAAAAAATGCTGACAACTTATTTTACTGCAGTCAAACAACGCTCTCGGTAGATGATACTGCTGATGTAATTGATGCGCTGCGCGCTAAGTTCCCTGCTATTGATGGGCCGCGCAAAGATGATATTTGTTATGCAACGCAAAATCGTCAAGATGCCGTTCGCGACTTAGCCGATAAAGTAGACGTATTGTTAGTGGTTGGCGCTAAAAACAGCTCGAACTCAAATCGTTTGCGTGAACTTGCCGATAAAATGGGCACTAAAGCTTATTTAATTGACGATGCCACAAACGTGCAAGAGTCATGGTTTACTGGTATTAATGCTGTTGGGGTAACCGCAGGAGCATCAGCACCTGAAGTGTTAGTGCAACAGGTTATAACCCGCTTAAAAGAACTTGGTGGCAATCAAGTTACTGAAAATCCTGGCGAAGAAGAGAACATTGTATTTGCTGTTCCTATTGAGCTGCGCTAATCTGAATTAAATATATATCTAATTAATTAGCTTAAAAGGGAGCCGTTATGAGCAAATCGCCACAAGTGGATGGGTTGCTTTTTTCGGCTCTTTTTAATGAACGAGGCGTACTTGCCTCGTTAGTTGTATCGCAAGTTGTTGCTATTGTTCTGGCTTTTGCACCCAATGTAGAAGATGATATTTGGCTTCGTCTTGGAATAATAAGCTTATTTTTACACTTAATAGTGTTAGTCAGTACCTCTTCTTTATACTTCTGTAGATTTTTTTTACAAAAACGTACTCAAACTTTTCAGTTAAGTTTGTTTTTTGTCTTTTTTTTATTATCTACATGCATTTTTAGTATTTTATTTTCTCATTTTGCTTTTGATATAGATGATACAAATAGCCTAATTTATTTCATACTTCGTAATTGTATTATAGTGGCTTTACTGACTGCTTTATTCGTCCAGTTTTTATTAATTTATTTTGAAAAAGAGCAGCAAACTAAAGCGCTTGCCCGCGCAGAGCTTGATGCATTACAAGCACGTATTCGCCCACACTTTTTATATAACAGTTTAAATACCGCTGCAGAGCTTACCCATCATGATGCAACCGCAGCTGAGCAGGCTATTTTAGCCTTAGCTGCCTTATCTCAAGCGGCAATGCGCTCAGGGCAAAGTGTGCCATTAGAGGACGAAATAACCCTTAGCAAGCAATATGTTGCACTAGAAGCATGGCGTTTTGGTAACCGCTTAAAGCTCGATTGGCAAATACCCAATGAGCTTCCCGCGCTTAATATTCCCTGTTTAACTTTGCAGCCTTTAATTGAAAATGCCGTGTGCCATGGCGTAGAGCCTAGCGAAACAGGCGCTGTCATTAAAGTTGAGCTGCATGTTACAAGTGGCTATTTAACTATTATAGTCACTAACCCAATAGCCGTGGCAACCACAAATACTCGGCCAAGTAACGGCATGGCGCTGGAAAATATTCGCCAACGACTTAATATTTATTACAAGGGTAAAGCGCAGCTCACTATTGCTAATAAAAATGGCGTATTTAGAGTGAAAGTAGTGATCCCTAAACATATTGAGAGTCAATTATGAATGTAATTATTGTTGATGATGAACCCTTAGCTAGAGCGCGTTTAGTACGTTTATTGGCGGCTCAAAATATAGTTGTACAAAATGAAGCGAGCAATGGCACAGAAGCACTTGCGTTAAGTAAAGTAAACCAGCCTGACTTAGTGTTTTTAGATGTTGATATGCCGGGTATTAATGGCTTGGAGGTAGCAAGTGAGCTTAACAAACTTGCAGTTCCACCCGCCATAGTATTTATTACCGCCCACCCTGAGCACGCGCTAGACGCATTGCAATTAAATGCGGCGGGTTATTTAGTAAAACCTGTATCGGCGCAATCATTACAAAAAGTAGTTGAACAACTTGGGCGCTTAAATAAAGTACATATACAAAAACAACAAACAACAAAAATTACGTATCAGCTCGCGGGCACATTAAAAAGTATAGAAATGGAGTATATTTATTATTTTGCTGCTGAAGAAAAATATACAAAAATGGTATTTAAAGGGGGCAGTGCGCTTATAGAGCAAAGTTTAAAACAATTAGAAACCCTTTATCCCACACATGTTTTAAGAGTACACCGCAATACGTTAGTAAATAAAAATAAGGTGGTTGCTCTGCACTCACTAAGTAGCGGTAGCCATGCTATTGAACTACAAAATTGCCAAGAGCTGTTAGCGGTTAGTCGCCGCGAGCTAAAAACAGTTAAATCTACCTTGTGTTAACTCATTTACTATAAAGCTATTTTGGCAAAAACAGTGTTTATTAACCGTTTATCAACAAAATCAACCGTTAGTCTTAGTAGTTCTTGAATCTATATTTTATTTGCATACACTTATAATTAGATAATATTTATTTGGTTTTATTATGCATTCACACCCAATTAAGCGACGCAAAGGCTTCACTTTAATAGAAGTACTTATTGCTTTTATCATCCTCAGCTTTGGTTTGTTAGGCGCCGTTGCACTGCAAGCAAAAGCCAAACAAGCCAGTTTTGACTCTATGCAGCGCGCCGCCGCTGTGGCTTTAGGTAACGACATTATTCAGCGCATTCGAGCCAACGACAGTCCTCAGTTAGCTACTCATTATAAACAAACATTAACCAGTGAAACGCCAATAGCGTCGTCAACTACGTGTTTTTCCGGTTCATGCACTGCGGCGCAAATAGCGTTACTCGATATTGAACAGTGGAAACGCGCCATTCGTGCTCGTGAAAATACCGGCTCATTAGATGATGCGACTGTGTGTATAAACCCGGCAGGAGTGGCCGGCACTGGCGGTAAAGCATTTAATTTAGAGGTAGTAATCTCCTGGCAAGGTCGTCAAGAGTTTAAAGCAAGTGATGCAACAGGAGATGTTAGCTGTGGTACTGCAGATAAAAAGCGTCGATTAGTGGTATTAACTAGCTATATTTATGTGAGGAGCTAGCATGAAACAAACAGGTTTTACGCTCATAGAAGTAATGATTTCGCTATTTATAGGTGGGTTAGTACTCGGTGGCGTTATGTTTACTTATATTGGTATGAAAGTAACTACTAAAGACACCATGACCATAGGCGAACTACAAGAGTCAGGGCGCTTAGCAATTAATATAATGCAGCGCGATATTGAGCAAATTGGTTTTTGGGGAACCTATTATGAAGATTCATTTACAGCTGGAAACACATCAACTTTACCAGCTCCAACAAACGATTGTTTTGAAGGCTTAAATAACGGCAGCTTTCCAGATTTAGCCAGCAGCAGTAATTTTAGAACTATATATGCTAAAACGGCTGATGGTACAAAAGAACTGAATTGCATTAATAACCCGATAAAAAAAACCGATATTCTTCAGCTTAAATTTTTGCAAGGAAATCAGCTTACGGTAGAGGCAGGGACTAATGAAACACAAATAAATCAAA
Source organism: Pseudoalteromonas sp. SCQQ13 (assembly GCF_015864415.1). Lineage (NCBI taxonomy): Bacteria > Pseudomonadati > Pseudomonadota > Gammaproteobacteria > Alteromonadales > Pseudoalteromonadaceae > Pseudoalteromonas > Pseudoalteromonas sp. SCQQ13. Next base: position 34,319 of record NZ_JADYXG010000003.1, on the reverse strand, counting down.
ACTACTTTATTGCCGAACAAGAGCAAGCACAATTTGTACGCGGAGTTGTTGATCAAAGTACATTAAATACAAATGCGACAGTATGGCCTTATAGCCATCATACTTATTATATTACTGAGCAAACATATACAGTAAATAATCAAAGCTTGACTGTACCAGCGTTAATGAGAGAGCGTTTAGTAGCGGACGAGGTAAGAGCAGAGACTATTATGGAAGGGGTTGAAAACATGCGTTTTGTATTTGGTTTAGACACTACCAATGATAGCCGAGTAGATACTTACCGCAGCATTAACGACATGACTTCCACTGATTGGGAAAATCGAAAAGGCATTTTAACCGTACAATTATTTTTATTGATTAGAGCATTGCAACCCGATCCTGGAGTTAAAATTAAAAATCAAAAATATATACTGGGTGAAGATAGCGATAAACGAGAGCTAACATTTACCGATAATTACAGACGTACGGTATTTACTACCACTATTCGTTTAAATAATGTGGGGGCTAACTTATGGCGCATTTAAAAAATATACCGAATAAACAGCGGGGTGTAGTGCTTATTACAGCATTGATAATGGTAATAGCTGTAACAGGCATCGCTGTAACATTAATGAGTAGTAGCACTATAGATATTAAAATCACCAATGCAGCTCAAGAGCGTGAAGTTGCTGAAAATGAGTTGATTGGCGAAGTGCAGCGGATGATTTCGGGTGAAGCAAATAAGGGGGCAGGCAATCAGTTTTTTTTAACCCCAGACGAAGTAACCAGCATTGCATCAGGCGATGAGAGTGGCATGGTAATAGCTAAGCATAATGACATGCAAAGTAAAATGATTAACTTAAATAAAGGGGCGCTCAATTTAGAATGCCCGCGCCGATTTAATTTTACCGCAGGAGTATCCTGCAATATGGTGCAAGTAGCTACCACTATAGAATATGGCTCAAAAAGTAAGCATCAACTAACCATAGTTACTGGTGTAGCCCAAGAAATGGCTAGCACAGGTAAGGGGATTTAAAATGAAGTTTAATGCAGTCATAGCCTCACTAATAGTTTTAACTATTAGTATGTCAGCAAGCGCTGAAGATATTGAGCTTTATGTAAATCATAATGTTGAAACAAAAGAAAAGCCTCGAGTCATGATGATTTTTGATACTTCTGGCAGTATGGCTTGGGATGTGAGTGATGGTGACGCTTGCTATATGAGAAGTGGTAATCGCTATTACGAAGTTGACTGTTTTCAAAGTAAAAACAGCTACAATCGAAATGAGCAATGCTATAAGAGATCTTCTTACTATAATTATGAAGCAACATGCAGTGATAGCAGATTGAAAGTTGCACAAAATGCGATTAAACAATTAGTAAATGATAACGAAGATATTGAATTTGGCTTAATGCGCTTTAATGGGGATAACGGTGGTTATGTTTTAGCAAGAGTAGGGGCCGACAAAAAATCCTTGCTAGAGAAAATAGAAGAGTTACCTGCAAACGGTGCAACGCCTTTGACTGAAACATTATGGGAAGCTTATTTATACATAACAGGCCAAAAAGTATATTACGGTAATAATACAAATGACCGAGACAAAACAGCCGAATCCTCTGGGTATTATAATTCGCCGTTTGTCCCTGTTACGGGGGAGCCACTTAGATGTGATAACAGTATTAATATTATATTAATGACTGATGGAGACCCAAGTAATGACTCCAACAGAAATAATGATATTTACTATCTTCATCGCGACTATTTTTCTGAAAACCCACCTATTGTTAGTAATAGTTATTTAGCAGCCCTAGCTAAAATAATTCATGGTACTGATGATGTGGAAGTCGATTTATATAAAAACACTAAGAATGTACTTGATATAGGCCGTGTATTTCCTATTGGCTTTGGTACAGGTATGAGTAATTCGGGTAAAAATTTACTTACTGAAACTGCTGACTATGGCGGTGGTCAATATTTGCATGCAAATACTGCTGCGCAGTTGTCTGATGCACTTAAAAATACAATTTCGCGCATTCGAGAAGTGAACGACAGCTTTTCATCGCCTTCTGTAGCGAGTAACAACGTAGATCAAACCCGTAGCCGCGATGCGATTTACTTTGCGATGTTTTATCCCGAAACCGGTGCGCGCTGGCGTGGTAATTTAAAAAAGTTGAAAGTTTCGGGTGATCAAATAGTTGATTCAAAGGCTAAGGGAGCGCTGGATGATAATGGCTTAATTAGCAAAGATGCAAAAACGTTCTGGCTGCCAAGTAATCAGCCTGCTGATGGTAATGCAGTAGCGCAGGGTGGGGTTAATTTACATTTAACTACTTTAGATACCCAAAGCCGTAACCTATATACCGAGAACCAAGGAGCGCTTGTTAAATTTAGCCCTACAGTGGTAAGTGATATTCTTAATACGACTCCGGATAATACACTTAGCTTAGCAAGTGATGACATAAAATGGGCGATTGGGGTTGATGTTGATGATGAGGACAGAGACGGCTCAAAGCAAGACCAACGACAAGATATTTTTGGCGATCCGCTGCACTCTAAACCTGTAGCAATTGATTACGGTAATGATGACGTTCGTTTGCTTATTGGCACCAATGCTGGCTTTTTACATATGTTTAAAGACGCAGGAAATACAGTGAGTGAGAGTTGGGCGTTTATTCCCTCTGCATTATACAAGATTATTAAACCACTGCGTGAAAACCAGGCTGAAACTAAAGTTTATGGCATGGATGGAGCAATCAGTGTTTATTTTAGTAATAAAAGTTTAAACGGTGAAGGATTAAATGACGGCATTATAGATGCAAGCAAAGGCGATGAAGTATGGGCTTTTGCAGGAATGCGCCGTGGTGGTAAAAACTACTATGCACTAGATATTACAGCACCAAATGCTCCGAAAAAACTCTGGGATAAACCAATTGAAGGCGGGAAAGGTGACTTTACTGAACTTGCTCAAAGTTGGTCTAAACCACAAATAGCCTACATAAAAGCATTTGGCGATAAGCCTCTGCTTGTATTTGGTGCTGGTTACGATACAAATAAAGATGCTGCTATTCGTAGTGAGGATAAGACTGGCCGCGGTATTTATATTGTTGAAGCTAAAACAGGTAAAAAAGTTTGGGCATTAACACCCGGTGAAAATGGCTTTACAGGCAAGCACAGTATTGCAGCCGATTTAACCACACTCGACTCTGATTATGACGGCTATATAGATAGAATTTATGCGTCAGATACAGGTGGTAATATTTGGCGGATTGATATGCCGGGCAGTGATACTAGTGAGTTCAGTCATTTTAAATTAGCTGAGCTAGGTAGTACAAGTGCCACTCAAGATAGGCGCTTTTTTTACAAGCCATTAGTTGCGCGCACTATGTTTAGTAAAGTGACTCAAACTACCGTCAAAAAAGGGGAAGTAGTTACCACGCGCTTAGATACGCCTTACGATGCCATAGTTATAGGTAGTGGTAATCGCTCTAAACCGACTGATACTAATGAGCAAGATCAGTTATTTATGATTCGAGATGAAAATACAGTGACTAAGTCATTTAAAACAGGGGCACCAGCAACAATCAAGGCATCTGATTTAATGCTGATGAATAGCGACCCATTTGGTAATTTATTAGACGATGTAGATGGGTTTATTGAACTAGAGGCTGATTTAGCTAAAGTTAAAGGTTGGCGGTATGAATTAGCAACCGGTGAAAAATCACTTGCCGCAGCTACAGTTGTGGGTGGAGTGGCTTATTTTACCTCGTTTACTCCGGCTTCAGATACAGCAACAGTAAACCAGTGTTCACTTAGTGGTGGTGGAGGCTCACTGTATGCGTTTCACTTACTTTATGGTACTAAGGTATACGACGAGCTGAAATTTTTGACCAGTTATGACGTACCCGATACCCCGCAACTGTACTTTGGTGAAGGACCGTCGTGTGCTGATGGCAATGGTGATGGTAAATGTGACGATAACCCGACCGTTGATGTAAAACAGGAAAGCCAATTTTATTTAATTGGCCCGGGTATAAAAGGTAAAGATGCTCAAAACCCAATGAGACCAGTGGATGTTATTGGGCCGGGGTTAAAAGTAGTAGACGGAAAAATACAATTAGTAAATAAGGAGTCTGTCGGTTTTGGTTTTAAAACCCAGCAAACTTACATTTATAAGCGCGAAGAAAACGACGAAATCAAATCTAATTAAGATGATTAAGGGTGTTTAAATGAATAAAAAGCAACATGGATTTACCTTAATTGAGCTGATGATAGCAGTTGCTATCGTCGGTATACTTGCAGCAATTGCATTGCCTAATTATACAGAGTATGTGAAGCGTGCTTCGCGTGCAGAGGCAGTTGCTGCATTATTAGATGCAGCTAATAAGCAAGAGCAGTACTTTGTAGATAACAGAGAATATACAGAATTAGCGAGTGATTTAGGGATTCAAAGTAAAACAGAGAATGGGCATTTTGAATTAACGATTAAAGTCGTTGATAAAAATACTTTTACAATCACAGCAAAGCCCATTGCAGGCTCGGTGAAAGGGGACAATAATTGTAAAGAAATATGGATTACCGACACTGGGCTTAAAGGAAAAACTGGCAGTGGCGATGTAGATTACTGTTGGGGAAGGTAGCTATTTCTTCTGGCATTTATCAGTTGATTTAATACGAATTCTACCAGTTTGACTTACAGATAAAGCCAATCCTTCCAGATTGGCTTTATCGCTATTAGGGCAATATATAAAAGTCCCATTTTGAAAACCGTTTAATGAGCCATCGGGCCTAAAAGTAAGTGCCTCTCGGGGGTACTCTAAGCTATCAAACTCATGGGTGTGTTCAAAGGTGCTTAGCATTAGCTCATCGTTATTAAGAGAAGTAGATTTATCGTTATCGATAAATAACGATATTTGCTCCTCCCAATCACCTTCTTGACATTCATTGTTTTTTAACGCGCATAAAGTAACGTATGTACTGTTTTCTATGGCGTAAAGGCGAGCATAGTTTATATTGCGATGTAATAAGTTTACTTGATTATCAGCACGGTTTAGTGCCAGAAAATCAGGAAAAAACCACATAGAAAGCTGGCTAATAATAGCCACAATAGCAATTGTTACCATTAGCTCAAGTAAGGTTATACCATTATGCTTAGTTGAATATGTTATTAACTTCATCCCTGAAGCCTTAAATGGAGAGGTGATTATTTTAGTTTAGTAAATAATCAAAAAATAACAATATGGAGCTTGTTTTTAACTGCACTTAAGGTTGGTGTCTCCAACGTAAAAGGCAGTGCCCGATTGAGATACAGTTAATGCTTTATTATTCTCGTTATCGCTATTAGGGCAATATATAAAATCCCCAGGGCTTGTGGTAATGCGGCCACTGGTGTTAAAACGAAGGCTGTTAACTTTACCGCTATATTCCACTTTATCATTTCTAGAAACGGCCTCCATTACACGCAATAGGCTATCATTATCTTTTTTGTAGTTGCCATCACGATCAGCATCGACAAATAAAATAACACTACTCGTCGCTCCCCATTGACTTTGACAAGTTAAAGTTGGCTGATTGCTTGCAACATTAGCGCTAGAAGCAGGACATACAACGACTATTTCATCGGTGCTTGCCGCTTGCGCGCGTGCATAACTAATATTACGTTTTAGTTCTAATAGAAAGTTCTCGGCGCGGTTTTCCTCTAGCATGTCGCTACTGTTCCACAATGCAATGGTGGCAATAATGCCTACAATAGCCACAGTCACCATCAGCTCTAGTAAAGTGAATCCGTATTGTGTTTTTTTCATATTGATCCCGTAGGTTACTTATTGTTTTAGTATAGCTATTTTTATTAGCATAATCATAGCATGACAGATTGTTTTATCACCGTAATACAGTCACTTTGTTTGCTATGAGCCTTGTGATTGTCTAAAATCGAGGCAACTGTAGCTTTAAAAAGTAATTAATATGAAAAAAATAGAAGCAATCATTAAACCTTTTAAGCTTGATGATGTGCGTGAAGCCCTATCAGAAGTAGGCATTACAGGTATGACAGTAACTGAAGTTAAAGGGTTTGGGCGTCAAAAAGGCCATACCGAGTTGTATCGTGGTGCGGAATACATGGTTGATTTTTTACCTAAAGTTAAATTAGATATTGTACTGGGCGATGATGATGTTGACCGTGCAATTGAGGTAATAATTAAAACGGCACAAACAGGAAAAATTGGTGATGGTAAAATATTTGTCACTGAAGTTGAGCGTGTTGTGCGTATTCGTACTGCAGAGGAAGATGAAGAAGCTATTTAAGCTTTATTACAACAAGTACGCTAAAAAGGCGCTTACTCAAGTTAGTAAGCGCCTTTTTAATTAATTATTTATTTCTGCTGTTAAAAATTCGTGTTTGTTTAGCGTCTTCGCTAAGCTCACTTAAGCCTAGCTTATCGTAGCTTTTTTCCATCATTTCAAGTGCAGAGTTTAAGTAGCTGCTTTGAGAGTAATGTTCTACTACAAACTTACCGCGGTTAGCAGCTGCTAAGTAGGCTTCACGTTCATAATAGTAATTGGCCACTTTTAGCTCATACCTTGCCATACGGTTTAACAACCACACTAAACGACGTTTTGCCTCTGGGGCGTAGTCACTTTGTGGGAAACGCTTAACCAAGGTTGATAAATCGGTAAAGGCCACACGTGTACGGTTAGCATCGCGGTCAGCTCTATCAACACCAAAATATTCTTGGAATGCGTTTTTATCGGCTTTAATGTTAACTAATCCACGCATGTAATACATGTAGTCTAAATCTTTATGATTTGGATTTAAGCGAATAAAACGGTCGATTGTTGCTAGTGCTTGCTCGGTATTACCCGATTGGTAATGCGCATAGACTAAATCCATTTGTACTTGTTTAGAAAATGGGCCAAACGGGTAGCGAGAGTCAATAGCACTTAAAAGTTCAATTGCGCGTGCATATAAACCAGAATCTAAAGTTTGCTTGGCATCTTCATACAAAGCGTGAGCCGATTTATTAGGTACACGTTGAATGTCTTCTTGGTCAGGAGCTGACGAACAAGCACCTAAACTAAGCACTGAAACTGAAAAAACAATGGCGAATGCACGTTTCCCTATTTTATTTATCATTTTATTTGTTACCTTCGTTGTCTACGGCTAGGCCAAGTCGGTAAAACCGAGTAAACTATGCGTATTATATTATGCTTTTATTAAAAGCGATTCTAACCCAGTCGAGCAAAGCTTGCACTGGTAAATTGGGTAAAATTACTAATGTCAGAGCAAATTTCTCTTCAAGCCGACGTTCCAACCGATTTAGGTGGTAAACGTCTAGACCAAGTATTAGCACAATTGTTCCCTGATTATTCACGATCAAGGATAAAAACGTGGATTTTGGATGATAAAATCACCGTTGATGGCGAAATATTCAACACACCGCGCACTAAACTGCTTGGTGGTGAAGTACTTAATGTTGAAACAACCATTGAAGCACCTCGTGAATACATAGCGCAAGATATCAAATTAGACATTGTTTATGAAGATGATGATATTTTGGTAATTAATAAACCTATGGGCTTGGTAGTTCATCCTGGTGCAGGTAATCCAGATGGCACAGTGCTAAATGCATTGCTACATTACCACCCAGAAATTATTAATGTACCTCGCGCGGGTATTGTGCACCGATTAGATAAAGATACTACAGGCCTTATGGTGGTAGCTAAAACTATTCCGGCACAAACGCATTTAGTAACCGCACTGCAAAAACGTGAAAATTTCACGCGTGAATACGAAGCGCTTTGCAATGGCACAATGACCGCTGGTGGTATGGTTGAAAAGCCTATTGGCCGCCATGCAACGCAACGTACGCATATGGATGTACATGAACAGGGTAAGCCAGCCATTACGCATTACCGTGTTGCTGAAAAGTTTCGTGCTCATACACGTTTACGTTTACGCCTTGAAACCGGTCGTACTCACCAAATACGTGTGCATATGGCTTATTTAAATCATCCGCTTATTGGCGATCAGTCTTATGGCGGCCGTCCGCGTCCACCTAAAGGGGCAACGCCTGAGTTATTTGAATTGCTGCGTAGTTTTAAACGCCAAGCATTACATGCGGTTAAATTAAGTATTGCGCACCCAATTACGGGTGAAATGATGACATGGCAAGCACCTATTCCAGATGACATGGTTGCTATGACACTGGCACTGCGTGAAGACACAAAAGCTAATCCTGACATAGATAGATAATGCAGTTTTTATCAGCAGCATGGCAAGTCCCTATAACAGGTGTGAGTACATTAAGTACCACACGTGTAGGCGGTGTTTCAGAAGCGCCGTTTAAGAGTTTAAATTTAGGGCTGCATGTTGGTGATAATAAACAACAGGTATTAAAAAATCGTGCTTTGTTGGATAAGCATTTGCCAAATAGTGCTGTATGGATAGATCAAGTTCATAGTGGCGATGTACTCATTGTTGATGGGCAATTTAAATTTAACGCTCACCATCAAGGAGATGCACTATATACACAACTCGTTGCTCAGCCTTTGGCAATAATGACCGCCGATTGCTTGCCCATTTTACTTGCCAGTAAAGATGGAAAAGAAGTAGCTGCCATACATGCTGGTTGGCGTGGATTAGAGCAAGGTGTAATTAAAAATACGCTAAGCTGCTTTAATGCCAAAAAAAGTGAAATAAGTGCCTGGTTAGGTCCCGCAATAGGGGCTGATAAATTTGAGGTAGGTAGCGAGGTGTTTGCATTGTTTAATGCCCAAAACCCTTTGTTTGCCAAAGCGTTTAAAGCGTGTGCAAACCAAAAGTACCTTGCCGATATTTATCACCTTGCACGTATTCAATTGCGTCAATTAGGGATTATAAATATTACCGGTGGTGAGCACTGTACGGTTTCTCAAACTGAACAGTTTTTTTCGTACCGACGCGACGGCCAAACCGGACGCATGGCAAGTTTGATCTGGCGCAACTAATTTATCAATATAATGATTATATTTTCTGCAACACCTTGAACAACCCCCCTAACATACCCATTATTTAAGCAATGAATTTAATAATAGGTAACCCCAATGCGTTTAGATAGATTTACCAGTAAATTTCAGTCTGCGCTTTCTGATGCGCAATCTTTAGCCCTTGGCCGCGATCATCAATTTATTGAGCCGGTACACTTAATGTATGCTTTGTTAAAGCAAAGCGGTTCTAGCGTGCGCGCGTTATTAGCACAAGCAGGTGTTAGTGCTGACGAGCTTAATACTAAGCTTTCCCAAGAAATAGAAAAACTATTTAAAGTGGAAGGCGTAGGCGGCGATGTGCAGCTATCGAACAACACTATATCCTTGATCAACTTATGCGATAAGTATGCGCAAAAGCGTAAAGATAAATATATTTCTAGCGAACTGTTTGTATTAGCTGCTTGCGACGATAAAGGCCCGCTGGGTAATATTTTTAAAACCTTAAATATCACCTCCGACAAAATAGAAACGGCCATTAATGCAGTGCGTGGTGGGCAAAAGGTTGATGATCCAAATGCCGAAGAAACACGCCAAGCACTTGAAAAATACACCATAGATTTAACCGAACGTGCAGAGCAAGGTAAGCTTGATCCGGTTATTGGTCGAGATGATGAAATTCGCCGAACAATTCAAGTTTTACAACGCCGAACTAAAAACAACCCAGTATTAATAGGTGAACCCGGTGTAGGTAAAACTGCGATTGCCGAAGGTTTAGCACAGCGTATTATTAATGGTGAAGTACCAGAGGGATTAAAAAACAAGCGGGTACTTTCGCTTGATTTAGGCGCGCTGGTGGCCGGTGCTAAATACCGCGGCGAATTTGAAGAGCGATTAAAATCAGTATTAAATGAACTGGCTAAAGAAGAAGGCCAAGTGATTTTATTTATTGATGAAATACACACAATTGTAGGCGCAGGTAAAAGTGATGGCGCAATGGATGCAGGCAATATGCTAAAACCGGCACTTGCCCGTGGCGAATTACATTGCGTAGGTGCCACCACTCTTGATGAATATCGTAAATACATTGAAAAAGACGCCGCCCTTGAGCGTCGCTTTCAAAAGGTATTAGTAGAGGAGCCTTCGGTTGAGGATACTATTGCTATATTACGAGGCCTAAAAGAGCGCTACGAGCTGCATCACTCTGTTGAAATTACCGATCCTGCTATCGTTGCTGCTGCGCAATTATCGCATCGTTATATTAGTGACCGTCAATTACCCGATAAAGCAATTGACCTAATAGATGAAGCGGGCTCTTCTATTCGTTTACAAATAGATTCAAAACCAGAGTCATTAGATAAGTTAGAGCGCCGTATTATTCAATTAAAACTTGAAGATAACGCACTCGCCAAAGAAAAAGACGAAGCAAGTTTAAAACGCCGTACTGAAATGCAAGAGCTGATCACCGAGCTTGAAGGAGAGTACAATGAGCTTGATGAAATATGGACTGCCGAAAAAGCATCTTTACAAGGTACTCAAGTTATTAAAGCTGAGCTAGAACAAGCACGACTTGATTTAGATGTAGCTCGAAGAGCCAGCGATTTACAGCGTATGTCGGAGCTACAATATGGCCGCATACCAGAGCTTGAGCGTAAACTTGATTTAGCATCGCAAGCAGAAATGCAAGAAATGACCTTGCTAAAAAATCAAGTGGGCGAAGATGAAATAGCCGAAATACTCTCACGTTGGACCGGTATTCCAGTATCGCGGATGCTACAAGGTGAGCGAGAAAAACTATTGCAGATGGAAGAAAAGCTACATGAAAAAGTAATCGGACAAGATGAAGCCGTTGTAGCGGTAGCTAATGCTATTCGCCGCTCACGTGCAGGGCTTGCCGATCCTAATCGCCCGATTGGCTCGTTTTTGTTTTTAGGCCCAACCGGGGTCGGTAAAACAGAATTAACCAAAGCACTCGCCGGCTATATGTTCGACACCGAAAGTGCCATGGTGCGTATTGATATGTCTGAGTTTATGGAAAAACATTCAGTAGCACGTTTAGTTGGTGCGCCTCCTGGGTATGTTGGCTACGAAGAGGGCGGGTATTTAACCGAAGCCGTGCGTCGTAAACCTTACTCAGTTATTTTATTGGACGAAATAGAAAAAGCACACCCAGATGTGTTTAATATTTTGCTACAGGTTTTAGATGATGGACGTTTAACCGACGGTCAAGGACGCACGGTTGATTTTAAAAATACCGTTATCATCATGACCTCAAACTTAGGCTCAGATATAATTCAAGAGCAAGCGGGTAATAACGATTACGTTACTTTGAAAGAAAAAGTAATGAATGTATTAATCAATGAGTTTAGACCTGAGTTTATTAACCGTATTGATGAAACCGTTGTTTTCCACCCACTGGCTAACGAGCACATTAAAGAGATTGCTGACATTCAGTTGAGCAAATTACGAGAGCGTTTAACGCAAATGGGTTATTTACTCGAAATAAGCGACGCTGCTTTAGATCGTATTGCCGCAAGTGGTTTTGATCCGGTTTATGGTGCGCGTCCGTTAAAACGAGCTATTCAACAAACGATTGAAAATCCATTAGCACAAAAATTACTCAATGGTGATTATATGCCAGGCAGTGTTGTTGTAATTGATGCAAATGACGACGGTTTAGTGTTTTCAAGCCGTTAAGCGTTATAAAGTAAAAACGAAAAAGCCGCTAACATAGCGGCTTTTTTATTTGTGCTGACAATTAAATTTTAAAAGTAAGCAGTAAGTCGTTGATCTTTCTTGAGCCTTCAACTAACTCAGCAGCGCCCCTGGCAACATTAAAACTTAAGTTTAAATTATCATCACCTAAGTTTTTAATCTGCTCTACATTAGTACCTATGTCGTGGCTCACTACTTGTTGTTCTTCTGCAGCAGCCGAAATACCAGTAGCGAGTTGCGCTATTTCGCTAATTTGAGTGAAAATGCTATCAAGCTCTTGCTGTGTTTGCGTTGTAGTATTTACACAACTGTCGGCTTGTTGCTTCGTGTTTTGCATTATTTTTGACCAGCTAAACAAGGTGTCTTGAATTTCCTTTATTGAGCTGTGAATTTGCGCAGTGGCATTTTGTGTTCTTGATGAAAGCGCTCTTACTTCATCGGCAACTACAGCAAAACCACGGCCATGCTCACCTGCTCTTGCAGCTTCTATGGCAGCATTTAGCGCAAGTAAGTTAGTTTGCTCGGCAATACCTTCAATTTCACTCATTACTTGGCCAATTTTATCGGCTTCTGAAGCTAGGCTGTTAGCGGTTGTTGCTGCTTGCTCTACCTGAACGGCTAAATCAGAAACCATGGCATTATTATCGGCAATGTGTACTTTTATATCGGAGCAACTTTGATAAGTAACACTTACTTTATCGGCAGTGGTGCAGGTGTTACTTGATATTTCACCTATAGTCGAACTCATTTGCGCCATTGCAGATGCTATTTGCTCAAGCTGCGAGCCTTGCGATGAAATGCCTTGCTCTGTGAGCGTTGACTGTTGATCTAAATTTAAAGCAATATCATTAAAGCTTAAGGTAGAGTCTTTCATACGCCCCAGTACAGTGCGTAATTTAGCGCTTAGCATTTGCTCTCTGTAATCACTAATACTGTGAGGGTGTCGGCCACTATATATATAACGAGATATAGAATCGGCCTGTTGTTTTTGCTGCTTTAATATTCTTGGCGTTGTTATTAGCTCATCATAATTTAAAGCAAGTATAACTAAGCAAACCACTAAGCTAATTAGTGCAATAGCAAATGAAGCCCATACAGCAGTTGCAACTAACCAACATAATAAAGCAAATACACTTAAGCTTTGTCTTAAACTTGTGCGTTCGCGCCAATTAAAGAATGACTTTTTAGCATTTACTTTACTGTAAAATAGTTCTGCACGGCGTTTTAACTGTGGGCTTAATTTGGTTCTTACAGATTGATAACCAATTAACTGGCTGTGCTCAAAAATAGGAGTTACAAATGCATCAACCCAGTAATAGCGGCCATCTTTACAACGGTTTTTAACTGCGCCGCGCCAAGAGTGGCCTTGCTTTAATGTTTCCCACATTTCTTTAAATGCAGCTTTTGGCATGTCAGGGTGGCGCACTATACTATGATTTTTACCAGTAAGTTCTGCTATATCATACCCGGCTATAGTACAAAATGCTTGATTAGCGTAAGTGATCACTCCGCGCAAATCAGTTGTTGATACCAGTTCTTGTTGTTCTTCGAAGGTCACTTCTTCATTTATTAAGCTTTGATTACGACGCATATTATTCTTTAATCATCCTTTGTAATACTTACTATTATACTTGCTTATATAAAGCGGTAGTAGGGTAATCCCATTATGAAGGTCACTCAGTTTATTTATTGCCTGTATTTATGATCTAAATCAAGATTAAAGTTATATAAGCTATATATAACATACCAGTATGGGACTAATACGGCTAATAGTTAGCTAATTATTTACTTTAGTACGGTTAGTTTTTGTTTTGATAAGATAAATAATAGTGCAAAGCAATTGTATATTTTGTATAGCAATGGCAAGATTATCGTTTATGGCGTTAAATAAAGCGTGTTTAAAGCAAAGCAGATACAATAGAACTATAAATAGTATTTTTTCTTAGTATTTATCTTGAGTATAGGTAATTAGACCCCATAACCTTATGATTAAGCCACTTGGCTCGAGGAAGTATTTTTTGGCAACACATGATCTAACAAACGCGCTTGACGCTCTTTCAGTAACGCAGCATAAACATGCAATTAACGGAATAAAACGTGGTATTGAGCGTGAGTCACTAAGAATTAAAAGTGATGGCGTTATCTCTGCACAAAAACACCCAGAAGGGGTGGGCAGTGCGCTTACCAATGGCCAAATTACGACCGATTTTTCAGAGTCGTTACTTGAATTTATTACCCCAGTTAGTGAATCGTCCACACAAACGCTGCAGCAATTAAAAGACTTACAAAAGTTTACCCTAGAAAAAATGGGTGACGAATTACTTTGGCCTATTAGTATGCCGTGCTTTATTGAACATCAAGACGACATAGTTATTGCGCAATTTGGCAGTTCAAATGTAGGGCAAATGAAAACGCTTTACCGTGAAGGGTTAAAAAACCGTTACGGCAGTATGATGCAAGCTATTGCTGGTGTGCATTTTAATATTTCGTTTCCAGATTCATTGTGGCAGTCATTACATACGCTAAAAAATAGCGACCTTAGTTTAGAGAATTTTATATCTGATGGTTACTTAGCGCTTATTCGTAATTTTAAACGTGAATTATGGCTGATCAGTTATTTATTTGGTGCATCACCTGCGTTATGTAGTTCGTTTTTACAGGGTAGAAAAACCGATTTACCATTTAAAAAGCTAGGTAAAGGCACCCTGTATTTAGAAGTAGGCACTGCGCTGCGCTTAGGTAACTTAGGTTACACCAATAGCGCACAATCATCACTGCGTGTAATGTATAACTCGTTAGATGAATATGTAGCTGGTTTGAAAAAATCAATTAACACACCTTCAGATATTTACGGCAACCTTGACGATTACACCAGCGAAAATCCAAAACAGTTAAATAAGAATATTCTGCAAATAGAAAACGAATTTTATTCGCCAATTCGCCCTAAACGTAATGCTAAAAACGGTGAAACACCAACAGATGCACTACTTAGAGCCGGTATTGAATATGTCGAAATTCGCGCATTAGATGTTAATCCATTTAGTGAAGTGGGCATAGATATAGAGCAGTTCCACTTTTTAGATGTGTTTTTAACGTATTGTTTATTAAAAAGCTCACCGGCAATGGATTGGGAAGAGCAAACACGCAGCACAGAAAATCTTGATACAGTAGTAAATAAAGGGCGAGAAAAAGGCCTTGAACTTAATTACTTTAATCAACCGCGTACCCTTCAATCTTGGGGTGAAGATATATTTTCGCAATTAAGTGAAGTGGCAAAATACATGGATACTGCCTACGGCGTTAGTTATTATTCAAGTACTATTGAGCGCATGGCAACTTGGATTAATAACCCAGGACTTACATATTCTGGGCGTTATGTAGCTGAGTTAGAAGCTTCAGGGCTAGATAACGGCCATTATGCGCTAGCAATTGCTGAAAAGTATAAGCAAAGCCATCAAACTGCAGACTATCAAGTGTTTTCAAAGCAATGGTTAGAGGAGCAAGTTACACGCTCTAACGACGCTCAGCGTGCTATTGAGCAAAGTGACTCAGTATCATTTACCGCATTTTTAAATGCTTATTTTGATCCTAAATAAATAGTTAGTTTTAAGCAAAAAAAACGCAGCTCAAGGTAGCTGCGTAATTATTTTAGGGAAGAAACAATGCTGCTCTGCTGCATTGTTAAAATCAGACTACTGATTTTTGCAAAAGTTCAGCGAGATAAACCAAATGAAAAAAAATGTAGTTGTTTTATCATTAGCGTTTAGTTTAGCCGGTTGTGCCACCGCTCCACCAAAGCAGCCTGATGATATTTGTAAAATTTTTGAAGAAAAAAGAAGTTGGTACTTTGGTGCCAAAGATGCTCAAGAAAAATGGGGCGCTCCCAAGCACGTACTTATGAGCATGATGTACCAAGAAAGCTCGTTTAAACATGACGCAGCTCCACCAATGCAGTATTTCTTATGGATTATTCCTACCGGTAGAGCAAGCTCTGCTTATGGCTACTCACAAGCAAAAACGATGACCTGGTCTGATTATATTCGTGAAAGTAAGAATAGTGGCGCCGATAGAGACGACTTTGATGATGCTATCGACTTTATGGGCTGGTTTGCTTATAAAACCCATAAAATAAACGGCGTATCTAAATGGGATGCCTACGGTCAGTATCTTAATTATCACGAAGGGTGGGGCGGTTACAAACGCGGTACTTACAAAAAGAAAAAATGGTTAATGGGTGTGGCTAATAAAGTAAAACACCGTGCGAGCCGTTATGGTGCGCAGTTAAAGCGTTGTGAAGCAGATTTAAATAAAGGGTGGTTAGAGCGTTTGTTTTTTGGCTAATAACATCTGTTGTATTTATTTAGCCTACAAAAAAGGAGCCAATTGGCTCCTTTTTTAGTTTATTTTTTACGTTTTTTCGGCTGTATTTTAACCAGCTTTATCATGTTTTCTTTTACTTCAAGTACTTCAATAGGGTAGCCGGCAATACGCAAACTTAAATTGGCATCAGGAATGTTTTCTAAATACTCAACTATTAAGCCGCTGAGTGTTTTAGGCCCGTCGAGTGGAAACTCCCAGCCCATTTCTTTATTTAAGTCGCGCACGTTAGCACCGCCATCTACAATGCACGAGCCATCGGTTTGTGTGGTTACTTCTTCGCTTGGCGTACGAGTTTGGGTGGTGGTAAAATCGCCTACCACTTCCTCAAGTATATCCTCTAGGGTAACTAAACCTTGAATGTCGCCATACTCATCTACCACCAAGCCAATACGCTCTTTAGATTGCTGAAACTTTAATAGCTGCGTATTTAGTGATGTGCCTTCAGGTATGAAATAAATTTCACGTACAGCGCGTAGCAACGATGGTTTATCAAATTGCTCTTTTGTAAGTAACCTAAGCGCATCACGCGAATGAATAAACCCCACCGCGTCATCTATGTTATCTCTATATAACAATACACGCGTATGTTGTGCATGAGTCAGTTGGCGGCTAATAAGTTTCCATTCATCGTTAATATCTATGGCCACAATTTCGTTACGTGGGATCATAATATCTTCAACGGTTACTTGTTCTAAATCTAAAATTGAGGTCAACATGCTTTGGTGACGCGCAGGAATAAGTGCACCAGACTCATTAAGTACTGATTTTAGCTCTTCTTTACTCATGCTGTGCTCATCTATTTGTGCCGCACTAATACCAAATAACCGCAATATGCCGTTGGTTAGCCAGTTAATAACAACGACAAATGGGAAAAGGATTTTTAGTAATCCTTTAAGCACAACAGAACTTGGGAAGGCAACTTTTTCAGGGTAGAGAGCAGCAAGTGTTTTTGGGGTTATTTCTGCAAAAATAAGCACTACTAAGGTTAACGCACCTGTTGCCACAGCAATACCTAAATCACCGTATAAACGAATACCAATAATAGTAGCAACTTGTGCAGCGGCAATATTAACTAAATTATTGCCGATTAAAATTAAACCAATGAGCCTATCCGGACGACTAAGTAATTTACTGACACGTTTAGCAGCGCGATGATTCTCTTTGGTGAGATGTCGCAGGCGTATACGATTGATTGACATAATTCCGGTTTCTGAGCCAGAAAAATAAGCAGAAAAAAGTACCAAAAAACCTAAAATGATAAACAAGGTACTGGTCGATATGGCGTCCAACGATGGATCCTTTTATTATAAACTAGCGTGTATTAGGCTAGAGTGAGTTAGTAGAGTCAAGTTAAAATTTATTTAGAATAACTTCTTGTATAAAACGACTGCCAAAATAAGCCAGTGTAAGAATAAAAGCAGCAACCATAATAGCAATAACCACAGGTTTACCACGCCAGCCTTTTTTCATATGGCCAAGCGCAATCACAGCAAAAATACACCATGCAACAAGCGATAATATCGTTTTATGGATAAATTGAGTAGCGAACATACCATCGAGAAATACAAATCCCGACAATAGTGCCAAAGTGAGTAATATAGTACCTAAGTTAACCAATTGATACAGTTGGCGTTCAACCACCATTAGTGGTGGTAAATGGCTGTGTACAATAGCTAAATCTTTACGCTTTAAGCGCTTATCAATAAAGTAAAATTGTACGCCATATAAAGTAGCAATAATTAAAATACAGTAAGCGAGTAATGATAACGAAATATGGGTTACTAAGCCCACATCAACATCAATACTTTGCAGTAAAATATGGTGTGGTATAAACAAGCTTGCCATAGTTAGTAGTGCAGCAAAGCCGTACACGACCGGCAATAATAAGGTCGCCGGAAACTTTAACGATACCGTAGTGACAGAAATCACAATAACCCAGCAGGTTAAAAGCGCCACATTGACAATACTTAAATCTTGTCCGTCTGCTCTAAAAACCGAATTTACTAACAACAGCATGTGCGCCAAAATAGCCACAGTACTCAATATAATAGTTAGCTTTTGGCTAGGGCCTTGTTGATGAAACAACCGTGAGAGCACGTAAGACGTTGCTAACACATAAAATAAACTGGCAATAATAGTTAAGCTAATAATCAGCATTGTGCTTGGGCCACTTAATTTGAGTCAAATAATTAATGATTGTTATATAGCCATTGTATTTTATAGCAAAGCAAATGCATAGACCTTAAAAAAAGAAACTCAACAAGCTGCACTTGAACACTGTATTGTAAGACACCATTTACGGTATACTGCTTTTAATTGAAATTTAATAATATTAATTCTATTAATACAGCGCACAGAGTTAAAGGCGCTTTAATTGGGTTGGTATAAACGTCTTATCGGAACCGTAATATGTTTGAGAATCTCCAAGAACGATTAGGTAAAACCTTAAAAAACATTAGTGGCCGTGGCCGCCTAACAGAAGAGAATATTAAAGACACTCTTCGTGAAGTGCGCATGGCATTTTTAGAAGCCGATGTGGCGTTGCCCGTTGTTCGCGATTTTGTAAAACAAGTTAAAGAGCGTGCGGTAGGTGTTGAAGTTACAAAAAGCTTAAGCCCAGGCCAAGTATTTGTAAAAATAGTACGTGAAGAACTCGAAAAAGCCATGGGTGAAGCCAACGAAGAGCTAAGCCTAAATGCACAACCCCCTGCTGTTGTTATGATGGCGGGTTTGCAAGGTGCTGGTAAAACCACCAGTGTTGCTAAACTGGCTAAGTTTTTAAAAGAGCGCAAGAAAAAATCAGTACTTGTAGTAAGTGCCGATGTATACCGTCCTGCAGCAATTAAGCAACTAGAAACGCTCGCTGCTGAAGTTGGTGTTGATTTTTTCCCAAGTGATATTTCGCAAAAGCCGGTTGATATAGCAACCGCAGCTATTTCTCATGCGAAAAAGAAATTTATTGATGTGGTATTAGTCGATACTGCAGGTCGACTGCATGTTGATAGCGACATGATGGATGAGATTAAAAATCTTCACAAAGCAATTAACCCAATCGAAACCTTGTTTGTTGTAGATGCAATGACAGGTCAAGATGCGGCAAATACAGCTAAAGCATTTGACGAAGCCCTGCCACTTACCGGTGTTATATTAACAAAAACCGATGGTGATGCGCGTGGTGGTGCTGCTTTATCTATTCGTCACATCACTGGCAAGCCAATTAAATTTATGGGTGTGGGTGAGCGCATTGATGCACTTGAGCCTTTCCACCCTGACCGCATAGCGTCACGTATTCTAGGCATGGGTGATGTACTTTCATTGATCGAAGAAGTCGAAATGAAAGTAGATAAAGAGCAAGCTGCCAGAGTCGCTGAAAAAGTATTTAAAGGCGCTGGTTTTACCCTTGATGACTTTGCGGATCAACTTAAGCAAATGAAAAACATGGGCGGCATGATGTCGATGCTAGATAAATTGCCAGGTATGTCTAACTTACCCGATGCTGTTAAAGGCCAAATGGGCGATAAAACCTTCATTCAAATGGAAGCCATTATTAGCTCAATGACAAAAAAAGAGCGCGCCCGCCCAGAAATCATTAAAGGGTCACGTAAAAAACGCATTGCAGCAGGTTCTGGTACGCAAGTACAAGAAATTAATAAACTGCTAAAACAGTTTACCCAAATGCAAAAAATGATGAAAAAAATGAAAGGCAAAGGCGGCATGACCAAAATGATGCGCGGCATGAAAGGTATGTTACCGCCGGGAATGATGGGTGGCGGTGGCCCTAAATTTTAAAGTTGAGTTTAGCGTTAGCTTAAACGTAACGATGTAAAATATATAAAAAGGAGCAAATAGCTCCTTTTTTGTTGAATAAATTATGCGTGCTAAACGTTATTAACGCTAATTTAAAGTTGGGATCACGCTTTAACCTACTAATCTGGCTTTTAGCATCACTTCTTACTTGCATTGTTGCTAAAAACTCGTACAATTCCCCAGCTCCCCATTCTGGGGAGTAAATCTTATTAATGAAAACAGTCAATCTTTATAGAGGACGGTATGGTAACTATTCGTTTGCAACGTGGTGGCGCTAAAAAACGCCCTTTCTATCAAATTGTGGTTGCGGATAGCCGTTTCTCGCGTGACGGTCGCTTCATCGAGAAAGTAGGCTTTTTTAACCCAATTGCTGCAGGTCAAGAAGAAAAAATTCGTTTAGATTTACCACGTGTTGAACACTGGGTAGGTCAGGGCGCGTCTCTTTCAGATCGCGTAGCTAAGTTAGTAAAAGACGCTCGTAAAGCGGCTTAATAGGCGTAAGTGTAACCATGAGTCAAGAGAACACCTCATCAATAATTGTCGTAGGAAAGCTCGGTGCCCCGTATGGTATAAAGGGCTGGCTTAAGGTACATTCATTTACTGATGATCCCGCAGGGATCTTCGATTTCAGCCCGTGGTTGATAGGGCAGCAAGGTAAATGGCAGACCTTAGAAGTGGTCGACTGGCGTCGCCACAACAAAGGCTTTATCGCTAAATTTGCGCAAGTAAACGATCGAGACGAAGCAGTGGCTTATACCCACGCAGAAATCTCAATGGATTCAGCGCAATTACCAGAACTCCCGCAAGGTGAGTTCTATTGGCGAGATCTCATTGGCATGTCGGTTGTAACTGATAAAGGTTACGATTTAGGCATTGTTGATGACCTAATGGAGACAGGGTCAAATGACGTACTGGTTGTTAAAGCAAACAGTAAAGACGCATTTGGTCAAGCAGAGCGTTTAATTCCGTTTTTAACTGATACAGTTATTATCGAAGTTAAACACGACGCAAGAGAAATTACCGTAGACTGGGATCCAGGGTTTTAATGACGCAAACGAGTTCATTATGGGTAGGGGTGATAAGCCTTTTTCCTGACATGTTTGACGCTATTACAGACCAGGGTGTTACCGGTCGCGCAGTAAAAAGTGGCTTAATTGATTTTAACTGCTGGAATCCGCGAGACTACGCTTTAGATAAGCATAGAACCGTGGACGATCGTCCTTACGGGGGCGGACCAGGTATGTTAATGATGGTTGAGCCATTAAAAAAAGCGATTGCCGAGGCTAAAAAAGCTGCAGGTGATGGTGCTAAAGTAATTTATATGTCCCCACAAGGGCGCAAACTAGATCAGCAAGGAGCTAGCGAACTCGCAAGCTCTAAAAAACTGATTTTGATTGCCGGTCGCTATGAAGGTATAGATGAGAGAATAATAGAGTCATACGTTGACGAAGAATGGTCAATTGGTGATTTTATTTTGAGTGGTGGTGAATTACCAGCCATGACATTAATTGACGCAGTAGCGCGATTAGTGCCTGGCGTATTAGGTCATAACCAATCAGCAGAACAAGACTCATTTTCGGATGGCTTGTTAGATTGTCCTCACTATACACGGCCAGAAACATTGGACGACAAACAGGTGCCTGCTGTATTGCTCAGCGGAAACCACCAAGAGATAGCAAAATGGCGGCTTATGCAGTCATTAGGCAGAACTTGGCTACGCCGTCCTGACTTGTTGCATAACCTAGCTCTGACTGAGGAGCAAGCGGTATTACTCGCGAAATTTCAGCAAGAGTACCAAAAAGCTTGTGGCTAGAAGACAGTTACACCTAGGAAAGTGAGAAACATAATGGCAAAAGTAAACCAAAATATTATTAAAGCGCTTGAAGATGAGCAGCTTAAAACAGACGTACCTGCATTCGGCGCTGGTGATACAGTAGTTGTACAGGTAAAAGTAAAAGAAGGTGCTAAAGAGCGTCTACAGGCCTTTGAAGGTGTTGTAATCGCTAAGCGTAATCGTGGTCTTCACTCAGCATTCACAGTTCGTAAAATTTCGAACGGTGAAGGCGTTGAGCGTGTATTCCAAACGCACAGCCCTCTTATTGATAGCGTAACAGTTAAGCGTCGCGGTGCAGTTCGTCGTGCTAAGCTTTACTATCTACGTGAGCGTTCTGGTAAATCTGCACGTATTAGAGAAAAACTTAACTAATACGCGCTGTTTATCAACGCAAAAAAACGGGTTGCATCCTTCGGGTTGCAACCCGTTTTGGTTTCTATAACATAAAATTTCAGGCTAAATACTAAAGCTTAAACCACAGCTGTCGGACTAGGAGTCTCACTGTCGTAATATTCACCAGTATAGTTAGGCTTCCTTTATTGCTAAACACAAAGTGCACCTCGATAAATTTTTATCAATATGTGTTTTAAACACCTTTTCAACTTACCCGCAGAATACGTAATAACCCAATTAACGCCAGTATGAGCATAACTTTGCTCAAGCAAAACTTAAGCTAAATATACCTAAGCCAAATAAAGCACAGAAAATAAAAATTTGGCAGATGAATTATAGTATTTAACCTTGAACTCTGGTTAAGAGATTTACTAACGTATTGAATCATAGTTATATTTAATTTTATTTTCTCTAGCCAGAGGTTTTCAGTGAAAACAAGGCGAATTTACGCGTCAATAGCTGGCCTCTTGCAAGAAAATTCAACGCAGTTAGCGCTGAAAATAGCTGCTTGAGATAAGTTTATTATCCGGAGCTCAGGTTATTTAAGGAAGTAGGGTGATGAAAATAGCTCAAAAAGTGGAGCCATGTGTAACTAGGTATAACTTGAAGGGGTATTGGATGGGCAGTAAGGATTGCGGTAAGGGCGCTTTATACGACCTTACCGCGACTAAGTTATTAGGCTAGTTGAACCTATGCACAATACAAATTACTTAACGTTATGAACATGTACATCGCGTTGTGGGAAAGGAATAGAAATACCTTCTTTATCAAACGCTTTTTTCACTTTTTCTTGCATATCCCAGTAGTAAGGCCATAAGTCACCTGTTGCAACCCAAGCGCGAAACATTAAATTAACTGAGTTATCGCCAAGGCTGGCAACACAAATACGTGGTGCCGGATCTGTTAAAGAGCGCTCGTCTTCTTCAAACAGGCGTTTTAAGATAGCTTTTGCCGTATCTATGTCGTCGTTATACGAAATTCCAAAGGTCATATCACAGCGGCGTTTGTCATAAATACTTACGTTCACTAGTGTCGCATTCGATAGGCTACCGTTTGGAATAACAATGCGGCGGTTATCGAAGGTATCTACTACCGTGTATAAAATTTGAATTTCGACGACTGCGCCCATAAAGCCCTGTGCTTCGATAGTATCGCCAACCTTGAACGGTTTAAAAATTAGCAACAGCACACCGCCAGCAAAATTAGCTAGACTGCCTTGCAGTGCAAGACCTATTGCCAGGCCTGCAGCACCAATCACCGCGATGAATGAGGTGGTTTCGATACCTACCATAGAGGCCACCGAAATAAGCAGCATAATTTTCACTACAGCGCTAATTAAGCCACATAAAAACTTGTTTAGTGTTGGATCTTTTTTGCCTAGTCGGTTATCTAAAACCTTAACAAAGCGGTTGATCAGCCATAGGCCAACCAGTAAAGTAATAATAGCGAGCACAAATTTTGGTGCGTAAGTCATAACGAGTGATATGGCTTGGTCTATTAATTGTGAAGCGTCTACATCTGTTCCTAAAACTTCTTCCATTTTATGGATCCTGTTTATTTTAATTACTATATGAATAATATAAGAATAAACGTGATAACTCTACTATGCAACAAATGCAGGCTTTTTAGCTTGCTAATTTACTTTTATTGACTGCGGCTTTTAGGGTAAATAATTAATATTTACTTTAAAGGTATTCGTTGCTTCTCAAAGTATTGTTTTTCAATTTAACCTTTTACTTATTTAGTCTTTTATCAGGCTATTGATCCTGTTAGTATTTATCGTATTGATTAGTTTACTTTAATGTAAACTTAAGTTGGCGTTTTTGCTTTTTAAGGTGGTATGCAAGTGGCGGATATAAATGATTTAGCCCAGTTAAGAGTGGGTATTGATGAGTGTGATACACAGTTGGTGGCACTGCTGGCAAGGCGTAATTCGCTTACTCAAAAAATTGGCGCAATAAAGCAGCAAACTGGTGCGCCACTTCATGCACCCGATCGTGAAGCTGATTTATTAGCTGCAAGGCGCCAAGAAGCAATTAATCAGGGAGTAAGCCCAGAGTTAGTTGAAGATATTCTTAGGCGTATGATGCGCGAAGCGTATCAGAATCAGCAAGCCAAACTTGCATGTGCTGCACCGCATTTATCACCCATTGTTATTGTGGGTGGGCAAGGTGCTATGGGGCAATTATTTGCTAAGCAATTTCAGCGCTCTGGTTACGAAGTGAAAACCCTTGATAAGCAAGATCAAGTAAACGCTGCAGCAATTTTAAAAGGCGCTAAATTAGTACTATTAAGCGTACCTATTAATGCGTTAGAAACTGTAGTTGCTGAACTACCTAAGTTAGATGAAGGCTGTTTATTGGTAGATATAACATCGGTTAAGCAAGCGCCAATTAAAGCACTAAAAGCAGCGCATAGCGGCCCAGTTGTAGGGCTGCATCCTATGTTTGGCCCAGATATTTCGCACTGGGTTAAGCAAACAGTGGTGGTGTGTGAAGGGCGTGACCACGATGTTGCACAGGGCTTGTTAGCACAGTTGCAAGTGTGGGGTTGCCAGCTAGTTGAACTTGATGCGAAAAAACATGACGAAGCAATGCAAATAATTCAGGTAATGCGCCATTTAACCACCTTTGTATATGGGCAGTTTTTAGCAAAACAAAGCCATACATTAGCGGAGTTACGTAGCTGTTCATCACCTATCTATCAATTAGAGTTAATGATGGTTGGGCGCTTATTTGCGCAATCGCCAGAGTTATATTCAGATATTATGTTAGCGCAATTTGATAACGTAGAGAGCTTACTGGCGCAGTATCAACAGACTTTTGCAGACACACTTAAAAAGTTAAAAGCAGGAGATAAGCCCGCGCTTATTGATGCCTTTGCTGATGCAAAAGCTTATTTTTCAGATTCGACAGCGCACTTTTTAACCCAAAGTCGCAGCCTGTTAAATAAAGCGAATGACGCAAAAGTGCTAGATTAAAACAGAAAAACAAAAAAGGGCTTAATTAAGCCCTTTTTACATTATAAGCTGCGCGTTATTGCGTATTTACACTCACAGCTTGGAGCGTTTCGCTTTGATAGCAGCCTAAAATACGTACATACTGAGTGTATTCTTTTAGCTCCTCTAATGCATTTTTTACTTGGCTGTCGGCAAGGTTCGCTTCTAAGTCGACGTAAAATACTTCTTCCCATGGGTTACCCGGCATAGGGCGAGACTCTAACTTAACCAAATTAATTTTATGTTGTTTAAAAATCATTAATGCATCGGCAAGTGAACCAGCCTGCTGTTTAGTGGCCATAATTAAACTGGTTTTAGTGGGTATTTGCTTTGATACCTGTAATGGCTTACGCGCTACAACAATAAAGCGGCTGTGGTTTTCGCTTTGGTTTGCTAAGTTAGATTTAATCACTTCTAGGCCTACATTTTTACCTGCTTGGGCAGAGCCAATAGCGGCACTATTTGGCGTATTTAGTGCTGATTGCAGGGCACTTGAAGTTGAGTCGCAGGTTTCGTGTTGCAGCTCACCAAGGCCTTGTAAAAAGCGGCTACATTGAGCAAACGGTTGCGGGTGAGCAAATATTTTTGTAAGTTGGCTAAGCTCAGTATCTGGGTTGGCAAGTAAACAATGTTCAACACTGTGCGTTACTTCACCAACAATAGACACTTGTGCATGTTGTAGTAAATCAAATACTTCGTTGATACTGCCTGAACTGGTGTTTTCAATAGGCAGCAAACCAAAATCGGCTTGGCCGTTTTCTACTTTACCGGTAATTTCGTCAAACGAGCTACAGCCTATTTCAACTAACTTACCTGGGCGACGGCTAAAGTATTTATGACAGGCCAACTGGCTGTATGAGCCTTGCCCACCTAAATACGTAACACGATGGGTTTCGCTTAACGCATCTGGGTTAAGGTTTTTTTGCAGCATAGCTTGTTGATGCAATACAGAGTCTTCTAAAATAGTTTGAAAAACATTATTTACGTAATAGGCGTCTAACCCTAACGATTTCCCATAACCTATCAGCTTTTCTAGAAGTGCTAATTCACGGGCTTCATCACGAATCGGTTTATTGTTCGCTATTTTATATTCCACCACACCATGGCTAATACGACGTCGTTTGGCTAGTAAAACCAGTAAATCAGAATCTATCTCATTTATATCGTGTCGAAGTGTATTTAGTACATCATTGCTCATTTGGCTTTCCTCATTCCAAAAGTATGCTGTTCATACAGCAAAAACAAAAAAGCCTCCCGGTTGGGAGGCTTTGCTATTCGATTGATTTTATCTCACAAACAGTTCAGCCTCTTCTATATAAAGAAGCTAAAAAACGAAAAAAAAGTAACTGCGTAAGTAATGTTCATGATGATAATGTATGGAGAGTTACTGTTAATGTCAACAGCGCTTTTGTTAAATAACTTAAGCTCTGAAAAATAAATCTATCACTAGTGGCTATTTTCAAGGTTAACTGTGTTGGATTTACTTGTAATAGGCCGTGATTGTTGCATAAATTTGTCTTGTTCCCTTTGTTTTTTTTATATAGTTTACAAATAATTTATAAATATGATCTTGGATCTGGTATATTTCAATTACTGGTTCAAATAATAATAATTATTAATAATAAAAAGGTTAGCCTGTGGTGTATCGACGCCCCCCATCTCGTTTCGGGATAAACTCACTTAGCGTCAAGTTGTCATTGTTGATTTCTGCAATATGTTTAATTGCTGGAGTGTGTGCGGCCGCGTTAATGCTCAAATCTGAAGAAAAACAACTGGTTTTTGAAGAGCATGAAGTATTAAAAGAATCTAACGAATTACTTATAAAACAATTCAAAAACTTACTAAACACTAAAATTAAAGTTGCTCAGCAAGCAAATATAGTTGTGGGTGAGCAGCTATTTAGTGATCGGTCATCGTTAATAAGTAATAAAGTAAATACACTGCAATTAAATAATGACGGTACGATACGCAGTGCCTCTACTGATGGGCTTTCGGCTGCATTTATCCCACAAACTAGCTATACACCTTTTTATAAACAATTAATATCAGACTCTGAAACGCTCTGGAAAATTATATCGCCACCACTAACTCAAGATTTTTTTAATTTTTACCTTATTACTAAAGATAACTTTATTCGCATAGCGCCGCCTAACGAGGCTTTAAATGCGCCAGCTAATTATACATTTACACAAAGTACGCGCTTTAATTACGTTAAGGCGCTTACTAATCCTCAACATAGGCCTGTTTGGTCTAAAGTTTATTACGATACTATATGGCATAAATGGGCTATTAGCTTAACGGTTCCTATTTATAAAGAGGGTGAGTTTTTAGGTGTTACTGGCAGTGACATCGCGCTAAAAACATTAATATCGCAATTGCCAATTGGCGGAAAAGAAAAACAGTTAGTGGTATTTGACAGCCAAGGGCAGTTATTAGCGCACCCCAATTTAACCCAATCAAGTTATGCACAATATGGTAAAGCAGGTAAAAAACTACTCCCTGAGGACTTTATTGATCCCACATTACAAGTAATTGTAGATGATGCGATTAAAATGCAACGGTCTGAATATGCCGACTCATTCAAATTAAATAATGAAGCGCATATTATTAATATTCATAAAATAGATGGCTTAGATTGGTATGTAGGGGTATATAAAAAACGTTCTTCAACATTCTCAGCATTAGCAGATTTAAAGATGAAGTTTTTTGGGCTATTTATACTCTATGCCATTTTAGTCGCCTTACTCTTACATCAAGCACTTTATCAGCTAGTACTTAGGCGTATACATTCTTTGGTTTATGCCGTTACAAACTTTGGTCAAGGCCAGTTACAAATAGAATTTCCAAAAGAAAACAAAGATGAAATAGGCACTCTCAACGGCTCATTTAAAGACATGACCATTGAAATTAGAAAGCTAATAGATGGGCTTAACCAGCGTATTATTGAAAAAGAAATTGCAGAAAAAGCAGCCAGGCGACTATCCAAAGCCGTGGCGTTTTCTGGTACTGGTGTGGTGATCACCGATAAAAACTTTGTCATTGAATACGTAAACCCTAAAATGCTTGAAATGACCAGCTTTTCAGAGGAACATTTTAATCGAGCGCCTTTATTAAGCATTATTGCAAGCGAAATGGCTATATTAATTGATGATATAGATGTTGATTTACGCAGTCGTAATTGTTGGCGTGGCGACACCTTAATTGAAAGCAATAATAAAGCGCCTATTTGGGTTTCTTTAAGTATTTCACCTATTCGCGAAGATGACGGAACAATTACCAGTTACGTAGCCTCTGCGCAGGATATTTCGTTTGTTAAAGAAAGCCAGCGTAAAATGGAACAGCTTGCTTATTTTGATACTTTAACAGGACTTGCTAATCGAACATTTTTTAGAATGCAGCTGCGTAAATCGATGGCGCTCGCTGAACGCGGGCATTATGCCTTTGCATTGTTTTATTTTGATTTAGATGAATTTAAACGTATTAACGATACCTTAGGCCATAATTCAGGCGATCAATTACTCGTTGAAGTTGCAAATAGATTAAAGCAACGCCTAAGAGCAGAGGATACTATTGCGCGTTTAGGCGGTGATGAGTTTGCTATATTACTCAGTGGCATTGAGCATCAAGAGCATGCAACTCAAGTGGCAAATACGATTCAAAAAACCCTTAATGAGCCTATTCAACTTGGCAGTAACGAAGTTATTATTAGTGCCAGTATAGGCATTACTATGGCCCCATACGACAGCCAAGAAGAAGACCAACTGTTAAAGCATGCCGACTTAGCCATGTATGAAGCAAAAGCAAAAGGGCGTAACACCTTTCATTTTTATAGCCAAGAGCTCAATACTGCTGCAAATGAACGCTTGTTTATTGAAAACGAGCTACGCCAAGCGATAAAAGATAAACAACTCACGGTTTATTATCAGCCGCAGATTGATAGCCGCACTCAGCTTATAGTGGGTTACGAAGCATTGTTACGCTGGTTTCATCCAACAGAAGGGGCGATTGCACCCACTAAATTTATACCTATTGCAGAAGCTACCGGTTTAATTGTTGAACTGGGAGAGTGGGTATTACACCAAGCATGTAATTTTGCAGTTAAGTTAGAGCGCCAAGGTAGAGCGAGTAATATTGCGATTAACTTATCGGCCAGACAGTTTAAAGATGCCAGCTTATTACCTACACTGAAAAAAATAATAGCCAGTACACAGGTGTCGGCTAAAAGCCTACATTTAGAATTAACCGAAAGTATGCTGATGGGCAATGTAGAAGCTGCTATAGCACAACTACATGAATTAAAGGGACTCGGGGTTTCTATTTCTATAGATGACTTTGGTACTGGTTACTCTTCATTAAGTTACTTGAAACGTTTTCCGGTGGATATTCTTAAAATTGATCGCTCATTTATAAAAGATATTCCAGATGATAATAATGATATGGCAATAACAGCGGCAATTATAGCCATGGCGCAAAAGCTAAAACTCGATGTGGTTGCCGAAGGGGTAGAAACCGTTGAGCAAGTAGAGTTTTTGAAAAATAACAATTGCTTTATAGTGCAAGGGTATTACTTTAGCCCGCCAATTGCAGAGCGCGATTTACCCATGCTTTTTGAACGATTGGAGCAAATGGCGAAGGACGAAAAATAAAATTAAATTGCGGGTTTAACCACCCGCAATTTTTACTTTAAAGGTTAAGCTTTCTAAAATAGCTTTTAGTTTATCGCGATCATCACCTTGTACTTCAATAAGACCGTCTTTTACTGCGCCGCCTTGGCCCATTTTACTTTTAAGTGTTTTAGCTAATTTTTTTAAATCATGCTCTTTAGGATCGACTCCAACTACCAGCATAACGCCTTTGCCTTTGCGTCCTTTTGTTTGGCGCTCAATACGCACAAACCCGTCTTTAAATAGTTTACCTGCAACTTCTTTCTCTGGTTTTGGTTGCTCTATTCGCCCCGTTTGTGTTGAATATACTAAGTGACTATCGCTCATCATTACCCTATACAAAAATTGAATCAAACAATGGCGTAAATAATAGCAAATTTGTGTATTGATGTTTTTATTTTTGCTAATTAGTTTTAAACAGTTATATTTGATTCAAAGAATATTAATAGGACATAATATGAGTTTAACTAAAAGTATATCGGCCGATGCAGCTACGTTAACAATACATATAAAGGGTAAGTTTGACTTTAATTTAGTGCAATCTTTTCGCCAAGCGTATGCGCAAATAGACAAAAGCATTACTAAAGTAATTATCGACCTAAGGGAAACCGATTACATGGACAGCTCAGCATTAGGTATGCTGCTAAATATGCAAAAAAGCATAGATACACAGGTCAATAAATTTGAGATCAGCAACTGCCAACCACAATTAAAAAAAATATTACAAATATCTCGGTTTGATAAGAAGTTTGATATTAACTAATGATGCATATTTTAGTTGTTGATGATCAAGCCCTTAACCGAATATTACTGCAAAGGCTATTAACACAAGAAGGCTATACAGTTTCTTTGGCGTATAATGGTGTTGCCGCTCTAAAGATACTCGCGCAAACCCCAATTGATATTGTGCTACTTGATGTAGTAATGCCTATTATGGATGGCTTTGAAACGGCAAAAATAATAAAACAACGCTTTAACGATATTCATTTACCTATTATTTTTATTACGGCACTGGATGATCACGCCAGCTTTGAGCGTTGTTTAGCGGTTGGCGGTGATGACTTTATTCAAAAGCCGTTCGAAAAAGTAATTTTACACGCCAAAATTAAAGCCCACTGCAGGACCCGTGAATTAAGTAAAAAGGCTAACCAGCAAAAAATATTACTTGAGGAGCATCAAAATCAGCGTGAGCGAGAGTATGAAATTATTGAGCATATTTTTAATAACTCCCTCGAAAATCAAGATCAATTTAAAACCCACCTCGATTTTAATTTATCGCCTGCCACCATGTTTAACGGCGATATGTTTTTAGTCGCGCAAAGTCCTATAGGTAATTTATATTGCATGTTGGGTGATTTTACCGGTCATGGTTTAGCGGCGGCAATAGGCGCTTTACCAGCATCGCGTGTGTTTTACACTATGGTTAAAAAAGGTATGGCGTTACACGACATTGCCCGCGAATTAAACTTATTATTATACAATTTACTGCCCGGACATATGTTTTGCGCTGCAACTATTATAGAGCTAAGTGTATCTGGTAAAAGTATATCGGCATGGCTAGGCGGGCTTCCCGATACTTACTTAATAGATAAGCAAGGTAACCTTAAAAAAACGCTAGAATCGCAACATATGGCATTGGGTATATTAAACAATCAAGAGTTTGAACATGAGGTTATTCACTTTGAAGTAAATGAGCAAACACGGCTTGTACTTGCAACCGATGGCATAATTGAAACACCGAATAAACAAGGTGTTTTTTTTAGTGAACAACGCTTTATCGAAACCTTAAAAATGAACCCGATGATCAGCAGCGAAAACATCGTTAATAGCGTAAGTCAGTTTGCTGATGGTACTAAACAACAAGACGATATAAGCATAGTGTTACTCAATTGTTTACCACTAAGTGTAAAGCCGGAACCCAGAGAGGCATTTTCTAAATTAGCGTTTAATATGTCATTGAGTTTAGATTCGAAGCAAATAAAAAACACCGATCCGGTTTATGATTTAGTAAATATGCTCAGCAGTATTAGTGGCTTAAAAGCACATAGAGCGAATATATTTTTACTCCTATCGGAGGCATACAATAATGCGCTTGATCATGGTGTACTTAAATTAGACTCACAATTAAAAACTCAAGATGATGGCTTTTTTAAATATTATGAATTGCGCGCAAAAAAACTTGCAGAACTTAGTAATGCAAAACTCTCTATAGAGGTAAGTTACTGCCCTGATAGCTTGAACTTATACTTTATTATTTGCGACAGCGGCTGCGGGTACACTCACCAGCAAGATACCCTATTTAATGACGCAGCTGAGTTTGGTCGCGGGCTGTCACTGCTTGACGAAATAGCACAGAGAGTGACTTATAACAGCAGTGGGAACCAAGTTGAAATGTGTTATAAGTTGAGCTAGCACTGTAAAAAAATCCATGCTAATATTTGCACACTATAGAAGTATGGATGGCCAAATGATTAATTCCTATTTACAACAAGCACAACTCAGTGCAGACACCCGTTTAATTTCAGCAGAGCTAACAGCGCTTGAGCAAGCACTTGTAAGCACTAGCTTGCCTGAAGTTCGCTGGCATTATCAAATTCCACAGTTAGGTGAGGGCGGAGCATGTAGTTTATTTGGTTATCTGCAAGATGAACCGTTTAAGTTAACTGCTTACGTAACTAACAATGAGCAAACGCACACTAAGCTTGCTAACTTACAGGCTATTGTAAACTACATACAGCAGCAAACTGGGGTTGATTGGTATGGTATTTATCAAACTCACGATACTGCACAGGGTAAACAGCTTTTAAAGTTAGCTTATCATGGCGCGCCAAGTAGGCCGCTTTTTCCGCTTACAGCCGATTTTGCCGCGGGCAGTAACAACGTGCAAGTTGCGCTCTCTAAAACGGGCCGTATTATTAATAATGTTGAGCAATACTTAAGCCAAGGAGGGGAGTATTATACTTGCGACCCAAAGGTTAAGTCTGAGGTGTGCTTACCTTTATTTAATAGGAGTGGTGAATGCGTAGGAATTATTGATGCTGAGGCGTTTCATAATGATTTTTTTGATGAAAAAGTACTCGCAGTCCTAATTGCATGCTGTATTAAAATTCCTCAATTTTTAGTTTAAATAACAAAAATAGACTATGTTGAGGTTTTTAATAATGATTTTTTGCATGCACAAGGTATTAACTGTATTAATGGCATGCTGTATTAAAATTCCTCACTTTTTTGTACCAATAACACTAGTCAACCTAGCGTGTTTTTATGATAAGCTTAAGCTCACACCAACCCCCTAAATAATGATAAGAGATAGTCAATGTTCTCAGTATTAAAACCATTACCCACAGATCCTATTCTTGGCCTTATGGCGGCCTATAAGCAAGATACTAACCCTAATAAAATTGATTTAGGTGTGGGTGTCTATAAAGATGAGCTAGGCAATACACCGGTACTTAAAGCGGTAAAAAAAGCAGAAGCGTTTCGTTTAGAAAATGAAACCAGCAAATCTTATATTGGTTTAGCGGGTAATTTAGATTACTGTCAAAAAATGGAAAGCTTACTATTAGGTGAGCACAAAACATTACTAGCTAACCGTGTACGTACGGCGCAAGCGCCAGGTGGTACTGGGGCATTACGTGTTGCTGCTGAATTTATTATGCGTTGTAATCCAAAAGCAACAGTGTGGGTAACTACGCCAACATGGGCTAATCATATTAGCTTATTTGAAGCAGCGGGCTTAACAGTAAAAGAATACCCTTATTACGATTACGAAAATAAAGACTTATTATTTGATGAGATGATCAACACACTTAAGCAAGTGCCTAAAGGCGATGTGGTTTTACTACATGCGTGTTGTCATAACCCAAGTGGTATGGATTTAAACGAAGCACAGTGGAAGGTAGTTGCTGAGCTTGCAAAAGAAGTGGGCTTTACGCCGCTTGTTGATATTGCATACCAAGGTTTTGGCTCTTCACTAGAAGAAGATGCACGTGGTTTACGTATTTTAGCTGACGCAGTTGAAGAGTTAATTATTTGTTCTTCATGTTCTAAAAACTTTGGTCTTTACCGCGAACGTATTGGTGCGTGTTCACTAATTGCAAAAGACAGCGCAACTGCTGATATTTCAAACTCAGTATTACTTAGTGTTGTACGTAGTATTTATTCAATGCCGCCAGCGCATGGTGCTGACATTGTAAATACAATTTTAAGCAGCACTGAGCTTACGCAAATGTGGCATCAAGAGCTTGATGAAATGCGTAGCCGTATAAATGGTTTACGTACACAAATTAAAGAAACACTAGCGACTAAAGACATAGCGCAAGACTTCTCGTTTATTGAGCGTCAGCACGGTATGTTTTCTTTCTTAGGAATTAATAAAGAGCAAATTACTCGCCTACAAAAAGAGTACGGCATTTATATTGTTGGCTCAAGTCGTGTAAACGTAGCGGGCGTGAGTGATGCAAATATTGAATACTTTGCAAATGCAGTTGCCGACGTATGTAAATCATAATAGTTAACCTGAACTCTGGTTAAGAGATTTACTAACATATTGAATCATCGTTATATTTAATTTTATTTTCTCTAGCCAGA